>CAZYAW010000283.1:0-3026 GCA_964646045.1 uncultured Victivallales bacterium | reverse complement strand
TGCCGGCCGGCGAGCGCCAGGAGCGCGGCGCTGGCATCGGCCTTCCCGGCGTCGAGCCGGTACGGACTCGACGCCTCCGCGGCCTTTAGCTCGGCCGTCCGTTTCTTCAGGCTGCGCTGCAGATTCTCCGCGCGAAGCGTCTCTTCCTGGATATCCTCGTCTTCTTCCGGCGCAGGCACCCGGGCGGGAACGCCCTTGTCGGCCAGGGTTTTGTGCTCCGTGGCCAGATCGCGCTCCAGCGGATCAATGACCCGCGTCCGGGCGAGGAAGACGATCCCCATGGCGAGCAGGATGCCGATGACGATCCGGTGAAACGCCGTGAAGCGTCCCCAGAACGCCAGAAACTCGCGTTTCCATTGGCGCAACGCGCGCCGCAATGTCCGCATCATGGCCGGTACTCCCCAATATGTATCGTGAAGCGAAAACGTTGCGCGTACTGCCCCTCGATCGTTTCCAGACCGCCGAACTCGCGGCGCATGCCCTCGCGTTCGCCCATCTCGCGCAGCGCGGCGTCGAGTCGGGTCAATCCATCCTGCCAGCGGGTCAGCCCCGCGACCTCGAACCCGTCGGCTGCGCGCTGTTCGACCGATACCAGCGCCGAATAAGGCGGCATGTTCTCGGCCAGCGCGCCCAATAGCGGCAGCAGCCCGCGCGGCAGGCAGCGCCGCTCATCCAGTATGGCCCGCTGCGCCATCGTCGCTCCCTGCCGGTCGCGCAGCGTCTTGCTTTCGTCCGCGGCCTGCTTGCGCGCCTCTTCCAGCTTCTCCCATGCCGCCAAGTTGGCCCGGGCATCGCAAAGGTCGCGTTCGAGCCCCTGTTTGCGCAGCTCGGCCCAGCCCAGCGTCAGGGCCAGAATAACGAACAGGATGACAGTGCCGTGCCGATGCGGATCGCGCGGACGCGGGGGCAGGCCGATCCACGGACAGGCTTCGGTCACGCCGCCCGTTCGTCCGCCCGCCTCGGTACGCAGCGCCGCCTCTTCGAGTTCCGGCAGCGGCACGTATTCCACGTCCGCGCCCGCGTCCAGGTACGGAGCCACGCTGCCGCGCAGACGCTCGACTTGGCCCGGCAGCGCCACGGTCAGCGGCACGGCGTTATGTACGCTCAACCGCTCGCGGGCGCGATCGGCCCGTTCCTTCGCGGTCGGGTCGCTGCCCGCGTCGAGCCCCAGCGGCAGCATCGCGGTCAGGAACGGCTGCGGATCGTTGGCGGGGACCGCATAGAAGCTCGTGCGCTCGCGAACCAGCAGCAGGCGCCGGTTGGGCGCGCGATGGGCGTGGGCCGAGAGGATCGCCAGTTCCAGCGACCCCGCGCCGTCGAAGACGACGCCTTCGCGGTCCGCCTCGGCCGCGAGCCGTTCCAGGCGCTCGATCTCGAAGGCGGCCGCCAGCAGCCCCTTGCGCTCGCCGCCCATGTCGTAGAGCGTCGCCCGCGCCGCCGCCAGGCGATGTCCGGCCGCCTCCAACCCGATTTCACCCTGCGCTTCGTAGGCCAGCGCCGCGTGCAGTTCCTCGTCGGAGGCATCCTCCGGCAGTTCGGCCGACAGCGCATGCACATCCCCCGAAAGCAGCACGCGCAAACGCCGCGCGCGGGAACTGACAACGAACTCGATAATGGTCTTCGGCAGGCCGCGTCCGGCGCGCGACGCCTCCTCCGCGCGATCGACGCATGTCCACTCCCCGGGCCCGCGCCGCAGGGCATACGCCCGCCACGTCAGCCCGTCATGGACGGCGACCACCAACAATTTTCCTTGTCCGGGAAATCTCATGGCAACGGCTCCCTCAAGTACAGCGTGACGATGTTGGGTCCGGGCTTGAGCTGCACCCGTTCCGGCTCTTGCCCGCTCGTTTGAAGCGAGGCCGCTTCGGCCGGATCGCCGAGATACCCGTAGGCGTATATCCTGCACGCCGTCGGCATCAAATCGTCGAACCGTACCGCGCCGGCCACGTCGGTCGCGACCGCCGGCAGAACAACGCGGTCGATGAAGGCGGAGTTCGCGCCGGCAACAGGAGTAAAGAGGGCCACATGGAGCTTATGCAGACGATAGGGCGGCGTATTGCTCCAGACGGCGGAGTCGTCCACAGCCTCGACCGATCGCCAAGCCACGTCTTGCGCGTTCGTGCTGTTGCGCGCTTTGATCAGAACCGTCAGTTCGGTTTCCGGCAACAGGGCCGCCAGGTCGAGCGTCCGATCCTTTTCGTCCCAGGCCGAGCCGTCTACCGCGGCGTCCGATCCAAGGCTCGTGATGTCAGTGACGATATCGCCGACCCCGTCTCCCGCGACATTCCAGGGGTTGCCAAACCCGTCGTAGCTCTCGGCCGTGGCCGGATCATCCACCATAAGATACGGGCCGTTCCACCCGAAGGTCAGGTCCACTGTGTCGGGCAGGTTGCCTCCGAATGTGCCTGACTCCGGCCATTGCCAGGCGCCGGAGGCCAGATTGATCGAGATGGTCCCGTAGCCGATGCCGCCCGCATCCCGCCAAAGCTCCTCGATGCGCACCCCGTCCGCGGCGGTTTGCACCATCGGCAACCGCCCCATCTCGCGGACGAAACGGCCCGCTGCGATGCCGTCGCCAATGACCGCCTCGCGAATCAGTTTCATGCGCACGGTGGTCTCGTCGTAGCGGTCGCGGTTGCCGAGGTCGGCCACGCCGGTCAACGTCATCGCCGCCAGTCCGGCCAGCAGCGCGAGCACCACGACCAGCTCGATGAGCGTCATGCCGGATCGGGAAGAAACCATGCGGGCTCGGTCGGTCATCGCGCCTCCAGGGGTTGCGCGACATCGTCGCCCGTCCCGAATGCGGCGTCGGCGCCCACGTAGACCAGGTAGAGCGTGTTGGTGCGCATCTGCACGCGGTAGAAACGTTGTTCGGCGGCGTCGGCGTCGGTGGCGTGGCGCGGATCGTGGATGACGGGGATCTCGGCGGTCGGTCCCGACCCCGCCAGCGCCTGGCCGTCCTCATTAGGATAGACGGTTCGCGTGCCTTCCTGCTGAAGGTAGGGCCCGCGCCAGCCCTTGCCGCG
>CAZYAW010000282.1:0-14596 GCA_964646045.1 uncultured Victivallales bacterium | reverse complement strand
TGTTTCGGCCGCCCGGGCCCGCAAGGGCGCCGGAGCCGATCGGCTCGATGGGCAGCGATCAGCCGCTGGCCGTCTTTTCGGAAAAGGCTCCTTTACTGTACGACTATTTCAAGCAGCTCTTCGCGCAGGTCACCAATCCGGCCATCGACCCGATCCGCGAGGAGCTGGTCATGTCGCTGATGACGTTTCTGGGCAATTCGGATCAGATGCTGGCGGAAACCCCCGGCCATGCGCGGCTGGTCAAGTTGCGGCATCCTTTCCTGGCCAATGAGGATCTGGCGCGCATCCGCGCTCTCAAACACCCCGATTTCCAGACTCGTACCTTGTCCATGTCCTTTCCCGCTCGCGGCGCGGGCCGGGCGCTGGAAACGGCGCTGGACAGTTTGTGCCGTCAGGCGGAGGCGGCGGCCCGCGACGGCCAGGTACGCATCCTGATTCTCAGCGACCGCGACTTGCCGGAAACCCGCGCCCCCATTCCCGCGCTGCTGGCGGTCTCGGCGGTCAACCGACGTTTGATTCAACGGGGCCTGCGGACGCGGACGGGGCTCATTGTCGAAACCGGCGAGGCGCGCGAGGTGGCCCACATGGCCGCTTTGCTGGCCTACGGCGCTTCGGCGATCAACCCTTGTCTGGCCTTCGAGACCATTGCGGATTTGGCGCTCGACCACGCTCTGCCGGAACCCCTGCCGGTGGTGGCCTGCATTCAGAACTATCTGGACGCGCTGTGCAAGGGGCTGCTCAAGGTCATGTCGAAAATGGGGATATCCACGCTGCGTAGCTATCGCCGGGCGCAGGTCTTCGAGGCGGTCGGACTGGGCGCGGAAATCGTAGAACGCTATTTCGAGGGTACCGCGTCGCGCGTGGGCGGCATCGGCCTCGAGGAAATCGCCGCCGAGATCAACGTGCGCGTCGAGGCGGCGGCCGCCGTGCGCGGCGCAGCGGTGCCTTTGTTGCCCTCGGGCGGACGCTATCGCTATCGCACGGACGGGGAACGGCATTTGTGGACGCCGGAGAGCCTCACGCTGCTGCAGCGGGCGGTGCGCGAGAATCGCGAGGATTTCTATCGGCAATACGCCGCCTTGATTGCGGATCAGTCCCGGCGCCAGAGCGTGCTGCGCGGCCTGTTGACCTGGCAGGAGCGCGAGGCGGTTCCGTTGGACGAGGTGGAATCGGCGGAGAGTCTGGTGCGGCGTTTCGTGACGGGGGCCATGAGTTTCGGCTCCATCAGCCGCGAGGCGCACGAAACGCTGGCGCTGGCCATGAACGGTATGGGCGGCATGAGCAACAGCGGCGAGGGCGGGGAGGACGCCGTGCGCTACCGCGTGGAAGCCAACGGGGATTCGCGTTGCAGCGCGATCAAGCAGGTGGCCAGCGGACGGTTCGGCGTGACGACGGAATATCTGGTGAACGCCCGCGACTTGCAGATCAAAATCGCGCAGGGGGCCAAGCCGGGCGAGGGCGGACAATTGCCCGGACACAAGGTGGACGCCGAAATCGCCCGCGTTCGGCACTCGACGCCGGGTGTGACGCTGGTTTCGCCGCCGCCGCATCACGACATCTATTCGATCGAGGATATCGCCGAGCTGATTTTCGATCTCAAATGCGTCAATCCCGACGCCCGTGTTTCCGTGAAGCTGGTCTCCGAGGCCGGCGTGGGCGCGGTGGCGGCCGGCGTGGCCAAAGCCAAGGCCGACGTCATTCTGATCAGCGGATACGACGGCGGGACCGGCGCTTCGCCGCTGTCTTCCATTAGTCATGCCGGCGCCCCGTGGGAACTGGGCCTGGCCGAGACGCAGCAGACGCTGGTGCGCAACGGACTGCGCACGCGGGTGCGTCTGCAGGTGGACGGCCAGTTGAAGACCGGGCGCGACGTGGTCGTCGGCGCGTTGCTGGGGGCCGAGGAGTTCGGCTTCGCTACGGCGCCGCTGGTGGCGTGCGGGTGCGTGATGATGCGTAAATGCCACGACAACGCCTGTCCGGTCGGCATTGCCACGCAGAATCCGGAATTGCGCAAGCGCTTCGCGGGACGACCCGAACATGTGCGCCATTTCATGTTCTTCGTGGCCCGCGAAGTGCGGGAGATCATGGCCCGTCTCGGATTCCGCACCATGGACGAGATGATCGGACGTTGCGATGTGCTGAAAGTGCAGTCCGATGTCGCTTTCGCCAAGGCGCGGACGCTCGATTTTTCGCGTATCCTGACCCCTCCGGCGGCGGCCGACGTCGCGCGCCAGACTCGTCCGCAGGAGCACGCCGTCGCCGATACGCTGGATGCGCGACTGCTCAAAAAGATCGGGCCGGCGGTCGAGCGGGGCGAGGCGGTCGAGGTCGCGTTGCCGATACGCAATACGGATCGGGCGGTGGGCGCCATGATCGCCGGGCGACTGGTGCGTCGTCACGGCGGCGCCGGTCTGCCGCCGGATACCGTGCGCCTGCGCTTCCGCGGCTCGGCCGGTCAGAGTTTCGGGGCCTTCGGCGCTCGCGGCATGACCCTGCTGCTGGAGGGCGAGGCCAACGACTATCTCGGCAAAGGTCTTTCGGGCGCCGTTTTGGCCGTGCGTCCGCCGCGCGGCGCACGCATGACGCCGCAAGACAACGCCATCGCCGGCAATGTGCTGCTGTATGGCGCGACCTCCGGAGAGGTCTATCTGAACGGACGCGCGGGGGAGCGCTTCGCCGTGCGCAACAGCGGCGCGCGGGCCGTGGTCGAGGGCCTGGGCGATCACGGCTGCGAATACATGACCGGCGGGCGCGTCGCCATTCTGGGCTCGACCGGCGTCAATTTCGGCGCCGGCATGAGCGGCGGCATCGCCTATGTGTACGATCCCGACGGCCGTTTCGACGCCTGCTGCAACCTGGACACCATCGACCTCGAGCCGGTGGACGATCCCGCCGACCGCGAGGAGCTGCATGCCATGCTCGTGCGGCACCGGGAACTGACCGGCAGTCCCGTGGCCGCCGACATACTGGAAAACTGGCCGCGCCGCTGTTCGCTGTTTGTAAAGGTTTTCCCCATGGAATACCGCCGGGCGCTGGGCGCCATGATGCGCGAGGACGAATGCACCGAGCGCGAAGAACCGGTCATGGCGTAGCCCTGCACCGCAAAGGAGAGACAAGGCAACCATGTCCGCAGGATTTTTAGAGCACGGTCGGGAAGATCTCCCGCACAGACCCGTGGAGGCGCGTATCCGCGACTTCGCCGGCGTGGAACAGGCTCTGGAGGACGCGGCCGTGTTGCGGCAGGCGGGTCGCTGCATGGAGTGCGGCACGCCCTTCTGTCACGGGAGCGGTTGTCCGCTCGGCAATATTGTGCCCGAAATCAACCGTTGCGTGGCGCGCGGCCGCTGGCGCGAAGCGCTCGATCTGCTGCTGGCGCGTCATCCTTTCCCGGAATTCACTGCGCGTATCTGTCCCGCCCCCTGCGAAGCCGCCTGCGTGCTGGGCATTCACGACGATTCGGTCGCCATTCGCGCATTGGAATGGGCCGTGATCGAGCGCGGGTTCCGCGAAGGCTGGGTGCAACCCGTCGTCGCGCCGACCCGCCGACGGTCGCGGGTGGCGGTGGTGGGCTCGGGTCCGGCGGGGTTGGCCGCCGCCCAGACCCTCAATCGCGCGGGTTACGATACGGTGGTGTACGAACGCGCGCCGCGGCCCGGCGGCATTCTGCGCTACGGCATTCCGGCCTTCAAGCTTGAAAAAGCCGTGGTGGACCGCCGCATCCGACTGATGGAGAAGGAGGGGGTCGTATTCGAAAGCGGGGTGGAGGCGGGCGAAGATCTCTCCGTCCGCTATCTGCTGGACCGTTTCGACGCGCTGATTGTGGCCGGCGGATCGCGCCAGCCGCGGGATCTCGCCGTGCCCGGCCGCGAACTGCGCGGCATTCATACGGCCATGACCTATCTTGTGCAGCAGAACCGTTTGCTCGAAGGCGAGGCTCTGGCGGCCGACGAGCGCCTGTCGGCGCGCGACAAGCATGTCGTGGTGATCGGCGGCGGGGATACCGGCGCCGATTGTCTCGGTACCGCCTTGCGCCAGGGCGCGCGTAGTGTCGTGCAACTGGAGATCATGCCCCGGCCGCCGCTGGAACGCCCCCCGCAAACGCCCTGGCCGCTGTGGCCGAACAAGTTGCGGGTCTCCACCAGTCACGAGGAGGGCGGCGAGCGACGCTGGTCGGTCTCCACAACGGCTTTCGCGGGCCAGTCCGGACGCGTTGCGGAAGTGCGCGGCGTAGAGGTCGAATGGGTCGCCGCCGCGGCCGGGGAGCGTCCGTCGCCGCGCCCGCTGCCCGGCACGGAATGCGTTTGGCCGTGCGATTTGGCGCTGCTGGCTCTGGGCTTTGTCGGTCCCGTGCAGAATCGTTTGTATGACGAGCTGGCTCTCGAACGCGACGGGCGCGGCACCGTGCTGCGCGACGAAAACGGCATGACGCGCCGCCCCGGCGTCTTTGTCGTCGGCGACATGGCCCTGGGCGCCTCGCTGGTGGTGCGGGCCATTGCCGACGGCCGACGCGTGGCGCAAGCCGTGGCGCAGTACCTCGGCGAGAAGTGAGCGGTGTTCCGTGTTCGGTGTTCAGCGGGGCCTCGTGATTTGCAGGCTCCATCAGTTTTTTCGAGGGACTGAGTATCCAATAGCCCAAGAATCCGCCGAAGATTAGGGGCAAAGAAAGAGACGCTTCCGACTTTTACGTATGCTGGCACGCCCGCATAACCGTACACTTGGGTTGTCGCCGCAGGCCGCCTCAGATTATTGACGAGTTTTCTCGACAAAGCGGCGTCGTTATGTCATGCCTTTTGGTTCCGATACGGACGGTGGCGCGGAAAGGATACTTTATGTTGGCATCAGACGACAAAGCGCATGAGGAGTGCGGGATTTTCGGCGTGTACGGCGTGGAAGACGCCTGCGGCCTGATCTATCGCGGACTGTTTTCCCTGCAGCATCGCGGGCAGGAAGGCTCCGGTATTGTCGTGGCGGACGGGCAACGCGTCCGTTCCGCGAAGGGGACCGGTCTGCTGAACGAGACGTTTTCCGAGAAAAACATGCGCGAACTGAAGGGTTCGCTGGGCATCGGGCATGTGCGCTATTCCACCACCGGCTCTTCCAAGATTCACAATGTCCAGCCGCTGGTGGTCGAGTGCGTGGACGGGCTGTGGGCGGTGGCCCACAACGGCAATCTGGTCAATGCCGACAAGCTGCGTCGCATGTATCAGGAGTCCGGCTCCATTTTCCAGACCAGTTCCGACAGCGAGGTGCTGCTGCATTTGCTGGCCGATCCCATGTTCCGGCGCCGTCCCAAGCGTGTGGCGCGGGCGCTGGGCGAACTGAAGGGAGCCTTCGCTTTTACGATGATGACCGCCCGCTGCCTGATGGCCGCGCGCGACCCGTTCGGTTTCCGGCCGCTGTCGATCGGCACGCTGCCCGACGGCGGTTACGTCGTGGCCAGTGAAACCTGCGCGCTTAACCAGGTGGGCGCGCGTTTCCTGCGCGATGTCGAACCGGGCGAGCTGGTGATTTTCGACGAAACCGGCATGCGCAGCGTGTTGTTCGCCGAGCGCGCGCCGTGTCTGGGCCAGTGCGTTTTCGAGCTGGTCTATTTTGCGCGGCCGGACAGTCGCGTCTTCGGCGAAAGCGTGCACGGCGTGCGTATGGCCTACGGCATGCGCCTCGCCCGCGAATTTCCGGTGGAGGCGGATATCGTGACCTCCGTCCCGGACAGCGGCAATTCGGCCGCGCTGGGCTTTTCGCGCGAAAGCGGGATTCCGCTTGACTACGGCTTCATTCGCAACCACTATGTCGGGCGTACTTTCATCATGCCCGGCGCCGATCAGCGCCGGGTCGGAACCGATATGAAGCTGGCCGTGCTGGAAGAGGTCGTGCGCGATCGGCGCGTCGTGGTGGTGGACGATTCGATCGTGCGCGGGACTACCGCCCGGCGGCGCGTACGCGCTTTGCGCGAGGCCGGCGCGCGCGAAGTGCATGTGCGCATTTCGTGTCCGCCCGTGATCTGGCCCTGTTTTTACGGGATCGATTTCGCGACGCGCGAAGAATTGATCGCGGCGGATCGCAATGTGGAAGAGATTCGGGCTTTTCTTGAAGCCGACAGCCTGGGCTACCTGAGCGTGGACGGACTGCTGGCTCCGTTGCGCGCGCCCGACGATTATTGTCGCGCCTGCTTCACGGGCGAGTATCCGGTCGATACGGCCGGCATACAGAGCAAGGGGCAATGGGAAAACGGCAACCTGGAACTGGACTTGGAGCCGACGGGAGAGGGGTAGCAAGGTGAGCAAGCATATTTTCGTGACCGGCGGGGTGGTCTCTTCGCTGGGCAAGGGTCTGACGGCCGCTTCGGTGGCGCTGTTGCTGATCCGCCGCGGCTACCGCGTGCGACTGCAAAAACTGGATCCCTACCTGAACGTCGATCCCGGCACCATGTCGCCCTATCAGCACGGCGAGGTGTACGTCACGGCCGACGGCGCCGAAACCGACCTCGATCTCGGCCACTACGAACGTTTTACCGGCATCCCCTGCACGCGCGCCAGCAATCATACGACCGGCCGCATCTACAGCGCGGTGATCGCCCGCGAGCGCGAAGGCCAGTATCTGGGCAAGACCGTACAGGTGATTCCCCATGTGACGGACGAAATCAAGCAGTCGATCCGCGATCTGGCGACGGACGACGTGGACGTGGTCATCACGGAAATCGGCGGTACGGTCGGCGATATCGAGTCGCTGCCCTATCTGGAGGCCATCCGTCAGTTGCGCCACGAAATCGGACGCGACCACGGCCTCTTCATGCACATCACGCTGGTGCCCTACATCCGCGCCGCAGGCGAAATGAAAACCAAGCCCTCGCAGCAGTCGGTGGGCATCTTGCGCAGCATCGGCATTTTCCCCGACCTGCTGATTTGCCGCTGCGAACGGCCCATGGATCGTGAACATCGCGACAAACTGGCTCTCTTCTGCAACGTGGATCGCGAACTGGTGATCGAGGAGCAGGATGTCGCCCATTCCATTTACGAGGTGCCCGTCGAGCTGGCTCGCCAGGATCTGGACGTCTATGTCCTGGAAAAGCTGCGTATGCATGTCAATCCGCTCGACCTGACCGACTGGGAAGCCATGCTCGAACGTCTGATTCGGCCCCGCAGCGGCGTCGTGCGCATCGGCGTAGTGGGCAAGTACATCGCGCTGCGCGACGCCTACAAGAGCGTGTACGAAGCCCTGACGCACGCCGGGATCGCGGCGGACGTGCAGGTGAAGGTGGCCATGATCGAGGCGGAAGACATCGAACGCCATGGCGCGCAACGCTATCTGAGCGAGGTCGACGGCGTCCTGGCCCCCGGCGGATTCGGCGGACGCGGCATCGAAGGCAAAATCGCGGCGGCCCGCTATGCGCGCGAAAGCGGTCTGCCCTTCCTCGGCATCTGTCTGGGCATGCAGTGCGCCGTCATGGAGTTCGCCCGGCATGTGTGCGGACTGGAGGGCGCCAACAGCGCGGAATTCGACGCGTCCGCTCGACATCGGGTGATCGACCTCATGCAGGACCAGAAAGACGTCACCCGTCTGGGCGGCACCATGCGACTGGGTCATTATCCCTGCCGGCTCAAACCCGGCACGCGCGCATCCCGGGCCTACGGTTGCGAAACGGTACAGGAACGGCATCGGCACCGCTACGAATTCAACGGCGCCTATCGCGCCGCGCTGGAAAAGAAGGGTCTGGTTTTTTCCGGCACCTCGCCGGACGGGGCGTTGGTGGAAATCGTCGAACTGGCCGATCACCCCTGGTTCGTCGCCAGTCAGTTTCACCCGGAATTTCAGTCTACCCCCTTGCAGGCCCACCCGCTGTTCCGCGATTTCGTGGCGGCCGCCGTGGCCGGATCGCAGGCTTCCGCCGCGGCCCCCGCGAAGGGGCAGCCGTGAAAGACGAGCCGTTCGATTACATCGGCGTCTTCAACTCGCTCGAGGAATCGGTTCTGCTGATTGACGACGAGTATCGCATCCGCGAGGCCAATACCGCCTTCTGTCGCTGTTACGGCGTCACGCGCGCCGAAACCGTGGGGCGCACCTGTTTCAGCGTGACCCACGGACTGGATCGACCCTGCTGGCAGAGCGGCGAGGATTGTCCCGTTAAAAAACTGCTGGAGGGGGGCGGGCGTTCGCACCGCGTTCTGCACCGGCATCAGCCTGCCGGGCAGTCGGAGCGCTGGGAGGAGATTTGCGCGACCGCCTGTCGCGATCGGGCGGATGTGCCTTATGTGATCGAGGAAATCCGTGACGTGACCGAGACGTTCCGTATGCGGGAAGAGCTTTCCTCGCTGCAGTCCGAGATCAAGCGACTCGAAGGACTGCTGCCCATTTGCGCGAGCTGTCACAAGATTCGCGATGAAAAAGGCGACTGGCAGCGTCTGGAAAACTATGTTTCCGGGCATTCCGAAGCCCAGTTCACGCACAGCATCTGCCCCGACTGCCTGCGCAAAGAGTATCCCGATTTCACCTGAACCGGCATCTCCGCCTTTTTGGGGTTGCCTTTTGCGGGACCCTTCGCTATCTTGACGCCTGTTTTTCAATCCTATCGGCTTGTCTTCGAGGAAGAACGGTTTTCATGGCCTATTACTATTTTGCCGCCACCTTGCCGAGTCTGAGTCTGGACGCTCCGCCGCCGTTTTCGATCGAGGCCTTCCGGGAGCAGTGCCGGGAACATTTGGCCGCATCCGATCTGGCGCGCTTGGACGAGTTGCTGGCCGACGACAGCGCGGTCGCATTGGGCGACGAGCGGGGGGGCGAAGATTTCACGCAACGTTGGCGCTCGCTCGACATTCAGATGCGCAATGCGGTCGCCCGCCTGCGCGCCGCGCGGGCGCGCCGCGACGCGGCGCCCTATGTGCGTACGCACGGCGGCGTGGACGCTTCCCTTGAGAAAAGAGTGGCCGATGCGCTGGGCAAGGAAAATCCGCTGGAACGCGAACGGGCCCTGGACGCCTTGCGCTGGAGTCTGCTGGACGAGCTGGGCGGCACGGATCCCTTTGCGCCCGAAGCGCTGCTGGCCTATGCGTTGAAGCTGCGCATCGTTCGGCGCTGGGCGGAAATCGGGAAAGACGACGGACGGGAGCGGGCGCAGTCCTTTTTGCCCGATCCCGAGGAATGGGAGGACGGCCTGGACGAGAGCCGGAAGTAGTCAATGCGGGACCCATCATGACAACAACCAGAACGACAGGAAAAATTACGGGGGTCAACGGGAACATGATCAGCGTGCGTTTCGACGGCGCGGTCAGCCAGAACGAGGTGGCCTACGCGGCCGTCGACGAAGCCCGCTTGATGTGCGAGGTGGTCCGTATTCGCGGCACGGTCGCCGACCTGCAAGTGTTCGAGGATACCGCCGCCATGCGCGTCGGCAACGAGGTCGAATTTACGGGCGAACTGCTTTCCGCCGAACTGGGGCCGGGCCTGTTGACGCAGGTTTTCGACGGGCTGCAGAATCCGCTGCCGCGTCTGGCGGAGCAGTGCGGCTTCTTTCTGGAGCGCGGGACCTATCTGCAGGCCTTGCCGACCGATACGGAATGGGCCTTTACGCCCAAGGTCGCCCGGGGCGACGTCCTGGTCGCCGGCGACACGCTGGGTACGGTGCCCGAGGGCATTTTCGATCATCGCATCATGGTTCCGTTCGGCTGGACCGGCAAGTACGAGGTCGAAACCGTTGCGGCGGCGGGTTCCTACACCGTGGAACAGCCGATCGCCACCCTCAAGGACGCCCGCGGCGCGACCCGCGAAGTGCGCATGGCCCAGCGCTGGCCGGTCAAGATACCCATTCGGGCCTATGCGGAACGGCTTCGCCCGGAGGAACCGCTGGTTACCAAGGTGCGTATCGTGGACACTTTTTTCCCGGTCGCGCGCGGCGGCACCTATTGCATTCCGGGTCCCTTCGGAGCCGGTAAGACGGTGTTGCAGCAGATCACCAGTCGGCATGCCGACGTGGACGTGGTGATTGTGGCCGCCTGCGGCGAGCGTGCCGGCGAAGTCGTCGAAACGCTGCGCGAATTCCCGGAGCTGACCGATCCGCGTACCGGCAAGTCGCTGATGGAGCGCACGGTGATCATTTGCAACACCAGCTCCATGCCGGTGGCGGCGCGCGAGGCTTCGGTGTACACGGCGGTGACGCTGGCGGAATACTATCGTCAAATGGGCTTGCACGTGCTGCTGCTGGCCGACTCCACTTCCCGCTGGGCGCAGGCCCTGCGCGAAATGTCAGGGCGCCTCGAGGAAATTCCCGGCGACGAAGCCTTCCCGGCCTATCTGGAATCCGTCATTGCCAGCTTCTACGAGCGCGGCGGCGCGGTCCGGCTCAACGACGGCTCGGTCGGTTCGGTGACCATCGGCGGCACGGTCAGTCCGGCGGGCGGCAATTTCGACGAGCCGGTCACGCAGTCCACGCTCAAAGTGGTGGGCGCCTTTCATGGACTGTCGCGCAGCCGTTCCGACGCGCGTCGCTATCCGGCCATCGATCCCCTCGACAGTTGGTCGAAGTATCCCAGCGTCGTTCCGGAAGACCAGATCGTCAAGGCCCGCGAGCTTTTGCGCGGCGGCGGCGAGGTCGGGCAAATGATGAAGGTGGTCGGCGAGGAAGGCACATCGATGGAGGACTTCATTCTCTATCTCAAGTCGGAATACCTCGACGAAGTCTATTTGCAGCAGGACGCTTTCGACGCCGTGGACGGCGCTTCGGGCGCCGACCGGCAGAAACACGTCTTCCAAGTCATTTACACGTTCATGGAAAAGCCGCTGACCTTTGCCGACAAGGCCGAGGCGCGTCGCTTCTTCCACCGTCTCGCGCAGGCGACCAAGGACTGGAATCGAGCGGACATGAAAGACGAATCGTTCCAGACATTGCAGGAATCACTGGAGAAAATGATCGTGGAGGCTACCCACCATGCGTAGAGTGTATCGGCGCGTCGACCATATCGCAGGCAATGTCATCAAGTTGCGCGCCCAGGGCGTGCAATACGGGGAGCTGGCGGAAGTCGCTTCGCGCACCGGCTCGTCTCTGGCGCAGGTGATTCGCCTGAACGGCGATGAAGTGTCGCTGCAGGTTTTCGCCGGCGCGCGCGGGGTCGCCACCGATGCGGGCGTCCGCTTTCTGGGGGAACGCATGCGCGTTTCGTTCTCGGATGCGCTGCTGGGGCGGGTCTTCACCGGCAGCGCGCAGCCGCGCGACCGCGGACCGCAATTGGAGGACAACCCCATCAATATCGCCGGTCCCTCCGTCAATCCGGCCAAGCGCATTATTCCCCGCAACATGGTGCGCACCGGCATTCCCATGATCGACGTCTTCAATACGCTGGTCGAGTCGCAAAAGCTGCCCGTCTTCGCCCGCGCCGGCGAGCCCTACAACGCGCTCCTGGCGCGCATTGCGCTGCAGGCCGAAGTGGATGTCATCATTCTGGGCGGCATGGGGCTCAAGCACGACGACTATCTGTTTTTCCGGGACACGCTCGACGAAAGCGGCGCCCTGGCGCGTTCTGTTCTCTTCGTGCATACCGCCGCCGACCCCGTCGTGGAGTGCCTCCTGGTGCCCGACATCAGTCTGGCGGTGGCCGAACAGTTCGCCTTGCAGGGCAAACGCGTGCTGGTGTTGCTGACCGACATGACCAATTTCGCCGACGCCATGAAGGAAATCGCCATCACCATGGAACAGGTGCCTTCCAATCGCGGCTATCCCGGCGACCTCTACAGCCAGTTGGCGGCCCGCTACGAAAAGGCGGTGGATTTCGATACCGCCGGCTCCATCACCATTCTGGGCGCCACCACCATGCCGGGCGACGATGTGACCCATCCGGTGCCCGACAATACCGGCTACATTACCGAGGGCCAGTTCTACCTGCGCAACGGACGCATCGAGCCGTTCGGTTCGCTTAGCCGTCTCAAGCAGCAGGTCAACGGCGACACGCGCGAGGACCATCGCGCCATCATGAACACCATGATCCAGATCTACGCCGGCTACAAGGAAACTCTCGAAAAACGTTCCATGGGGTTCCGCATGAGCGAGTGGGACGAAAAACTCGTCCGCTACGGCGACCGCTTCGAAAAGGAAATGATGGATCTTTCCGTCAATATCCCGCTGGAAGGGGCGCTCGATCTGGGTTGGGAAATTCTGGCCGACTGTTTCGAACCCATGGAAACCGGCATCTCTTCCAAGCTGTTGGACAAGTTCTGGCCGAAACGCGGATGAGGCTATGGCGAAAATCAAGCATACCAAAACCGAGCTGAAAGCGCAGCGCGAGGCGCTGAGCCGCTTCGAGCGCTTTTTGCCGATGCTCCAGCTCAAGAAGCAGCAGCTCCAGTCGGAAATTCAGCGCATCGACAACGAAATCGCCGAAACCGCCGCGCGCGCCAGGGAAACGGAAGCGGGCCTGGCCGTCTGGCGTTCTCTTTTCAACGATCCGGGCGTCGATTCGGACGCGTTGCGCGGCGGGGCGCGGCCCGCCGGCGTGGATCTCAGGCGCGGCAATATCGCCGGTGTGGACATACCGGTTTTTGGCGGACTGCGCTACGCGCCGGTCGAGACCGATCTGTTCCTGTCGCCCGCCTGGACGGACGAGGCCGTGCTGACTCTGCGCCGCCAGGTCGAGGAACGGGTCCGCACCGCTGTTTTGGAGCGGCAGCGCGGCGCCATTGCCGAGGAGTTGCGCGTCACCTCGCAGCGGGTCAATTTGTTCGAGAAGGTCAAAATTCCCGAGACCCGCGAGAATATTCGGGTCATTAAAATCTATTTGGGCGACGAGCAGACGGCCGCCGTCGTACGCGGCAAAATCGCCAAGAACCGTACCCCGCAAGAGGGTGAATCATGATTGTGCCCATGAAAAAAATCCTGCTGCTGTGCCTGAACTCGCAGCGGGAGAAGGCCCTGAGCGCGTTGCGCGCGATGGGGACGCTGCATCTGCGGCCCGTGCGCGAAGTGCGCGGCGATTCGGTCGAACAGGCCCGCAACGAATTGCGCACGCTGGAACGCGGATTCAAAATTCTCAATGCCGCCGCGGCGGAGGCGCCCGACGCCAGGCCCGCCGGCTCCGCTCCGCCCGTGGATGCCAATGCGGCGGAGGCGCTGGCACGCGAGGCCATCGCCTTGCGCGAAAAGCTGGACGGCCTGGAAGAACGGCGTCAGGCGCTGGCGCGGGAATGGCAGCCGTGGTGCGAACTGGGCGATTTCGATCCGGATCAGATCCGGCAACTGGAGAAACACGGCGTGGTCGCGCGCCTCTTCCGCTACACGGGCGCGCAGCCGTCCGTCGCGCCCGCCGGTTTCCGTCAATTTCCGCTCGTGCGGTACAAGAAGGGCGGCCTGTATGCGCTGATCGGCGCCGACGAGCCGGCCACCGAAGATGAACCGGTGCCGCTGCCCGCCCGTTCGGCCGAGAAGATTCGTCGGGAACAGCGCGATCTTGAAACGGCGTATGGCGACGCCGCGCGCCAGTTGGCGAATCTGACGGCGCGTCGCGCGGATCTGGAGCCCGCTCTGGCGCGCCAACGCGAGGAACTGCGTTTCGCGGAAGCCCGCGCCGGCATGGACGGGCAGGGGAATCTGACCTGGCTGCGCGGCTATCTGCCGGCCGATCAGGACGCCGCGTTGCTGCAGGCCGCTCGCCAATACGGGTGGGCGCTGCGCAGCGAGGAACCCGCCGCCGCGGACGAACCGCCCACCCTGATTCGGCATCCCGCCTGGGTGCGGCCCATTAAATCCGTCATGGACATGATCGGCATTCTGCCGGGCTATCGCGAAGCCGATATCAGCGGAGCCTTCCTATTGTTCCTGAGCGTCTTTTTCGCCATGATCGTGGGCGACGCCGGCTACGGAATGATCTTTCTGGCCCTCACCTTCTGGGCCCGCCGCCAAAAGCCCGCCGCGCCCAAAGAGCCGTTCCGTCTGCTCTACATCATGAGTTTCGGCACGGTGATCTGGGGCCTGATGACCGGCAATATATTCGGTATGACCGCCTATCCGGCCTTCCTGGCGCCGTTGCGTATCGAATGGCTGTCCAGCAACGAGAACCTGATGCTGCTGTGTTTCCTGATCGGCGCGCTGCACCTCACGCTGGCGCACGCCTGGAACATCGTGCGCTTCGGCCGCTCGCTGCTGTCGCTGGCGCAGGCGGGCTGGATCGCCATTACCTGGGTGATGTTCTTTACCGCCCGTTCCATGATTCTGGGGGGCGATTTTCCGTCCTGGGCGCTGGCTCTGCTGGCGGCGGGGCTGGTCGCGGTGGTTCTTTTCATGACGCCGCGCTCCAAGCTCAAGACCGAATGGACGGCGCACGTCATGCTGCCGCTGACGGTCATCGGCAATTTCGTGGACGTGGTTTCCTATGTGCGTCTCTTTGCCGTCGGCAGCGCCTCTCTGGCCGTGGCCCAGGCGTTCAACGGCATGGCGATCGGCGACGACATGGGTGTGCTTCAAGGGCTGGTTGCGGCGCTGATCCTCTTTGCCGGACACACGCTCAACATTCTACTTTGCGGCCTGGGCGTGCTGGTGCATGGCGTACGGCTCAATACCCTGGAATTTTCCGGGCACATCGGCATGCAATGGACCGGTCAGCCTTATCGGCCTTTCGCC
>CAZYAW010000281.1:0-3241 GCA_964646045.1 uncultured Victivallales bacterium | reverse complement strand
CGAAAACGCAGGAATATTCCCGATATTTCGAGTTTTCGCAACGCAGCCGGGCGGGATGCATCTGCGTCCAAAATGTGAAGTTATTTTTGCGCGGGCCCTGAAGCGATCTCCCGGACAAGTCCGGGACGAGGCCGCTTATGCAGCGTTCAAAATATGAATGTGGAATTTGGTTGCGGCCTGAGGCCGCCTTGGGGAGACGGACATGGAGACGGAACGGTATTTGGTGACCGGCGCCGGAGGGTTTGTCGGTTCGGTTCTGACCGGCGAGCTGGCGAGGCGCGGGTTGACGGTGCGGGGGCTGGTGCGAAAACCCGAACAAACGGCCGCGATCGAGGCGTTGGGCGCCGAGTCGGCGCTGGGCGATGTGCGAGACGCCGAATCCTTGCGGCGAGCGGTCGAGGGCGTCTCGGGCATTTACCATATTGCCGCTTTGTTCCGGCAGGCCGATCAGCCGGATTCCGTCTATTACGATATCAACGCGGAAGGAACCCGGCGCGTGCTGGAGGCGGCACGCGCGGCGGGCGTTCGGCGCGTGGTGCATTGTTCGACCATTGGCGTGCTGGGCGACGTCAAGGAGGTGCCGGCGACGGAAACGACCCCCTACAATCCGGGCGACGTATATCAGCGCAGCAAGCTGGAAGGCGAGAAAATCGCTCTGGAATGTTTCCGTTCCGGCGCCGTTTCGGGAACCGTCATTCGTCCGGCCATGATCTACGGGCCGGGCGATACCCGCAACCGTAAAATTTTCAAAATGATCGCCCGGCGTTGTTTTTTTTACGTGGGGCGCGGCGCCAATCTTGTGCATTTTGTCGATGTGCGCGATTTGGCGCGCGCGTTCGTGCTGGCCATGGAACATCCCGATGTGAACGGGGAGATTTTTATTGTAGCGGGAAACCGCTACATGCCGCTGCGCGAGTTTGCGGGCATCGTGGCCGATCGTTTGGGCGTGCCGCCGCCGCGCCTGCACCTGCCTGTCAGACCGATGCAGGCGCTGGGTACGTTGTGCGAGACGGTGTGCAAGCCGCTGGGCGTGAATCCGCCTTTGTATCGGCGACGCGTGGACTTTTTCACCAAGGATCGCGCCTTCGATTGCCGTAAAGTTCGCGACAGGCTCGGGTTCAAGCCGCAACAGGATGTCGAAGCCGAGGTGGACGATATCCTGGCCGATTACAAGAAACGCGGCTGGCTGTAGCCCGTCCTGCGCTGGGTTCGCAGAGGGAGATTAAAACCGTCTTGGTGGCATGGGCGTCCCGCCCATGAAATATTCCCAGATAACACGGGCAAGATGCCCGTGCCACAATTTGAAAGTGAGCCAAAGCATTTTCCTGCGAGGTCAGGAAGTCTGAAGCTGCGACGGAGTTGAGCGCCTTCTGAAGAAGGTGTGCCGCGACGTCTCTCATGGCGCTTCTACACATTCTAGAAGATCCGGCGACATGGCGTTCTCATCGGCGGACTTAATGGATTCAAAAATCTCTTTCGCAAGGATCGGGAAGGCGGAGTTCTGGAAATCCTGGTCGTCCATGTATCGGGTAACGATCTTGTCGTTGTCGGCCATGCGCTGGATCATCAGGTCTTCGATCAGTTTGCGAATGCCAAGCTGGAACTTGTCGAGAGGGTTGGCCCTCGCCGTTCGGATGACCTTTTCATCGTTTACGGCCTTTTCCCTGATTTGTTCAAAGAACAGGCGGTCTTCCTCGGTGAAGCTGGTTCCGAATCGGTCGTTGAGGACCTGAATGATCTCGGACAACGGGACTTTATCCTCCTTGGCCTTGCCGGTGCCGACATCCGTGGGGCTCTTTACGCCTTCCGGCGGTCCCTCTTTGACCTGAATGGCGCCGGATGAAACACGCTCAAGGCGGTAGTATTGCAGTCCAACTTCATCGCCGACTTTGAAAATCGTCGGATCGCGATCCATCGGCAGGTGCGGGAGCAGAAAGCGTCCGTAGCTGTAGAGCATTTCCAGTTCAGGATCGGCGTAGGGCACGATCTGACTCAGGAAAGCGTATATCTGAACGTAGCCGCTCAGTTTCTCCCGGAACTCCGTCCGCTTCTCCTCTAGCGGGATGGCCTTGAAACGGTCAACGGCCGGTTGCAGGTGTTGCTGCATGCGTGCATGGTCTCCAGCGTTCTGGTGTTCAGGAGCCCGATAGAAAATGCGGGCAAAGGCCTCAACCTCACTCCAGAAGTAGATTTGGGCCTGGTCCAGTTCGTGTTTTAGCGTTTCGAGCTTCGCCGGATCGGATGCCTCCTGCAGGCTTGTCGCGTCGTAATAGGGTTTGAAGGCCCGGTAGATGTCCTCCGGGTCGTTTACGAAATCGAGAATGAACGGCTCGCTCTTTCCTGGTATCTTCCGGTTCAGTCGTGAAAGGGTCTGCACGGCTTGAACACCGTCCAGCCGTTTGTCCACGTACATGGTGTGCAGCAGCGGTTGGTCGTAGCCGGTCTGATACTTATTCGCGACGAGTAGAACCTGATAATCCGGGGATTCGAACCGATCCGGCAATTGCGACTCGCTGATCGGTTGCCCCGTTACAACATCGGGATTCATTCCCGGTTCCGTGTAGTCAACACCGGTCTCCGGGTCTTTCACCGTTCCGCTGAAAGCCACCAAGGGTCGCACGTCGTTATAGCCGTTCGCGGCAATGTAGCGTTCAAACGCCAATTTGTAGCGCACGGCGTGCAGACGGGAAGACGTTACCACCATCGCCTTGGCCCGTCCGCCAATCTGGTTCTTCACATGCAACCGGAAGTGCTCAACCATCACTTCGGTCTTCTGCTCGATATTGTGCGGATGCAGGCTCATGAACTTGGCCAGCGCACGCGCCGCCTTGCGTTTCGGAACGTTCGGGTCGTCCTCTACTGCCTTGATGAGCCGGAAATACGTGTCATACGAGGTGTAGTTCTGAAGCACATCCAGAATGAAATTCTCTTCAATCGCCTGCCGCATGCTGTACGTATGGAAAGGCTCGGGCGTCCCTGCCTGCGCCGCGCCCCTGCCTGCGTCACCGCGACAGGTAGGCGGCGCGGCAGGCAGGCCATTCGGGCCGGTGCGGCCGAACAGTTCCAGCGTCTTGCCTTTGGGGGTGGCGGTGAATGCGAAGAAACTCAGGTTGGGTTGCCGTCCCCGCGACTGCATGATCTGATTCAAGCGGTCTTCCCAATCCGGCGCATCATCCTCATCGGTAGGGGCGGCTGGCCCCGCCGTCCCCGGGCGGGTCGGAGGAACGCCCCCCCGCCCCCC
>CAZYAW010000280.1:0-21998 GCA_964646045.1 uncultured Victivallales bacterium | reverse complement strand
CCAATTTTCCGCACCGCGGCGGGGCGGGATGCATCTGCGTCCAAAATGTGAAGTTATTTTTGCGCGGGCCCTTAGGCGTCGCGTCTCGCAACAGAACAGTCTACACCGAACCATTCAACCACAGGAGCCGCCCATGAACAAACCCTCTATGCCACGCGCCGCCGGAATGTTTTCGCTGTTGTGCCTCGTCTCGCACGTTCTGCTTTTCTCCGCCTGCTCCACAAGCGGCCCGGGACGCGGCGCGGCCGCCATCGACATTCGGCTGTCGCCGCCCAACCACATTGAAATCATGGGGGAACGCACCCGTCCGCAGCGCCTGGGCCGCCGCCTGCGCAGTCTGCGCGCCAATCGCCACACGCGCATCACCATCCACACCCCGCGCGGAATGGATGCCGGTCTGGCCGCGGAACTTAGGGCGCACCTGGTCAAACTGGGCTACCCGATGGTCGTATCCGCCAGGCAAAAGACGCCGCAGGTCAGCGTCGATACCGCTTCCGGTTCGGGACAACCGTAAGCGTGTTTTCGGCTCGTTGCCGGACAGGGCGAACCGTCCCGGTGAGCCGCAAGCTTCCAAACCGGAACGGCCGGCCGGATTGTGATTCCGATTGACTTTGTCGGCGGTATCGCGTACAAATCCTTCCTTTGCCTCGCCATAGCCGCAGGCAACGGCCGACTGGATATTGGATGTTCCGATTTTTGAAAAACCTGATGGAGCCTGCGAAATCACGGGGCCGAACTGAAAAGGGAGAGACCGCTTGAAAAACGACAACGTAGAAAAGGCGCTGGACATGGAAAAACTGGCTTCGCTGTGCAAACGGCGCGGCATCATCTTTCAAAGCTCGGAAATATACGGCGGCATCAACGGTTTCTGGGACTACGGTCCGCTGGGCGCGGAGTTGAAGCGCAACGTGCGCGATTCGTGGTGGCGCAACATGGTGCAGCGCCGCGACAACGTGGTGGGGCTCGACGCCTCGATCATCATGCATCCGCGCGTCTGGGAGGCGTCCGGGCACCTGGGCGGCTTCGCCGACCCCATGGTCGACTGCCGCGCCTGCAAGAAACGCTACAAGGCGGACGGATTCTGCGAGGAGCAGGGCGCCAAACTCATCCGCAACGCCGACGGCTTCGCGCTGCCCGCCGGCGTCAAGTGCCTGGAGTGCGGATCGGAGGATCTCACCGAACCGCGCGCGTTCGATCTGATGTTCAAAACCTTTGTGGGTCCCGTGCAGGACGAATCGGCGGTGGCGTATCTGCGGCCGGAAACCGCACAGGGCATCTTCGCCGACTTCCCCGGTGTACTGGCGACGGCCCGGCAGAAGGTTCCGTTCGGCATTGCCCAGATCGGCAAGGCTTTTCGCAACGAGATCAACCCCAAAAACTTCACCTTCCGTTCCCGCGAGTTCGAGCAAATGGAACTCGAATTTTTCGTGCCACCCGGCAGCGACGGCGAATGGCACGCCTACTGGGTGGCGGAGCGCATGAAGTGGTACGAGTCCATCGGACTGCCGCCGTCCGATCTGGGCCGGGACGTCTACGCCAAGGAGGATTTGGCGCATTACGCTTCCGCCTGCACCGATCTGACCTACCGCTTCCCCTTCGGTGTTCAGGAACTGGAGGGCATTGCCGCCCGCGGCGACTTCGACCTGACCCGGCACGCGCAATACAGCGGGAAGAGCATGGAGTATTTCGATCCGGCCACCGGCGAAAAATACGTGCCGCACGTCATTGAGCCTTCCGCCGGGGTCGACCGGATTGTGCTGGCGCTGCTGTGCAACGCCTATGCCGAGGAATGGATCGCAAAGGGCGGCGGCCCGCAAGACGCCGCGCGCATTCTGCCGGCCGAACCGAACTGCAATCCGCCGGAGGGCTACGAGGCCCGCACCGTCCTGCGTTTCCATCCGGCCATGGCCCCCGTCAAGGTCGCCGTGTTCCCGCTGGTCAAGAACAAGCCGGAACTGGTGGCCAAAGCCCGCCGCGTCTACGAGGCGCTCCGGCAGCGCTGGTCGTGCGCGTGGGACGAAACCGGCGCCATCGGGCGCCGCTACCGGCGCCAGGACGAAATAGGCACGCCCATGGCCGTAACGGTGGATTTCGAGACGCTGGAGAACGACACCGTTACCCTGCGCGACCGCGACACCATGCGGCAGAGCCGCATCGGCGTGGCCGAACTGGCCGAACGGGTGGCGGCGCAGACGGAAGGCTGAAGACCGCGCTCCGCACTTCTTCCGTCCTCCGGCTTCGGGTTGCGGGCACAGCCCGCCGGGTTTTATTTTTATCGTCCTCCCTTCAGAACGGAGATGTAGTGAACCGGGAAGAAATCGTAGTCACCGGCGCCCGCGAACACAATTTGCGCAACATCAGCTTGCGCCTGCCGCGCAATCGCCTGGTGGTCATCACCGGACTGAGCGGTTCGGGCAAGTCCTCTCTGGCCTTCGACACGCTGTATGCGGAAGGACAGCGACGCTATGTGGAAAGTCTTTCGGCCTACGCCCGCCAGTTTCTGGACCGCATCCGGAAGCCGGAGGTCGACGCCGTCGAGGGACTGTCGCCGGCCATTGCGATCGAACAGCGCGTAGCCGGCTCCAATCCGCGCTCGATCGTGGCGACCACCACCGAGATTCACGACTACTTGCGTTTACTGTACGGCCATATCGGACGGGCGCACTGTCCCCGCTGCGGGCGCGCCACGGGCCGCCAGAGCGCCGAGGAAATCACGGAACGCATCCTGGCCTGGCCCGCCGCCACGCAGGTCTGGCTGCTGGCGCCCCTCGTGCGCGGCCGCAAAGGCGCGCACGAGGCGGCGCTGGACACGGCCCGCAAACAGGGATTCGCCCGCCTACGCATCGACGGCGCCTTCCACGACATCGACGAACTGCCCCCGCTGGACGGCAAACGGGCTCACACCATCGACGCCGTGGTGGACCGTCTGCGCATCGCTCCGGACATACGGGCCCGACTGGCCGACTCGGTGGAACTGGCTCTCAAACACGGACAGGGTCTGCTGACGGTGCGCCATTGCCCCGCCAACGAAAGCGCCTGGCGCGAAGAGCTGTTTTCCGAGAAAAACGCCTGCGCGAAATGCGACCTCAGCTTTGAAAAACTGACGCCTCGCTGCTTTTCCTTCAACAGTCCCTACGGCGCCTGCCCGGCCTGCTCCGGACTGGGCACGCAAATGGTGTTCGACGAAAATCTGATTGTCCCCGATCCCGATCTGTCCATTGAGGACGGCGCCATCCAGGCCTGGCGCCGCGGCGGTCGGCGCCTGATCCTGTACTACCGCCGCCTGCTGCGCGCCGTGACGAGCCAGTTCGGCATTGATCCGTCGGCGCCGTTCCGCGACCTGCCCGCCGCCCACAAGCAACTGCTCTTCTACGGGTCCGGCACACAACCGCTCGAAATCACCGCCGGCCGGCGGCGCCTGCGTTCCAAACCGTTCGAGGGCATCGTAGCCAACCTCCAGCGCCGACTGCTCGAAACCGAGAGCGACTTCACCCGCGAACGACTGCGCGGCTACATGGGCAGTCGGACGTGCCCGACCTGCGGAGGCGCCCGTCTGCGCCCGGAATCACTGGCCTGCACACTGGGTGGACAGTCCATCGCGCAGGTGACGGCGCTGTCCATCGCCCGGGCGCTGACTTTTTTCGACGCGCTGCCGCTGAACGAGCACGAAGAAAAGATCGCCGGAGAACCGCTCAAGGAAATCCGGCGCCGCCTCCATTTTCTGGCCGACGTGGGACTGGACTATCTGACCCTGGATCGGCCCAGCGGTTCGCTGTCCGGCGGCGAGACGCAGCGCATCCGACTGGCCACCCAAATCGGGTCCGGCCTGGTCGGCGTTTTGTACGTGCTGGACGAGCCGACCGTCGGCCTGCACGCGCGCGATACGCGCCGCCTGATCGGCCTGTTGCAACGCCTGCGCGACATGGGCAACACGATCATCGTCGTGGAACACGACGCCGAAATGATCGCGGCGGCCGATCATGTCGTCGATCTGGGCCCGGGCGCCGGACGGCACGGCGGCCGCGTCGTTTTCGAGGGAACCCCGCAAGCCATGCGCGAGGATCCGGACTCGGTGACCGGACCCTACCTGAGCGGCAAGGCGAACGAACCCACGCCTTTTCTCCGCAAAAAAGCCGGTCGGCCCTGGCTGACCGTACACGGGGCGGCGGAGCACAATCTGGCCGATATCACGGTAAAATTCCCGCTGGGCCTGTTCGTATGCGTGACCGGCGTTTCCGGCAGCGGCAAAAGCACGCTCGTCAACACCATCCTCAAGCGGGCTCTTTTTCAGAAACTCTACGGATCCAGGGAAGCGCCCGGTCGCCACCGCCGCATCACCGGCATGGAACATCTGGACAAAGCCGTGGTCATCGATCAGGCGCCCATTGGCCGCACGCCGCGCAGCAACCCGGTGACCTATACCGGCGCCTTTGCGCAAATCCGCACCCTTTTCAGCGCCACGCCCGCCGCGCGGCTGCGCGGCTACGGACCGGGCCGCTTCAGCTTCAATGTCAAGGGCGGCCGCTGCGAGACCTGCAAAGGCGACGGTCTCTTGCGCCTCGAAATGCATTTTCTGCCGGATGTCTATGTGACGTGCGAACGCTGCCGGGGTGCGCGCTACAACAGCGAGACACTCGAAATCGCCTATCGCGGCAGGAATATCGCGGAAACCCTTGCCATGACCGTGGACGAAGCCGCCGAGTTCTTCGCGAACATTCCGGCGCTGGCCCGTAAAATTCAGACGCTAGCGGATGTCGGTCTGGGCTACGTGGCGCTGGGCCAGTCCGCGACCACGCTCTCGGGCGGGGAAGCCCAACGGGTGAAACTGTCCGCCGAACTGGCTCGCAAGGCCACCGGCAATACGCTCTATCTGCTCGACGAACCGACTACGGGCTTGCATTTCGCGGATATTCGTCGTTTAATGCAGGTGTTGTTCAGATTGCGCGACGAAGGCAACACCATCCTGGTGGTGGAACATAATCCGGACGTGATTCGCATGGCGGACTACATCGTAGATTTGGGGCCGGAAGGCGGAGACGGCGGCGGCCGACTGGTGGTGGCCGGTCCGCCGGAAACCGTCGCGCAACATCCGGATTCGCATACCGGCCGCTTTCTGGGAGGGCTGTTGCCATGACCGACGCCTTCAGCCTTCGGCCCCGGCGCCGACGCGGCGCGCCACGGGCGCCGGATTGCGCGAGAACAGGAGGCCGCCTCGTGCCTCTCCTGTCGCGCCTGGCCCTGCTGCTGTGCTGTTGCGCCCCGCCGGCGCCCGCGCGCGACGAACGGAGTTCCGACCTGACCTTGGCGGCGGGTCGCGCCGCGCTCGAGGACGGTTTGTACGATTTGGCGGAAAAGCATTTTTTCGACCTGGTGCGCCGTCCCGATCTCGCGGCCGCAACGGGTGTCGAAGCCACCCTCTCTCTGGCCCGCGCGCTGTACGAGCAGGAAAAATACGAGGACTTGCTCGCCGCGCTGTCGGAAAATCAGCCGTGGGTGAAACGCCTGTCCGACCCGAGCGGAACGTTGTACTGGCGGGCGCTGGCTCTGTTCCGCAACGGAGACGCTGCGGCGGCCGACACCCTGCTGGACCGTCTGATCGCCGGCTACCCGACCTCGCCGCACCGCCGCTTTGCCGAACGCGCCAAAGCCTGGATCCATCTGGAAGCGCGGCGGACGGACGCGGCGCTGGCCGCCTTCAAACGTTTCGACCAACTGCCAGGCGACGAGGCGGATACCGCCGCCAATCGCCTGGAATGGGGACGCGTTCTCGTGACGGAACGCCAGTTCGCCGAGGCGGAAACCGTACTTCAGTCGCTGATCGCCCTGCCGAATCTTCTCCCTGAAACCGCCCTGGCGGGTCGTTACTGGCTGGGCCGCGCACGTATGGGACTCAAGCAATGGGAAGCGGCCCTGGCGGATCTGACCGTCCCGACCGTCGCCCCGCACAGCGAAGACGATCTGGCGGCCCGCGCCTTCTATGCGCAGGCTTCCGTGTACATGTCGCTCACCAATGCGTCGGCGGCTCTGGCGGCGCTCAGCAACGGACTGGCACGGGCGCGCAGCCCGGAAATTCGCCGCCGAGGCCAGACGCAAACCGGCATGACCCTGCTCGATCTGAACCGCGTCGAAGAGGCGCACGCGCTCATCCAGGCCTTTGCCGCCGCAGAGCCGCAGACGCCGGAAGCCGCCATGCTGCAACTGATGCTGGCCGAAACCCTGCTGGCGCAAGGCCGCCATGTCGAGGCGGAAAACGAGTTTCGACTCTACTTGAAAGTCTTTTCCGCGCCGCAAGACCAGGCGCGCGCGGCGAAGGGTCTCGCCTGGGCGCTGTACGGCGCCGGCCGCCATGCCGAGGCCGCCGCCTCGTTCCTGAAAGCCTACGAAATTTCCGACGACCTGGCCTTTCGCGGACGCGCCCTCTTTAAAGCGGGCGACGCCTATCTGGCCAACGACCAGTTCGAGCAGGCGGGCGCCATGTACGCGCGGCTGCTGCGCGAACAGCCCGATTCTCCGCTCGCCCCGCAAGCCATGCTCCAATTCGCGCACAGTCTGACTCGCTCCGAAAAGATCGAGCGGGCTCTGGAAACGCTCCACGAACTCGCGCAACGCTATCCGGATTCGGATTGGGCGGAAACCGCTCTCTTCCGGCAGGCCGAACTGCTCGAAACGCAGGGCCGCTCGGACGAGGCCATTGACATTTTCGGGCGCCTTGCGACCGCGCAACCGCGGAGCGCGCGCCACGCCGACGCCCGCCTGGCACGCGGCCTGATTCTGTACCGCCAGTTCGCACTACGCGCAGCGCTGGCCGACTTTGAAGCGATTCTGCAAAACTTCGCGCAAACCGAAGCGGCCGAGCGCGCCTTCTATATGCGGGGTCTGTGCCTCTACCGCATGATGCGCGATGAAGAAATGCTGCGCATCCTCAACGAATTCCTGCAACGCTATCCGCAGTCGGACTGGACCCCGCAAGTCATGTTTCATTTGGGACAATACTACCACAACCAGGAACGTTACGCCGAGGCGGAAAAGCATTTCCTGACCCTTGCGGAGCAGTTTCCGCAACACTCTTTGGCCGATCACGCGCTACTGCGCGCGGCCCGGGCCGCCGCCCGCCGCAAGGAATATCGCGAAGCCATCGCGCTCTTCGCCCGTCTCGCTCAAAGCTATCCCGCCAGCGTCTGGCTGCCGGAAACGCGCTTCGGACAGGCCGAGGCGCTGCGGCAACTGGCCCGTTACGCGGAAGCCATCCTTTTCTATCGGGAACTGCGCAATCGCCACCCCGACAGCGACCTGGTTCCCCTCTCCTGGATTCGCGAGGGCGATTCGCACTTCATGCTGGGAGTCGAGGAAACCGGACGCTACCGGGAAGCGCTGCGGGCCTACCGAGCCGTGGCCGGGGATCCGGCCGTCCATCGCAACCGGCCCGAATGGCTGTACGAAGCCGAATACAAAATCGGACGCTGTCTGGAAAAACTGGATTTGCCCGACGAGGCGCTGGATCAGTACTATGCCAAAACGCTCGTGCG
This sequence comes from uncultured Victivallales bacterium, assembly GCA_964646045.1. GTDB lineage: Bacteria > Verrucomicrobiota > Kiritimatiellia > UBA8416 > SLMC01 > CAZYAW01. The sequence goes on along the minus strand of CAZYAW010000280.1, from coordinate 14,472 downwards.
CTACCTGCAGGAACGGCAACAGGGCGTGCGCCACGACGAAGCCACGCGGCGCTGGTTCGAACGCGCCACCTTCAGCGCCGCCGACCTTCTCGAAGCCCGCAAGGACTGGCGTCAAATGGTCGCCGTGCTCGAACGCGCCGTCGAAGCCGGCAGCCCTTCCGCCGAAGCCATGCGACAACGCATCCAAAAGGCGCGCAGCGAATACTTCTGGCTCTTCTACTGACTGGAGACTCATTATGATACGGGAACTAATGGAAGCGGGCGGCCCCATGCTCTGGGTCATACTGGCCTGCGGGCTCGCGGCGTTTGTCGTGTTTGTCGAACGCTCGCTGCACTTGCACCGCGCCCGCATTAAGGCGGAAGACTTCGTCAAGGGCATTATGAACATCCTGCGCAAAGGCAATACGCAGGAAGCCCTGACGATTTGCGACGAAACCCCGGGTCCGGTCGCCTACGTCGTCAAAACAGCGATTCTGCACCGCAACGACACGCGCGAAGCGATTCGCGACGCCACGCGGGACGCGGCTCTTTCCGAAACATCGCGCATGGAACGGCGCCTGGTCGTCGTGGCCACCGTGGCGCAAATCGCCCCGCTGCTCGGCCTGCTGGGGACGGTTCTGGGCGCACTGGAATGCCTCATGGTTCTGCGACGCCAGGCCCCGCTGGTGCATTCGGCCGATGTCATGGAGGGCCTGATTCGCGCCCTGACAACCACCGCCGCCGGTTTGATGGTGGCGGCGCCCTGTTACGTATCGTTTAATTTGCTGGTGATCAAAATTGATCGTATCGTTCTCGACATGGAACGAACCGCATCCGAAATACTGAGTTTTCTTTCCCGTCGCCACCCGAGCGACAGAAACGCGCCGCCCAAGGAGTCGCATGCCCGCAACAAAGGAAAATGAGCGCGGCCGCGGAACCGTGAGCGGCTTGCGCACGCGCTTTTCCCCGAAAAACCGCGTGGGACAGGGCGTCGTCGGCATGGCGCCCTGGCTGGACATCATGCTGCTGTTTCTGCTTTTCGCCCTGCTGCAAAACCAGATCGTTCTGCAGCCGGGCGCCATCGTCCATCTGCCGCGCGCCGCCTTCGCCGACGGCTCCCGTCCGGCCATGTCGCTGGTGGCGCTGTCCGTCGCGGGCGACGACGGGAACCGCCACGAAATCGTCTTTTTCGACGACGCCCGCTACCCCGTCGCGGAACCGCGTTTTCGGCAGGCCTTGCGCGAAGCCGTAGCCCGTCAGGCCCGCCTGCATCCACAAGGCGATCTGGCCATTCTGGCGGATCGCGAAATGTCGCACGGCACCCTTGTGCTCCTCTACGATATGGCGCGGGAAGCCGGTATTGCGAGAGTCAACGTGGCCGCCCGCGAGAGTGCGGCGGAATAAGGAAAAACCGGACGACCATGGCCAAACCCGCCCCCAAAAAAATGCGCGGCGCTCCCCGTCGGCGCACCGTGGAAATCCCCGTGCTGCTCCTCGCGTTGGCGTGGGGCGGACTCTGGCTATTGTGGCCCGTTCCGCAGGCGACGCTTTCGCAGCGCCGAATGTCAACCACGCATATTGCCGCCGTGCCGGCCGACGCGCTGCGCATCGAAGCGACCTCCGCTTTTGCCGAACCGTGGACGGCGGCCCATATCCGTCTCGAGAACGAACCCGTACCGCTGGACGCGTTCGTCTTTCGCGCGGACCCGTCCGCCACGCTGGCCCGCCAATTCGAGAGCGGCCCGCGCCCGGATCCGAACCGGCCCACACTGTTCGACCGCCGAGTGGAACGGCGCCGCCTGGCGCCCCCGGTCCCGCGCGCGCCCGCGTCGCCGCCGGAATCCGCGCCCGCCGCCGGTCCCGGATTCCGCGCCGCGCCATCCTTGCGCGCCCGCGCCTTCTCGATCCCGGACACGGCCCTGAAAACGCTGACCGACTATCCGTCCTCGCTTTGCGTCTCCCTGCAGGTTGCGCTTGACAGGCACGGCAGGCCGGAATACGTGTTTATCGAAGACGGCTCCGGCAACGCGGAATTCGACCGCGCCGCGCTGGAGGCCGTGTATCGGGGAGTATCCGGCGCCACGAACGGCGTCGGTCTTGTACAGATCTTCGGAGGGAAAGAGCCATGACCGCCTATCCGCGCATTGTCGATGTCCGCACCCGCGCCTCGACACGCCTGCAAACGTTTCTGAATCGCCCGGCCTTCAGCGAAAAGGCCGAACAGGCGGCCGCCCGGGCGCTCGGCGCCATTCGTCGCCAGGGCGACCGGGCCGTCGCCGCCTGCGCCCGCCAATTCGACGGCGTCGCCCTGACGCCCGACCGCTTCCGCGTCGACGCGGTCGAATGCCGGGCGGCCTGGTCCGCCACCGACCGCGATTTCAGGAAGGCGCTGCAGGACGCTCTGCGGCGCATCCGCGCCTTCGCCCGCGCCGGCCTGCGTCGCGACTGGCAAATGTCCACCCCCGGCGGAGGTCGGGTGGGCGAACGGTTCGTGCCGTTGGACCGGGTCGGGATCTACGTGCCGGGCGGACAGGCGCCGCTGGTCTCCACCGCTCTGATGACGGTCGCCCCGGCCCAGGTGGCCGGCGTACGCGAAATCGTAGCCTGCACCCCCTGCGATCGCGACGGAAAGGTCCACCCCTATACATTGGCGGCCCTGCATGCGGCCGGCGCCGACGAAATCTACCGCATCGGCGGCATTCAGGCCATCGGCCTCATGGCCTATGGAACGCGGACGACGGCCAAAGTTCAAAAAATCGTGGGACCGGGCGGAGCCTATGTCACGGCGGCCAAACGGCAGGTATACGGGCATGTCGCGCTGGATCTGGTGGCCGGTCCCAGCGAGATCGCCATCCTCGCGGACGATTCCGCCGATCCGGCGCAGGTGGCCGCCGATCTGCTCTCGCAGCTCGAACATGGCACCGGCTGGGAAAAAGCCCTGCTGGTAACGCCGTCCATGCCGCTGGCGCGGGCGACCGCCCGCGCCTGCCGCGAGCAGGCGGCCACGCTGAGCCGCGCCACGACTCTGCGGCGCGCTCTCGAGGGCGGCGCCCTGGTCGCGGTTGTGCCGTCCCTGGAAGCGGGCATGGCCCTTTGCAATCGTTTTGCGCCCGAGCATTTCGAGCTGCTGGTACGCCGCCCCAAGATCTGGGCGCGCCGGGTCACCGCCGCCGGCGCCGTCTTTCTGGGCCCCTGGACGCCCGAGGCTGTCGGCGACTTCGTGGCCGGTCCCAGCCACGTCCTGCCGACCGGCGGCGCCGCCGCCATGTTCTCCGGCCTGACCGCCGACGATTTCCGGCGCCGCTCCAGCCTCATCGAGTTCACGCGCCGCGATCTGCGCCAGACTCTGGCCACGATCGAAACGTTCGGCCGAGTCGAGAATCTCGACGCCCACGCCCGCTCCGCCCGCATCCGCTTCGAACCTGCGGCTACCCCCCCGCAAACGGACAGGCGCCGGACGAACAGCGTCCGGAGGAACAAGCGGATTCCGCCGTCGGACAGGTCTGACAACTCGGCGACGGATCCCGGCGGGCCACGGCGAAGGCGGAAAAGCCCTTGACCGGCCGCCGGGCTCCGCAGGCGGGACAGACCTTGGGCGTGTCGGCCGGCGTGCGCACCAGGATTTCGAACTCGTGTCCGCACGGGCGACAATGGTATTCGTAAATGGGCATGGCTCTTCCCTTTCCGCTGTTTGATATCACCCTGAATCCGTAACAGGAGATATCGTGACTTACCATAAAAAACCGAATCTAAAGTGTTGAGAAAGCAAACAGGCGTTCCCCGTAAGCACGCCTGCCTTTTTCCGGAAAAACATCGGAGCAGGCTTGCGCCTGTTTTTCATCACACAAGCAGGGATGCTTGCGCTACGTTGGACCATACAACCGAATTTTGAGGCAATAACTGAAAATGCTTGCAAAGATTCGCACAATAGCGCTAGTGTCCGGGCTATTTCAAGAAAGGACTGAAAAAGACATGAAAAAAGACATTCACCCCAACTACGAGGATGCCACCGTCGAATGCGCCTGCGGCCATGTCATGCAGACGCGCTCCACGGTCAAGAAAATGAGCGTCAACACCTGCTCCAAGTGCCACCCGTTCTTCACGGGACAGGCCACGTTCATCGACTCGGCCGGCCGCATCGAGCAGTTCCGCAAACGCTACGGCGCCGCCAAGGAAGCTTAATCGGCGGGATACCCCTGTGGACAAACGCCATATCGAGAATATGCTGCGGCGGATTCCGGAACTGGAGTCGGAACTTTCGCAGCCGGATCTCGCCACGCAGATGGGTCAGTATCGGCGCCTGCTCCAGGAACATGCCGCCCTGAAAAAACTAAGCGAGAAAGCCGCGCATCACAGCCGCCTCGAGCGGCAAGTCTCCGAAAACAGCGCGCTGGCGGAGGCGGCCGATACGGACGACGAACTGCGCGAGATGGCCGTACTGGAACTCGAAACGCTGCGCGAGGAACTGCGCCGCGCGGAGAGCGATTTAAACCTGGCGCTGCTGCCGCCCGACCCCGTCGCCGCCCGTCACGCCATCGTGGAAATCCGCGCCGGCACCGGCGGCGACGAAGCGGCTCTCTTCGCGGCCGATCTGCTGCGCATGTATCAGCGCTATGCCGAAGCGCGCGGCTGGAAAATCGCCATGATCGACGCTCACGCCGGTTCTCTGGGCGGCTGCAAGGAAGCCGTCTTTTCCATGGAGGGCCCGGAAGCGTACGGACACCTGCGTTTCGAAAGCGGCGGACATCGCGTCCAGCGCGTGCCCGCCACCGAGGCGCAAGGTCGCATCCATACGTCGGCGGCCACTGTGGCCGTCTTCCCGGAAGCGGAACCCGAGGACGACATTGTCATTCCGTCCGAAGACTTGCGCGTCGACATCTTCTGTTCATCGGGTCCGGGCGGACAAGGGGTCAACACCACCTATTCCGCCGTCCGCGTCACCCATTTGCCCACCGGTATTGTAGCGCAAAGCCAGGATGAACGTTCGCAGCATCGCAATCGTGAAAAGGCCATGACCGTCCTCAAGTCGCGCATCCTCGACGCGCGTCGTCGTGAAGAAGAAGAAAAACAGGGCCAGAATCGACGCACGCTGATCGGGTCCGGCGACCGCAGCGAACGCGTCCGCACCTACAACTTCCCGCAAAACCGCGTCACGGACCATCGCATCAACCTCACCCTCTACAACCTGGACCGCGTGATCGAAGGCGAACTCGACGAGCTGCTGCAGGCCTTGCGACAGCACGATGTCGAAATGCGGCTCGCGAAAATCGAGAAGGGGACGTAGCATGAACGATTCCGAGCATGGGATCGACGACGTACTGCGCAAGGGCGCACAGTATCTGGAACGCAAGGGCGTGGAAAACGCGCGCGTCGTTTGCGAAACGCTGCTGGCCCGTCTGCTGCAACGCTCCCGCCTGTCGCTGCATCTCGTCGGGGATCAGACCCTGGAACCCCGCCAGGTCGAAGCCATGCGTCGCGGACTGCTGCGGGTGGCGGCGGGCGAACCGGTCCAGTATGTCGTCGGCCAGGCCGACTTCATGGGACACCGCTTCCAGGCCGACCGCCGCGCGCTTATTCCCCGTCCGGAAACGGAAGTTCTGGTGCGTCAGGTTCTCGAGTGTGCGCCGCTCTGGGAAAAGGCGAACCCGGGCATCGCGGATTTGGGTGTCGGTGGCGGCTGCATTGTGTGCAGCCTGGCGCTGGAACGGCCCCAGGCCCGCTATCTCGCGCTGGACATCAGCGCCGACGCCATTGCGCTGGCACGCGAAAACGCGGAGGCGCTGGGCGTGGCGGAACGCATCACCTTCACGGACCGCGACCTCGGCGACCTGCTGGAACCCGGCACGCTCGACGCGCTGGTATCCAATCCGCCCTATATTCGCACCGCCGACTGGGAACAACTGCCGCCGCACATCCGCGACCACGAACCGCGCACGGCGCTGGACGGCGGCCCCGACGGACTGGCGGTTCTGACGCAAGTCGCCGAGGACGCTTCCATCGTTCTGCAGGAACAGGGGCGTCTCTTCCTGGAAATCGGAGCCGACCAGGGCGCCGCCGTCGAATCCCTGCTGCAAACGCTCGGATTCGAGAAGATCATGCGCATCCGCGACTTGGCCGAACGAGAACGCGTCGTCGCCGCCGTCTGGCCGGGATGAAGACCTGCATTCAATGGCGGAACCGCTATTTCTCTTTTTTCGCCCCGGCCTTCTCGATGGCGGCCAGGACGGCCTTGGCATGCTTGGCCAGGGCCTCGTCCCCGTCGTCCGCGGCCACGGCTTGCAGCGCCGCCACGGCTTTTTCAGCATGCGTTTCCGCCATTTTGCCCGTCAGATCGACGGCCTTTTTGCGAATGTCCGCCGCCGCGGTCGCGTCCATCACGGCGCGATACAGATGCAAGGTTCTGGCGGGATCGGTCTTTACGGCGCCTGCAGCCAAGTTCAAACAGGCCTGAAGAGCCGCCGCCTCGCGTGCCGCCTGCGCTTTAACGGACTGAGCCCGGGCCGCATCCAGTTCCTTGATTTTTTCCGCCCTGGCCGCCAGCCGGGCGCTCAGCTTGTCCAAACGCTCCTGCGCCTTTTCGGCGGGTGTCAGAACAGCCGGCGGCGCCGCCTGCTCCGCCGCGGGCTTGGCCGCAACGTCCGCCTCCTTTTTTTGCGGATTGACTTCCTTTTGAGCGCCTTCCTTTCCGCTTGCGGTTTTTTCGATTTCCGCCGCGAGCTTGGCCTTGGCTTTCTCCACCGCTTTTTCGAGCGCGACGCGTTCCTGTTCCGCTTTTTCCCGAGCTTCCTTGTTCTCTTTCAGATAGCGAGCGTGCCGCTCTCTTTGCGTTGCGACCGCCGCCAGCAACGGCTCGGCGGCCTCCGTCTCTTTCCATGCCGTCAGGCCCGCGAAAGCGGCGTGACTCAATTCGTCGTTCTCGTCCCCGATCAAGGCCACGAGTTTGGCTCTGGCCTCCGCGCCTTTCCCTCGGGCGCCCAGCGCCCGCACAAACCAGAGGCGGGTCGGCAACGGAACGCGGTCCATCTGCGCCAGAATGGCGGCTTCCGCCTCTTCATTGCCCGCCTTGCCCATCCCCATCAACAGCGCCCGCTCGAACCCCTTGACATGCGCGGGATCTTGCGTATCGGCCAGGATCTGTATGACATCCATCAGCAGGTCGGCGTGGAAGACGCGACCGGCCGCCTGATAGGCGGCCTCGGGCACGGGCGAATCGCCGCCGAAAGCGGAAAGGAAGAAATCGACCTGCCACTTGAACCCGACTCGCGAAAGATAAAACCGTTTCTGCAACTCGCTTTTACCGTGCTGCAAAACGGCGTCCACCGCCAATCGTTCGCCGACCTTCCGCACATCGCCCAATGCAAAGCCGCTCTCGTCCAGGTTCGGCGCTCCCAGCACGGCGAGCATCGCCGCCGCGCCGAGCGGACCGCCTCCGATCACGCGCCCGCGGTTGTCTTTTCTCAATCCGGCCCGACTGGCACGCACGCGATCCTTTTCGCCCAGGCACATCATGACCATCGGCAGCCGATGCCGATCTTTGCGAGCGGCCGCCACATAGCGCAAGAAGCCGCCCACAGCGGTATGGGCGGTCGCAATGGTTTCCGGCGGCAGCGTGTCGGGCGGCGGAACGGCTTCCAGCAACACCGTCTCGGCGACCGGCTCCTCGGCCGGCAAATCCTCGTCCGGCTCCGCTTCGGGCTCGACGACGGACTTGACTTCCTCCGCGACCGGTTGCGGCGGTTGAGCCTCGTCCTTTTTGCCGCATCCCAAAACTCCGCACAGAAAAAACGATACCAGCAACCCTTGACGCCAACCCGCCATAACTCGTCCCTCCTTCTTTCCAACGTGACTGTATTCCCCGTTTGTGCATTGACACCGAAGGATATAGCGGTTTTCGCGAAAAAAAACAAGCCCTTAATCATCGTTTTACGACCGAACACTGTCCACCCTGAAATTAGCGACTTTTTTCTTTACGGACAGGCGATTCTGTGTCAAGTATGCGCCCATCGATACACAGGAGAGAATTCGGGATTGTGCAACAAACAGCGGACGGGAGAAAAGAAACGCTATGTACTCGGCTTCGGATCTGCGCAAGGGGCTCAAGGTGGAAATTGACGGAGCGCCCTATATCATCACCGACTTCAATTTCGTGAAACCGGGCAAGGGCCAGGCCATCTACACCTGCAAGCTCAAAAACCTGGCCAACGGCTCCACCCTCACGCGCTCGTACCGGTCCAACGACAAGATCGACAAGCCGGAACTGTCGCAGCGCACACTGGTCTATTCCTATCAGGACGGGGATCAGTACGTGTTTATGGACGAAAACTACGCGCAGGTGGTCATGAGCCCCGACGAACTGGGCGACGCCCGTTATTTTCTGGTGGAGGATATCGAGGTGGAAGCCCTTTATCATCAAGGGCGGCCCATCGAAGTGACCCTGCCGACCTTCGTCGAAAAGGAGATTGTTTACACCGAGCCGGGCGTGCGCGGCGACACGGCCACCAACGTCATGAAACCCGGTAAAATCGATACCGGCTACGAAGTGGCCATCCCCCTGTTCGTGAATCAGGGCGACATCGTGAAAATCGATACGCGCACGGGCGCTTACGCCGACCGAGTACTCAAAAAGGCGCAAAGCTGACATGGCCGCTGCGGCGGCATCGGATCGCGGGGCCCGCCTCCGCGCGCGCGACCGCGTACTGCGGGCGCTGCGCCGTTTTTTTTACGAACACGACTATTGCGAAGTCGAGACGCCGGTGCGCGTGGCCACGCCGGCGCTGGAGGCCCATATCGACGCCGAGCCGGCCGGCGCCGCCTTTTTACGCACTTCGCCCGAACTGCACATGAAACGCCTGCTGGCGGAAGGCATGGAACGCATCTTTCAGGTGGGACCCTGCTTTCGCCGGGGCGAAAACGGACGACATCACCGGCCGGAATACACGATGCTGGAATGGTATCGACGCGACGCAGGCTACCTGGACACGCTCGACGAGACGCGCGATCTGCTACAGGCGGTTTGTCGCGACACGCTGGGACGCACGGACTTTCTCTACGCGGGCGCGCGCGTGAATATGGCGTCCACTTGGCGGGTGGAAACGGTAGCCGACATTTTTGTTCGCTGCGCCGGATGGAATCCGGTGGCGCAGTTCGACGCCGACCGTTTCGATCTGGATCTGGTGAATAAAATCGAGCCGGCCCTGCCGCCGGAGATTCCCTGCGTGCTGAAGGACTATCCGGTCGCGGCGGCCGCACTGGCCCGCTGCCGCGCGGAAACGCCGCCCGTGGCGGAACGCTGGGAGCTGTACGCGGGCGGCATGGAACTGGCCAACGCCTTCGGCGAACTGACGGATGCCAAGGAGCAGCGGCGGCGCTTCGAACAGTGCGCGCGCGAACGGGGACGCCGCGGGCAGCCCGTGTACGCGCTGGACGAGGATTTCCTCGCGGCTCTCGAAAAGGGGATGCCCGCCTGTTCGGGGGTCGCGCTGGGCGTGGATCGCCTGGTCATGCTGCTGACCGACCGCGACGACATCGCCGCCGTGCGGGCCTTCTGAATCGGCTCGCGGCAAACGGCGCGAACGCGCAGCGACGCGCAAGGGCTGTGGCGAGAACAGGCTGTGAAAAACAGTGTGCGTCATCCCCGGGGATGACACAGGAGCGGGAACAGACGAAGATCATAGCGGGAGAGACCTGGCATGGACCGACATCAACTGGAAGAGGGCGACGAACTGCGTATCGATTTCGGCAAAATCGCGGCCATGGCCGCAAAAGACGCGCAGGTCATTCCGGTCGCCGTCCAGAACGCGGAGACCGGCGAAGTGATTCTGCTGGCCTATACCAACGAGACGGCCTTGCGCAAGGCGGTCGCCACTCGCTCGCTGATTCTGTGGAGCACGTCTCGCAACGCCTTGTGGGAAAAAGGAGCCACCTCGGGCGAAACCTTCGACCTGACCGACGTGTTCGTCAATTGCGAACAGAACTCGCTGTTGTACAAGGTCCGTCCGCGCCGCAACGGCATTTGCCATACGCGCAACGCCAAAGGAGCGCCGCGCAACTGCTTCTATCGGCAACTGGATTTCGACAGTGGCGTGTTGAAGAATGTCGATCCGTAGAGGTTCATGGCGAGGACAACGATGATGACGACGAATGCGGAAAATCACGACACGGTCAAACGCCGGTTTCGTTGCCCCTACTGTCGGCAAAGTCTGGGCGCCGAGCCGCAAACGCATTGCCCCGCCTGCGGCAAGGTTATGATGGTGCCGGACTCCCTTGCGCACCGCACGCTGCGCGACCGCCAAAAGGCCAAGGCTCGCATCCAGCGGCAAATGGAACGGGAACGGGCCGGACTGCGCATTCCCGACGCCAGTTTCGCGCGTAAGCCTTCGCTACTGCTGCTGGCCATGGCCGCGCTGACGCTGACCGGCGCTTTGCTTGTGCAAAGAACTTTTCGCGCCTACGCGCCGCCCTCTACGGACCACCGCGTACAACAGGCCGCGCGCAACCTGGATACGCTGCGCGTGGCTCTGGAACGCTTTCGCCGCGACGCGGGCCGCTATCCGACCGCCGACGAGGGCCTGCGCGCCCTGAGAAGCCGCCCGGAAGCGGAAGGCTGGCAGGGCCCCTATGTGCGGGCCGTTCTGCCGGACCCCTGGGATCGCCCCTACCGCTACGAGCCGACCAACGACACCGTACGACTTGTCTCTCTCGGTCCCGACGGCGTGTTCGACACCGACGACGATGTCGTGTCCGTCCCGCCCTCCGAAGCGGCAATCCATGCCGACCGCGAACCGGCCACCGGCCGTCTTCCGGGCACCGGCGAAAAAATCTATCCAATCGATCTCTCTCGTTAGGCCCGCTCCATGCTGTACGATCTCATCGACAAAGAAACCTATGCCTTGCCGCCGACAGGCCCCCGCTCGCGCCGAGGGAGAAGCCTGCGAATTCTTGTCGTTCTTGCGCTGGCGGCGGCGCTCGGGACGCTCGGACTGGTGTTGCGAAGGCGTCGGCAGGCGTCGGAGGAGACCGAGCCGCCGCAGAGCGCGGCGCCGACCGAGAGCGCCGCCGTGCGGCGCGTGGTCTATCCGTTCGGCCGCCTAACGCCCCCCACCCCGCAAACGGCGCTGCTCGACGGCGATCCCGCCACGGTATTCATGCCCACCGCCGCCGGCCGACCGGAGTCGGCGCTATACGGCTCGACGCGCCGTGCCGCGGACGGCCGCCCGGCCTTTCATGAAGGCATTGACATTGCACCGCTGCGGCGCGACCGCCGCGGCCATGCCCTGGATCCGATTTTCGCGGTGGCGGACGGCCGCGTGGCGCATATCAGCCCGCACGCGGGCAATTCCAACTACGGCATCTATATTGTACTGTTCCACGACGACGCTCTGGGCGAAATCTACACGCTCTACGCCCACCTGGCCAAAGTAGCCGAGGGTTTGCAAACCGGCCAGGCGGTGAAAGCCGGCGCGGTTCTCGGCCGCATGGGCCGCACCCCGGCCCGCATCGTTCCCGTCGTGCGCTCCCACCTCCACTTCGAGACGGGACTGATGCTCAACCGCCACTTCGCAAAATGGCTCAAAGCCCGCAAGATTCCTTCGCCGCACGGCATCGGACACGGCTGGAATCTGGCGGGTGTGGATCCTCGGGCCGTTTTTGCGCAACAGCGGCGACACGGCGCCGATTTTACCATGCTGGCCTACCTGCGATCCCTGCCGGTCGCCTTTGAGTGGGTGGCGGCCGCGCGAAACGTGCCCGACTTCTTCCGCCGCTATCCCGCCCTCTGGCAAGGCGAGCCCGTCCCGGCCGACTCCGCCCTGGTTCTGGCCTTCAGCGCCGGCGGCGTGCCGTTGCGGGGTCGAGCGGCGACGACAGAGGAAACACGCCGTCTGCGCGGCGGGACCGTAACCGTGCTGACCGTTGACGAAGCGACCCTGGGCGGAAACGGACGACGCCTGATCGAGCGGGCCGGCCACGATTGGCGACCGACTTCCGGCGGCCGGCGCTGGCTGGATATTTTCCTGTTCGAGCCGTCCTCAACACGGCCAAACCAGCCCTAAAACGAGCTTGTTTCAGGGTTAGGCCTGAAGGCTTGTGAAGAAGGCGTAGACCCGGCTGCGAGGGGAGCCCCACGTCTCCTCGAGCACAAAGCGCATGCCGTCCAGGCCAACGCGGACCGGGAAACAACACCATCGTTGACCATTGCGTTCGGCGCGCGCGAGGAGTCGCCACTGCTCTCCGATCAGCCCCTCGATGCGAAAGGCTTTGGGAAGAACGGACGGGGGCGACGCAGTAAGCCGCGCACGCGCCAGCGCCGGCGGAAACGTCTGCGCCACGCCCGGCAGATAGGCGTCGTCGCGCAGCAGGGTCTGCTGCAGTTCATCGATATGCCGCATCATGGCGGCCGGCAACAGCCCCCGCGCCGTTGCCAGAGCCGCCGCCACGCCAACGGCCTGCCCCATGCTGCAGCCGGTTCCCATCACGCGGGTGGAACTCATGGCCGCGTGCGTACAGCTCGCGACGCGTCCGGCAAACATCAGGTTCGGCACATTGCGCGAATAGAGGCTGCGGTAGGGGATCGCATAGGGCGACGGAGCCTCGTGAAAAACGGTAGCCGGGGCGCCGATCTTCACCGCCCCGAAGCCGGCCGGATGGTGATCGTCCATGGGCCAGCCGCCATAGGCGACTCCGTCCGCGAAGGGACCCCGCGCTTCGATGTCCTTTTGCGTCAGAACATGGTCGCCCAGGTAGCGACGCCCTTCCCGCTTGGCGGGCAGGAACTGTTCAGCAGCGGCGTGAGGTTCGGCTCGTTCCGCGCCTTTTCGTACAGGATCGTATCCCAGACGGAAAAGTTGCGGTTGGGGTTCCGGGAGAGATTCTCCATGCGCAACTCTTCCAGGATGCCCGTCTCCCGCATGTTCTTGACGGCATTATGACGATCTGCGCCGCAGATATGGACCCGGCACTCGCTCGAGGCGTTGCCGCCGAAAACCGGACGGTCGTGCATGAGCGCCACTTTGGCGCCATGCCGCGCCGCCGCCAGCGCGGCGCAAAGTCCCGCCATCCCGCCGCCCACAACGCACAAATCGACATCATGCTTTATCCGCTTGAATTCCCGCATCCGTTTTCTCTCCGCTCGAGGCGGGCTTCGTCCGCATTTCGCATGAAGCGTTTGCAAAACCTTTCTCGGGGGATGGGCCGGAACCTCGCGAGGCGAGAGGTTCATGGCCAGGCGGCCCGCACCGATTATGCGGGCGCCGGCGGGCTTTGTTCCTGAAGGCGCTTGCCCGACTGCATCATAACGGCAATGGGTCGCAACGCCTCGATATTCTCGCAGACAATGCGGATGGAGCAGGCGATCACGACCGAAAGAAACATGCCGGCCACCCCCCACAGCCAGCCCCAGAAGAGGAGCGAGGCCAGAATGGTCATCGGACTGAGATCCAGGCGATCGCCCATGAGTTTGGGCGAGAGGATGTTGCCGATAACCTGATTGATCGCCACCACGCAGACGAGAGCCCAAACGGCCGGCCAGACGGAGTCGAACTGCAGGAACGCCAGCAGAACGGGCGGCACCCCGGCTACGATCGACCCGATCGTAGGCACGAAGTTCAGCACGAAGGCCAGAGCGCCCCACGTCACGGCCGCATCCACGCCGATCAGAGTCAGGCATAGCCAAACCAGTATGCCGGTCAGCAAGCTGAGCAGAAATTGCATAGCCAGATAACTCGACATCTGACGTGAAATCGCGCTTGAGATCCTTACCACCCGATCGGCAATGTCGGATGAAAACGCCTTGCGCACCTTGCCTTCCGTGTAGGGTTGCGCCAGCAGAATGAACGCGACCATCACAAAGACCAACACCAGCTTGAACAGTACGCCCGTCAGCGCGCCGGCCAGACTGCCCGCAATTCCGACCAGCATACGCGTCGCTCCAGTCACTTCCTGGCGTATGGCCGACTGCATCTCCTGGTCGGACAGCACATCGAAACGTTCGCTGGCGCTTCGAATGCCCGCGCTCGCCAGTTCGACAATACGGGGACTGTAATCCTGTTGCAGCTTATTAATAAACGAAACAGCGCCGACGGAAATGTAGATGGCGGTCCAATAAAAGACGAACAGCAGAACCACCAGCAGAAAAACCGTAGCCAGCGCGGTGGGAACGCGAATACGGGCGAAGAACTTGACCAGAGGCGAGAGAATCTGGGCCATCATCCAGGCTAAAATAAAGGGGATCAGTACCGAGCGCGCCTGCTGCAAGGCGCCGCCCGTCAGGACCAGAGCGATGATGCCGAGCAGCAACGCGGGCATGGTACGAAACGACCGCCGACGTTTGTCGTCTAGGTCGCCCGTACGCGTATCGGTGGCGGAGTCCGTTCCCATGCCGCAACCTATAGCGGCAAAGGGGACGCTTCGGCAAGATAATTTATCGCGAAAACACGTAACTGCTCAGGAAGCCTCGGTAAGTCGGCCATTCCTGGCTGACCCTCCAACGCCTCGGGG
>CAZYAW010000279.1:0-6941 GCA_964646045.1 uncultured Victivallales bacterium | reverse complement strand
CAGAAACGAACCTCCCTCGTGCCGGGCGAAAAGCCAATTGAAAATGGCCACCCGAATATTGCCGATATGAACCGACCCCGTCGGGCTGGGCGCGAACCGTACGCGAACACTCATGAGAACTCAGTATTCCTCTTTGAGAACGATTTTCACAGGATTCTCGTTCTCGCGCGCATGCGTCTGTTGCGACTGATACCCTTTGCGTTCGACGACCAAAGAAAGGGACGGCCCGATATGGCTGATGCGGAACGTACCGTCGTCACCGGTCGTGCCGTTCAAATTGACGCCTTCGCCACGCACGAAAACCCTGGCTTCCGCCACGGGGCGACCGCGCATATCGCGCACTTCGATCAAGCGCATGGTTACCTTGGACGAATTCACGCAGCCGCCCGCACACCAGACCAGCCCGATCACCGCGAGCGTCAAAAACGACAAAAACCCCCGGCCTTTTCGCGTTCTCATAAACACCCCTTTCCGTCTGCGACATTCTCTTGAACCGACAGAACTATTCCCCGTGCAAATCCTTGTTTCGTAGCCGCCCGCCTGTCCGTATCCGCTCCGAAACAGAGCAAAACAAACCAAGCCGTTTCGCGCAAGCGAAAAATCAGGACGCTTTCTTGAGCTCCGGGTCGCCGCAAGGCGCCTCTTCTTTTTCGACGTCCTTTTCGTAATCCTCGAGAAAGCGCTCCCGCTCGACCATACGTTTGGTAATGCGAATCGTTCGCCCCTCCATATGGCTGTCCAGATCGAAGATTAAATCGGTCATGATTTTTTCGACGATCGACCGCAATGCGCGCGCGCCCGTGCCTTTTTTAATAGCGGTACGGGCCATTTCGCGCAACGCGCCCGCCGTGAAATTCAGATCGGCCTTTTCCATCGCCATCAACTTCCGGTACTGGCCCGCCAAACTGTTCCTGGGTTCGGTCATAATGCGGACGAGATCGTCCTCCGTCAGCGGCGCCATGGAAACCACAATCGGCAGTCGGCCGATCATTTCAGGGATCAATCCGTAGCGGACCAGATCTTCCGGCTCGACACGTCGCTCCATCTCCTCGCCCTGCGACAAGCGCGACTTCCGCGTGCTGTCGGCGAAGCCGAGCAAGCGCTTTCCGATGCGCCGACCGATAATCTGGTCCAACCCCACGAACGCGCCGCCGCAGATGAAAAGAATGTGTTCCGTGTTGATTTTGATGTACTGCTGCTGCGGGTGCTTGCGTCCGCCGCCTGGCGGTACGCGCGCCAGCGAACCTTCCAGAATCTTTAGCAGAGCCTGCTGCACGCCTTCGCCGGAAACGTCTCGGGTGATGGAAACATTTTCCGTTTTGCGGCCGATCTTGTCGATCTCGTCGATATAGATGATGCCTGTCTCGGCCCGCGCCACGTCGCCGTCGGCATTCTGAATGAGACTGAGCAGGATGTTTTCGACGTCTTCCCCGACATAGCCGGCCTCCGTCAGCGTCGTGGCGTCCACGATGGCAAAGGGCACGTCGAGCATGCGGGCCAGCGTCCGGGCCAGCAACGTCTTGCCGCTGCCGGTCGGACCGACCATCAGGATATTGCTTTTCTCGATTTCCACCTCGCGCAGCGGATCGTTCGGCGCGAAATGCGACTCCTGCTTGAGTCGCTTGTAGTGGTTGTACACCGCCACCGCCAGAGTCTTCTTGACGGGATCGTGTCCGATCACATGCTGATCCAGAAAGGCCTTGATCTCCGTCGGCTTCGGCACCTTCAGCGTGAAGGGGCGTTTTTCCTTGCGCACATCCGACTCGTCCGCCAGCATGGCGTTGCAAAGCTGTACGCATTCGTCGCAAATGTGGACGTTGGGCCCTTCAATGATGCGATTCACCTGGCTGCGCGCCTTGCCGCAAAAAGAACAGGTCAAGGAGACTCGTCTGGCCATAATCCCTCCGAACGCAAAATGCATGCGTTGCTTTTTTGTTTCCGCGTGAAAGCGCCAATGACGTTATTTCGCGACCTCTTTACCGCCGACCACCGTGTCCACCAGACCGTAGCTCTTGGCTTCCTCGGCCGACATGAAGAAATTGCGATCGGTATCCTTGCTCAGAACCTCCGTCGACTTGCCCGTATGCCGGGAAAGAATGCCGTTGATAATTTCGCGCAGGCGCAAGATCTCGCGAGCGGCAATATCGATGTCCGAGGCCTGGCCTTCGGCCCCGCCCAGCGGCTGATGAATCATAATACGGGCATGCGGCAAAGCATGGCGTTTGCCCGGTGCGCCCGCCGCCAACAGTACGGCCCCCATACTGGCCGCCTGCCCGACGCAATAGGTCTGCACGTCGCATTTGATAAACTGCATGGTATCGTAAATCGCCAGGCCGGCCGTAACCACCCCGCCGGGCGAGTTGATATAGACGCTAATGTCCTTGGTGGCGTCCTCCGCCTGCAAAAAAAGCATCTGGGCGATGATCAAGTTGCTGACATCGTCGTTGATCGCCGTACCGACAAAGACAATCCGGTCCTTGAGGAGGCGGGAGTAGATGTCGTAGGCTCGCTCGCCCCGGCCCGTTTGCTCCACCACCATGGGAACCAGCATCTGGTCTCTTTCCTGTTTCGTCATCTGCGCATGCTCCTATGTTTAGTTTTGGGCCTTTTCGAGAAGAGTATCGAGCGTCTTTTCACACAGCATATCCCGCGTCAGACGCTGAATACCGTCGTTTTTCTCCAGCTCGGCCCGCAGCTTGTCGGGCGTCAATCCGTACTGGCGCGCCATCTCGGCCAAAGCGCGGTCGCGTTCCTCGTCGGAAACCGCAATGGACTCCTTGGCGGCAATCTTCTCCAGAATGTAGGCCAGTCTCACACGTTCCGCCGAAGACTTGCCGGCCGACGCCAGAATCTGCTCCTTATGCTGCTCTACGGCCTGCGAACCGCCGCGACTGGCAATGGACCTCGCCAACGTGCGGGCCGTTCGTCGCGTTTCGTCTTCGACCTGCGATCGCGGCAGATCGAAATCCGCCTTCTTAAGCAGTTGTCCCGATATTTCCTCCTTGAGCCGACGCGTCTCGTCGGCCTGCTCGCGCGCCAGCAGGTTTTCCCTGATTTTATCGCGCAATTCGACTTCGCTGGCAACCTCCAGAGTTTTCAGAAAATCCTCGTCCAATACCGGAAGAATCCGTTCCCGAATCTTGTGAACCGTCACCGTATAGTTCGCCTTTTGTCCCGCCACGGCGGCCTCCCGGAAATCGGCGGGAAAATCCACGGCGATCGAACGCGTTTCGCCGGCCTTGGCTCCCAATAGGCCGTCGTTGAAACCGGGCAGGAATTCGGGCTCGTCCACCATCACCCAGAAATCGCGTCCGGCTCCGATGCCCTGACAGGCCGGCGCCATTTCCTGAACGGGCCGTCCCTCGCAGATTCCCTCGTACTCCAGATTGGCTAAATCGCCTTTTTGCAGAAGGCGTTCGGCCGGCGCATCCTCGAAACGGGCGCGGCTTTCCAAAAGTTGGCGGAGCGCCTGCTCGACCATTTCCTCGCCCACTTCAATGTTTTTGCGCTTCACCGCGATCTTCTCGTACTTGGGCAATTTGAATTCGGGGGCCACATCCACGGAGACCTCGAAGCGCAATCCGTCGCTCTTGGCAAACTCGACCTTGCGCACGTCCACGGCCGCGACCTCGACAATCTCGGTCCGTTTCACGGCTTCACGATAGTACCGCGGCAACAGACGTTCCCGGACATCGTCGGCTATCGACTTCTCGTAGACCTTCTCCACAAGATCGAGCGGCGCCTTGCCGGGCCGGAAACCCTTGATTTTGGCCTGGCGCGCGTAATTCTTGAGAACCGAATCGTATTCCGGTCGTATTTCCTCCGAACCGGCCTCGATGAGCAACGCCTTGCGACACGGCCCATCCGCTTCCACTTTCACTTCCATGCGGACTACTCCTTCATTGACATCAGGAACTCTGCATTGCTTTTGGTCTTCTTGATCTTGTTGGTAAGCATTTCCATGACCTCCACGGGCGGCACTCCGCTGATCGCGCGACGCAACACCCACATCTTGTTGAGTTCGTCCGGGTGCAGCAGCAACTCCTCCTTGCGGGTCCCCGACTTTTCAACATTGATGGCGGGAAACACGCGCTTGTCGACCAGCGCGCGATCCAGGCACAACTCCATATTGCCGGTCCCCTTGAACTCCTCGAAAATCACGTCGTCCATGCGACTGCCGGTTTCCACCAGGGCCGTCGCGATAATCGTCAGGCTGCCGCCGTCCTCCGTGTTGCGCGCGGCGCCGAAAAACCGTTTGGGCTTATGCAGAGCGTTGGCATCGACTCCGCCCGACAGAATTTTCCCGCTGTGCGGCTGCAAGGTGTTGTAAGCTCTCGCCAAACGGGTGATACTGTCAAGCAGAATCACTACGTTTTCTCCGCTCTCCACCATGCGCTTGCCCATCTCGATCACCAGTTCCGCGACTTGCACATGACGTTCGGGAGTTTCGTCGAAAGTCGAACTCAACACATGCGCCGCCGTATTGCGCGTCATGTCCGTCACCTCTTCCGGCCGCTCGTCGATCAGCAGAATAATCAGATAGGCTTCCGGATGGTTGGCGGAAATGCTGTTGGCCAGTTTTTGCAGCAGCACGGTTTTCCCCGTGCGCGGCGCGGCCACAATCAATCCGCGCTGACCCAGTCCGACCGGCGTGAACATATCCATGATGCGCATCGATACCTCTTCCGGCTCCCTCTCCAGACGTATGCGTTTCTCGGGAAACAGCGGGGTCAGGTTTTCGAAGGGAATTTTGCGGCGCGAGAGATCCGGATCGCCGTTATTGACCTTGATCACGCGATACAAGGCGAAAAAACGCTCCTTTTCCTTGGGCTCCCGAATCTCGCCCTCGACCGTGTCGCCGGTACGCAGCGCAAAACGGCGAATTTGCGAGGGGGACACGTAAATGTCTTCCGGACAGGGCAAATAGTTGCTGTGCGGGGAACGCAGAAACCCGAACCCGTCCGCCAGAATTTCCAGCACGCCTTTGCCGAAAATAATGCCCCGGCGCCGGGTATGCTCCTTGAGAATCTCGAAAATGAGTTCATGTTTGCGCAGCGCGCCGAGATCCTGCAAACCCAGCGCGTCGGCCTGCTTGTTCAAATCCGGTACGCTGGACGCCTGCAGGTCGAATAAATTGACGGGCTCGGGCTCGGGTCCCTCGTAGGGCGGCAGGGGCGCCGCCGCCGCGCCATTTTCCGCAGCCCCGCCACCCTGGACGCGCCGATGCGGCGCGCTCCGCTCGTAGGCCGGCGCTTTGGGCGAACGTACATCCTTGTTGCTGGGTCTGGGTCTTCGATTCATGCTGTCCCGCCTTTGCTCAATTCCCTTGTTATCGCACTCCAGGTACGCCGCGTCTGTTCCGCCAAAGCGGATCGGGTCCCGCTGTTGAACAGAGCGAAGTCGGCCCGCTCCATTTTTGTTCCCAGTTCTATCTGCGCGCTAAAACGAGCCGCCATGTCCGCCTCCGCAAGACCTCGCTCCCGCAGCCACTCGCGCCTGCGCGCCAACGGCGCGGCGACGCAAACCACCGCATCCCATTCCCGCGCGTCTTCCGTTTCGTACAGCAGCGGCACAATCAGGGCGGCGGCCGGCGGCGGCGGCCGCAGCCTCCGCCGCCACTCGCGCCAGGCGGCACGCACGTACGGATGAACCAGACTCTCCAGCCGACGCCGCAGCACGGGATCGGCGAAAACGCGCCGGGCCAGCCGCGCACGGTCTATCCGCCCCGCCTCATCCATTATTTCCATCCCCAACGACGCTGCAATCGCCTTATAGGCCCTGCCGCCCGGCGCCATGCACTGCCGCGCCAAGTCGTCCGCATCGCAAACCGGCACCCCCGTCTCGGCAAGGCAGCGGCCGATCTCGCTCTTTCCACAGGCAATGCCGCCGGTAATGCCGACCCACAACATGGAAATTCCTCCGCTGCGTTGGAAACGAATTCCTAGGAAAGACCCCGAATCGGAAGCGTACGATCATCAGGCTGGATGGCCGGAAATCAAAACAGCTCCTGCTGCCGAGATTGGGCGGCAAGAGAATCGAACTCCATATTTACAAAAAATTCGTGCAGAGCCTGCGCATTCGGCTCCCGCCTGCCCCACGACGCCCAGTCCCCGATCGGCGACACGGCCTCCTCGCGCAGTCGAATCGCATCGTAATTACGATAAACCGTATCCCGTGCGGACGCCAAAGCGTTCCTGACCTTTATGCCGGGCCAATCGCGCAAATTCCGATACAGCCCGTCCAAATCGGAAAAACGGTTCAGCAAGCGAGCTGCCGTCTTCGGTCCGACCCCCGGCACTCCGGGAATATTGTCGGCGCTGTCGCCGGTCAACGCCAGCCATGCGGCGATCTGATCCGGCCGCACCCCGGTTTTGGCGACAATTTCCTCGGCGCCCCACGCCGTGCGGCCGCTCCCGGATACGGGAACCACGCGAATCTGCTCGTTGACGATCTGATACAAATCCTTGTCGCTTGTGGCAATCAGCACCTGATCCATGACGCCTTGCGCATGTCGCGCGAGCGACGCCATCACATCGTCCGCCTCTTCGCCCGCAACCGTTACGGAACGAATGCGAGCCGCCTCGAGATACCCGCAGCAGGCCGGCAGTTGCTCGCGTAAATCGTCCGGCATGGGCGGGCGCTGCGCTTTGTACTCGGGAAGCAGGGCCAGGCGCGCAGTCGGCAACCCGCCCTCGAAAACCACAGCTCGATGGCTGGGCCGCCACAAGGCGTCCAGGCGGATCATCATCTTGACGAAACCGTAAACGGCGTTGGTTTTTCGTCCGTCCCGGGCGCTCAGATCGCGTATGGCGTGAAAGGCCCTATAAGCCACCGCCATTCCGTCCACCAGCAGCAACCTCCGGCATCCGTTCAAATCCGCACCCGCCGATCCTCCAAAACCTGACAGCAGCGCACCCGGTCCGACCGGCCCTCTCCCGGCG
>CAZYAW010000278.1:0-3221 GCA_964646045.1 uncultured Victivallales bacterium | reverse complement strand
CAAGGTCGCCTCTGGTGGGAGCCGTGGGAGCTGTCCGCCGGTCAGGTGCTGGCTTCCGTGGAACGGCTCGACGCCACGTGTACCGGGCTCGCCCTGCATGCCAACATCGCGGAAGTGATGGCCGCGCTGCCGGTCGACCGGTGGCTGCGCAACACGGTGGACATGAGCCGGGAAGCCGGTCTGCCGGTGATCGTGGAATATTTTCTGGGTGCGCCGACCGAAGAGGTGGAACCCTACGTGGCGCTGTCCTGGCCTCTGGTTACCTGGCGCGGCTTGCGGACCATCGCCGCTCTGAACGTAGCGGGCGTCAAGGAATACTACGGCTCGATTCCGACCCGACCGGACGCCAATTTGGCCATGACCGCGATCTTCTTCGCCCGTCCCGATCTGTCGGAAGACGAAGCGCTGCGGCGTTTGGCCGCACCTTTTGGCGATCAGGCGGCGAACATCGCGGAATTTTGGCGCCAGACCAGCGCGGCCATGGAACGCTTTCCGTGGGAGGCGGCCTGGTTCATTCGCAAGCTCGGTCGCTGCGATCCGCGGCACAGCATGGAGGCCGCCTCCATTCGCGAGCGGCATTCGCATACGCCTTCCTGGGTATCGACGCGCAACGCCATTTTCATGAAGACGGACGATACGCGGCCGGATCCCTGGCTGCTGGAAGATGTACAGCTTCGCTGCGACCTTGCGGCGCGCCACTTGACCCAGGCCGTGGCGCTGGGCGAACGGCTGGCGCCGGCGCTGGCGGAACCCCATGCGGCGGCCATGAGAGCGCAGTTGAAGGAGTTGGCGGGCTGGCGCCGGTGCGCGCTCTCGTATGTGTATCATATCCGCGAGACGAATCTGACGGCGCTGATTCGTCGTCGGCTAGGCGACGGGCGGGCCGTGCCTGCGACCGCCGTGCGCGAGTTGCGCGAGATTTTACAGAACGACGCCGACAACGGCCATCCCGCCGCGGTGGCCGCGCCGGCATGCCTCGACGCGGATGTGGCGGAGTTTACGCGGAAGTATTTTGTCGCGCCGGAGAGAGGCCGCATGGCCCAAGGCGGCCATTCGCTTACCTCCCGTTGATCCGTCCGGCAGCTTTGCGCTGCGTTGCTGTAATTGCTGTTTGACGAGGCGCCGGTTTAATTGTAGCTTTCGTTTTCTTTTTTCCGATATTCGGGATACGGGCGAAGCGCGCTTTGCCGTTTGTTCCGGTTTGGCTGCCGGTTGCGGAAACGATGCGCGAACATGATAGGGACGGCTATTAATGATGAAAAAGAAGACTCATTTGAAAATGCAAGCCGATGCGGCCGCAGCGGATGCGGGAGCGGAGGAAGAAACTCCGGATATTGTCGTGGACGAGGACGCCGCAGAGCCGTCCGCCCGGGAATCCGAGGCGGACGAGGCCGGGCGGGCGCCGTTGGAAGCGGCGTCGCCGACGGTCGAAGGTCCGCCGCCCGACGACCGTTTTTTGCGCCTGCAGGCCGACTTTGAAAATTTCCGCAAACGTACGATGCGGGAGCGCGAATCGCTCTATCAGCGGGCCAACGCGGATTTGATATCGGAACTGCTGCCGGTGCTGGATCACTTGGAGCTGGCCTTGCAGGCGGCTCCGTCCGTGGCGGAAGCCCGCTCATTCGTAGACGGCGTTCAGTTGGTGTTCGACCAGGCGCTGGCCGCGTTGGGCAAGTTCGGGCTGACGCCGATCAAGACCGACGGCCAGGCGTTCGATCCGGCCGAGCACGAGGCGATTTCGCATTTGCCTTCGCCCGACAAGGCCGAGAATCAGATCATGGCGCAGACCCGGCGGGGTTACAGGCTGGGCGACCGGGTCTTGCGCGCCGCGCAAGTGGTGGTGTCGAGCGGATTGGAAAAGCAAGACTAACGGCATGACGACGCGAGGTGCCGACCAACGGCACGGGAGGGAAAGAGAACGTGGCCGACAAACAAGATTACTATCAATTGCTGGGCGTACAGAAGACGGCGTCTGCGGACGAGATCAAAAAGGCCTATCGCAAGCTGGCCATGAAGTATCATCCGGACAAGAATCCCGGCAATGCCGAGGCCGAAGTCAAGTTCAAGGAGATCTCGGAAGCCTACGAAGCGCTGGGCGACGAGAAGAAGCGGCGTCAGTACGATCAGTACGGCCATGAAGGGCTCAAGTCCAGCTTCGGTCCGGGCGGTTTCGATTTTCAGCGGGACTTTACGCACGGCGCCGATTTGCAGGATATTCTGGGCAGTATTTTCGGCGGCGGCGGATTGGGCGACATTTTCGGGGGCGGCGGCGGGCGGCGCCGGACGGCGGCCAACGGTCCGCACCGCGGGGCCGATTTGCGGTTCGATCTGGAAATCGAGTTCGAGGAGGCCGCCTTCGGGTCGCGCCGCGAAATCGCTCTGCCCCTGACGGAGGAGTGCGCCACCTGCAAGGGGAGCGGCGTGAAGGCGGGGCGCAGCCGCGAGACCTGCCGCCAATGCGGCGGTCGCGGGGCGGTGGTGTCCGGCGGCGGCTTCTTTCAGGTGCGCCAGACCTGTCCGGTATGCGGCGGGGCGGGCAGCATTGTGACCAGTCCCTGCGAGACCTGCGGCGGGTCGGGCCGTGTCAAGGCGCGCAAGCGCATTACGCTCAAGATTCCAAAGGGCGTCGAGACCGGTTCGCGGCTGCGCCTGTCCGGAAAAGGGGAGGGCGGTACGGCCGGCGGTCCGCCGGGCGACTTGTACGTGGTGCTGCATGTCGCGCCGCACAATCTTTTCGAACGCCGGGACGACGACCTGATCTGTAAAATTCCGGTTCCCATGCACGTCATGGCGCTGGGCGGCGAAATCGAGACGCCCACCATCGACGGCTTTGCCAAACTGAAGATCGCGCCGGGCACGGAAAACGGAAAAGTCTTTCGCTTGCGCGGCAAGGGCATGGAAAACGCCGAGGGATACGCCCGCGGCGATTTGCACGTGCAGGTTGTCGTCGAAGTGCCGCCGCGCTTGACCTCGAAACAGAAAAAACTGCTGCGCGAATTCGGCGAGGAGGCGGACGAACGCAACTATCCGCACGCCGACGATTTTCATAAGCGCGCGCTGTCGTTTTTCGAGAAAAAGACGGCCATGAAAGCGCAGGCGAGTTCATAGCGATGTCCCGTTCCGGCCACGAATGTCCCGCCGTGCCGCCGCCGCATTCTCATGGGGCAGGGGGGCACGCGCCAAACGCCCCAGGAGCCCTCCGGCCCGGTTTTCAGCCGGCC
>CAZYAW010000277.1:0-10431 GCA_964646045.1 uncultured Victivallales bacterium | reverse complement strand
CGTTCTCTGCGGTGAAATCGGACTTCTTGTCCGTAATTTTTTTCACCACGAAGGACACGAAGAGCACGAAGGGGTCGGGAGCACGAAAGAAATCTCCGTGTCCTCCGCGGTTCCAATTCCCGGCTTCTGGCGACGTCGGATTCGCCGTTCGGAACAGGCCGCCGGCCTGTTTGGTCCATGCGCGACTTCCGGTATTCCGCATGGGCCGCATCCGCTCCCTTCACGGTGAAACCTTGACGGATGATCGGCCATGGTGAAAGACGGCAGGTTTATTCCATGAATATCGACTGGAGCGACGACAACAGCGCCAGCGGCAGCGCGGTGATGCGCTCGGAAATCGGATAGCTCTTTTCACCCGGATAAATTACCCAGAGGCGCTCCAGTTCCAACATCTTCAGGGCGCTGTACATGGAACGGGAGCCGCCCGGCGCGTCCGCATGCTTGAATTCGAATCCGTAGCGGCGACCATGCGAGTGGACCATCAGATCGACCTCCGCGCCGCCATGCGAAGACCAGTAGTAGGCGTTGTCCGCGTTTGTGATTTCCAAGGTCTGCTCCAGAGCGAAGCCCTCCCAGGATGCGCCCATGCGGGGATGGCTCTCGACATCGCGCCGCGTTTCCAGTTCCAATAGCGCATGAAGCAGTCCGCTGTCGCGCAGATAGATGCGCGGCGCTTTGACCTGCCGCTTGCCGGTGTTGGCAAACCAGGGCGGCAGAACCCGCACCATATAGGCGCCGGACAGAATGTCCAGATAGCGCCGTGCCGTCGGCTCGCTGGATCCAATCGAACGCGCCAGCTCGGCCGCATTCCAGGTTTGCCCGTGATAGTGCGCCATCATGGTCCAGAAGCGGCGCAGCGTCTCGGCCGGAATGCCGATGCCAAGCTGCGGAATATCGCGTTCCAGGAATGTTCTGATAAACGCCGTGCGCCAGCGGTAGCTGTCGGCTTCGTCCGCCGCCAGAAAGGAACGAGGGAAGCCGCCTCTCAACCAGAGCGTCCGCCGGCGGGAGACGTCAATTTCCGCGAGACCGAACCCGGCCAGGTCGATGAAGCCGACACGTCCCGCAAGCGTTTCGGATACTCCGCGAACAATCCTGGGCGAAGCGCTGCCGAGAATCAGGAACCGGGCAGGCGACCCCGGACGGTCGGCCAGTACCCGCAATATTTCGAAAAGTTCGGGTTTGCGCTGAATCTCGTCCAGAACCACCAGGCCCCGCAGAGGTTTAAGGGCCTGCATAGGGGCTTCCAGACGACGCCGGTCAACCGGATCTTCCAAATCGAAATACTCGTTGGCAACATGGTCGCAATACATCCGCGCCAGAGTCGACTTTCCGCACTGGCGCGGTCCGAGAATCGACACGACCGGATGAACGCGAAAAGCCGTTTCAATCCGTCGCAAATAAGCATGACGCGCTATGATTTTCATGATACACGAATATTTAATATGACAAATCGAAATGTCAATATTCGATTTTCATGTTTCTAATGACGGCCGACGATTCGTTTGCAATGGCAAATCAAGATTTTTGGCCACGAAAAGTCACAAAAATACACGAAAAAAAGCGGGGCGTATCTTCTTTTCCTAATGGAAACCTTCGTGTTCCTTCGTGCTCTTCGTGGTGCATTCCGGATGGTGTCAGGCCCTGGAAAACCCGCGGACGGCTTTTCAAGGCCAGACACCGGGTTGTCCGTTTCTTTGAAACGTCTGTGGACGGCTCGGAGAGCCGTCCCTACCGGCAGGAGTATCGCAAGAGCCTTCCTTATTTTAGGACTAGTCGGCGTTGCCGGCCTGCCGCACCTGTTCGGCGATCCAGGGGTAGGTGCGGGCGATACCGGCCCGCAGATCGTAACGGGGCCGCCAACCGATGCCGTAGATGCGCGCGTTGCTGAAATTGCGCGATTGCACACCCACCGGGCCCGGCACGGATCGGATTCCGACCGTTTTGCCGGCCGCGGCCGCCACGGTTTCGACCAGTTCGCGCACGTTCACGTATTGCGGCGAGCCGATATTGACGGCGCCTTCCAGATCGGATTGCATGAGGGCGTAGATGCCTTCCACCATGTCCTCGACATAGGTGTAGGAGCGGACGGCCGAGCCGTCGCCCCATATCTCGATATCTTCGCCCGCTTGGGCCATGGCGACTTTGCGGCCAATGGCGGCGGGCGCTTTTTCGCGTCCGCCCCGCCAGGTGCCTTCGGGTCCGTAGCAGTTCTGGAAGCGCGCGATGCGCGCGGCAAAGCCGTACCGGCGGGCGTAGGCCTGCAGCATGCGCTCGCCGTACAGCTTCTCCCATCCGTATTCGTTGTCGGGACAGGCGGGCACGGCCTGCTCTTCGGTCATCTCGGGCTCGCCCGGCGCCATGTCGCGATACACGCAGACGGAGGAGGAAAAGAAGTAGCGCGGCACGCCGGCTTCGGCGGCGGCCCGGGTCATGTGGACGTTGACGAGCATGCTGTTGTGCATGATCTCGCATTCGGCCGAGTGGATGAAGCCCATGCCGCCCATGTCGGCCGCCAACTGGTAGACTTCGTCCGGCGCGCCGCCGTCGCAATCCAGCGCCTGCCGACAGGCGGCGGCGTCGCGCAAATCCAGCACGAGAAATTCGTCGGCCGCACTGTCGCCGAATTCCGGGCGCTTGATATCGACCCCGCGCACTTGGTAGCCCAGGCCCTTGAGATGACGCGCCAAATGGCCGCCGATAAATCCGCCCGCCCCGCACACGACCGCTCGTTTCTTCATGACGATTTTTTGCCCTTTCCGCCCGATGCGGGCACACTCCGTGCCCGTCAATTATGGGCCATCTGTGCGCAGTTTATTGTAAAACAAGGCTTTGCGCAAAATGATGATCGGAAACGGGTATACATGTGCGGCCCGGCTTTTGTCAATGCAAAACGGAACTACTCAGGAGTAGTCAGGAGTCGGAATGAGACATTCGCAGATTGGGTGGTTTGGCAGAGGGCGCACCAGTTCGTATATGTGGCCATGGTCCAATGGTCGGCCCGGCCTGTTCAGCCGATCGCCGGCTCTTCCGCGAAGGGGATTTTCCCCGGCTTTTTGGCGCCGTAGTGAAAGGCGAGATACGGGAGAATGATCTTTTCGCGCAGCATGTGGGCCAGCGCCTTTTTGTCGGCGGGTACGGAGAATTTCTCGTAGTCTTCCGTCACGACGAGGAATTCCACCGTTTGCGCTTCACGTTTGTACACCAGCGTCAGTCGGACGAGCGGGGTGTTGTAAACCTCGTCCCTGAAATCGCTGAATGACATATCCAGGTCCAGCGGATAGTGCAGTCGCCAGGTAAAGGCTTTCGCATCGCGCGAAACGCGATACGGCAGCCAGCGCCGCAAGGCAAAAGCCAGCCACTGCGATTCTCCGACGCAAAAGAGCGTGAGGCGGTTTGCAAGGGGCAAGCGCCCCTTGAGCGCATGCCCGGAGCTGCACAGCAGTCGCCGACAAAAACGGTCCCAGCGCGCGTACTGGCGGCGCAGGGCCCGGCGCTCGTCGCGCGGCATACGCTTTTCGTTCGGCTTTTCCGCCAGCGGATGTTCCCGTATAATGTCCTTAAACATAAATGCTCCTGTTTCCGAGGCTCTGGCAACACCCGGATCTGTCGAGCGGCACGGGCGCTTTGCCTGTGCCGCAGTGCGGCAGGCAGGTACTGGCGGTGTTTAACGAAAAAATCGCATACTTTCAGACTTCCTGACCTCGACAGAGGATGAGGACTGTTCTTCGGAAAATGAGTTGGCACATTCTTAGTGGCATGGGCGTCCCGCCCATGAAATATTTCGAGATAACACGGGCAAGATGCCCGTGCCACAGTTTACAAACACGGGCAAGATGCCCGTGCCACAGTTTACAAACACGGGCAAGATGCCCGTGCCACAGTTTACAAACACGGGCATGATGCCCGTGCCACTATCCACAGGGTGACCGTTACCGCTTGAAGACGTAGCCGAGGTCGCCGACCTTGACGGTGATTTCCCCGTCCGCGACGGTGGCGGAGCATTCCGGCATGGTCTCCGTCGCGGTGTCCGTCGGATACAGGACGTGCAGGTAGATGCTTTCCTTGGCGCCGTCCTGTGGACGCACATCCACGCGCCAGGCGCCGATCCGTTGCTGAGGCAAGGCCTTGTAGCCTTTTTTGACCGTTCGGTTGCTGCCGTTGTAGTCGCAGTCGTGGCCCGGACCGCCGATTTTCACGATGGCGGATGCGGCCGGCAGCAGGGTTCGACTGAACAGCCGGCCCTTGCCGTTGTCGATCGTGACCAGGCCCCCGTCCGCGATGGTCGGCTCGTTGACGCTATGCAGGGTCCAGCGGTGCTGTTGTTCGCCTGCGGCCTTGACCCGATCCAGAACCAGCACGTATTTGTAGTCGAGAAAGACCATTTCACGCACCCACTGCGATCCGCCGCGCAGCGCTCCCGAGAGATCGCCCAGAGCCCGCGCGTATTGATCGTTGGCTTCCGTCGCGCGCAGGATGCCGGGCGCCCGGCGCTTGTCGCGTTTGCGTCGATTCTGCCACTGCGGCCAGGAGGGGACATTTTCGTAGGTCCAGTGCGGCTGCTCGCCCGCATACTGCGGACCGGTAAAGATCACGACGTTGGCGCTCCAGACGGACTGGTAATAGCGGTGCAGGGGACTGCGCCAGCCGATGTAGGCGCCCGCCTTGATGGCCAGCGGCTCGTGCTTGAAAATCACGAACTTGCCCTGATCCGCCGTCGGGTGCTGATCCACCGTCTGGCCGCACTTGAAGTGGACCACCGTGGCGTCCGGTTCCCAGGAGGAGCGCCAGCCAACAAAACCGTGCAGGTGCGGACTGAAGACGGCGGTGCGGCCCAGATCCGCCAGCGGCTTGGGCTTGACTTCCGGGTTGTTGAACACGAAAAACTCCCAGGCATATTGGGTATGGTAGTCGAGCGGAATGTCGTCCCACGGACTTTTCGGCCAGCGTCGCCGCATTTCGTCGGCCCAGGCGCGTCCGTAGCCGTTACTGTACATGCTCGTCACGGCGTCCACCTGCATGCGGTACTGCTCGCGATCGTCCATGGCGCCTTCCCACAGGTCGCCCTCCTTGAAAAGGTAGCCGTTGGGATAGGTGGCCCATATTTGCCATTGCATCTGCCGTTGCAGCCAGTCGCCCTGGTGTTCGGCGATCCAGGCGGCGGCGTCCCAGTCGGTGGCGCTGCGCCAGGCCGCCACCAGATTGGCCCAGTCGGTGAACTGGTGGTTGAGCCCGTACGTGCCGCCGGCCGTCGCGCCGTCCTCGGCCTGCCGGATCGTACCCAGCTTGGTGCGCAGGTAGTCGGCCGCGAAGCGAATGTAGCCGTCCGCCTTGGGGCTGTCGCCGTGCAGGGCCAGACCCATACAGGTCAAGCCGCCCAGCGCGCCGGACATGCGCGAGTAGAAGGGATTGTCGCCGCCCTGGGCGAGATAGTTTTTATAGTTGTCGGCCCATTGCTCCATATGCGCGACGGAACGTTTGCGACTTTCCTCGTCGAAGTCGGGATGATCTCGCAGCCAGTCGTACAAGGCCGCGTATTTCTGGGCCTCAATGCCCGAATAACTGGGCGTACGTCCCGATATTTTGAATTTTTTGAACTCCGCCACCGCCTTTTTGCCGTAGTCCTCGTTTCCGGTGGCCAAAAACAGAATCCCGCGCGCAATCGCGCCCGCCTGCGGACGTTCCAGTTTTTTGGCGCGCAGCTTGTATTCGTCGCTCTTCATCCATTGTCGGATTTTTTCCAGAGAAGGTCCGTTCCAGGCCTCTTTGCGCAGGAAAACGCGCGGACGTTCCTCGCGCACCTTGATTTCTCCCGGCTCCGCCGCTGGCGCCAATCCCGCCGCCATGAAAACACTGGCCGTCAACCACAAACTCGTCATTTTTTTCATCTGGTCTCCTCTCGTTTGCGTCTTCCCGCGTTCCCTAAATGGATATAGTGTTTCCCGGTCGTACGTCAAGGGGCAATTTTCGATTAGTATTCGACGCCCTTCTGCGCTTTGACGCCGTGGTCGGCGCCGTGCTTGACGCAGCGCATCTCGGTCACGGTATCGGCCAGCGCCGTCAGAGCCGGGCCGGCGCCCCGTCCGGTCAGAACCAGGGTCGTTCGCGGATTCGTGTGGCGCAAGGTCTCGACCGTCTCGGATTCGGACAGGAGTCCGCACTGAATGGCGGTGCATATTTCGTCCAGCACCACCAGTCCGTACTGGCCCGAACGAATGGTCGTCTCGGCCAGCCGCCATCCGCGGCGGGCGGCCTCCACATGGGCGGCGTAGGCCGGATGGCTCGCCGGCGGCACAAAGCCTTTGCCGGTTTGCGCAATCTGTACGCCGGGCAACCGGGCCAGGGCCTTCAGCTCGCCCGTGGTGGCGTCGGCTTTGATAAACTGGATGATCGACACGGGGATTTCATGGCCAACGGCTCGCAAGGCCATGCCCAGCGCCGCCGTGGTCTTGCCCTTGCCGTCGCCGGTGAAGAGAAGTATGCGCGGCATGCGGTCGCGTGCCGTCGGGGGGTCGTTGGCGGGATTGTGGTTCGCTTTGTTCATATCCTGAGGCTCTGTCAAAACCCCTTGCGGAACGGAAGTCTCGTCCAAGAAACACGGGCAAGATGCCCGTGTCACTTTCGTCAGGCATGGTTTTTGCGAGAGCCTCTCCTAAAGAACTGTGCGGCCAACCCTAAATGGAAGGTCGCCGGACGTCAAGCGTTATTGTTCTCGCTTTAGGGCGCCACGACACGGTATAGATGGGCTCTCGGGAAGAACTTGTCTGAGAGAACGGAGGTTCGGTGAACGAGATCGACGAAGATCGAGACCGGGAGCGGAGGCCCCGCTGAACTGCCGACGCCGATACCGTCCGAGGCACAGGCGGCAAGCAGAGTTGCTGCCGGCAACACGACAATAAAACAGAGAGGAGACGGGGATATGAGCCGATCCGAAAAACAGGAGCGCACGACGATCGTGCTGTTGTCCGGTTCCACGGGGCGCACGGTGGACGAAGTGGTCAGGGCGGCTCTAGCCCAGTTCGACAATGCGCCGGTCCGCATTGTGCGCAGAAACCATGTGCGCACGGTACGGGGCGCACTTAAGGCGGTGGCGGAAGCCGCCGCGGCCGAAGGACTGCTGTTCCACAGTCTGGTGGTTCCGAAAGTGCGCGAAGCCGTAATCCGCAAAGCGCAGACCGAAAGCGTGCCGACGGTCGATGTGCTGGGGCCGGCTCTGTCCGCGTTGAACGACTTTTTGGGCCGCGCCCCGCGACTGCGGCCCGGCTTGTCCTACCAGTTGCAGAAGGAGCATTTCGACCGGATCGACGCGGTCAATTTCACGGTCCGGCACGACGACGGCTGCATGATGGAGGATCTGAAAGAGGCCGACGCCATACTGGTCGGTCCGTCGCGTTCCGCCAAGAGCGCGACGTGTTTCTATTTGGCGTATCACGGCATCCGCGCGGCCAACGTGCCGGTGGTGCCCGGCTGGGAAGTGCCCGTCGAACTGCGCCAGGCGGATAAAGGCAAGGTGATCGCCTTGACCATGGGCGCGACGCGGTTGCAGAGCATTCGACGCGAACGGGTGCGAGCCATGGAGCGCGCGGGCGCGTTCGACAAGTACACCGAGATGAGAGCCATTCGCGAAGAATTGCGCGAGATCGACCGACTCGCCGTCCGCTACGGCTGGCAACGCATCGATGTTTCGTACATGAGCGTTGAAGAAGTGGCGCGCCATGTGATCGCGATGATCGGGTCCTAACGGTCTTCCGGGGGACGGAGTCGGTAGCCGCCGTCAAGATGGATAAGTTCGCCGGTCGCCGTCCGAGCCCCGATCTTCGCGTTACGGACGCAAATCAATGGGTTTCGCTGGCGATAGCAAGCGTGTGGCTGACGGCGGCGGGTCATGATTTGACATGCCGGTGAGGGTATGCTATCTATGGTGTTTTGCGTAATTATCGGGAAAGGTTTCTATGCGCGAGTTCGACTACAAAGACGGGATGTTGTTTGCGGAGAACGTGGCGGTGCGGCAACTGGCGGAAACGTTCGGGACCCCGCTGTACGTGTACAGCCGCAACAGTCTGCGCAGCCGCTATCAGGCGCTGGCGCGGGCCATGGCTCCGGTGCAGCCGTTGATCTGCTATTCGGTCAAGGCCAATCCGTGCCGCGCGGTGGTGCGCGAATTCCTCGAGCAGGGCGCCGGCGCGGACGTTGTTTCCGGCGGCGAGCTGTATCGCGCGCTGCGGGCCGGGGCCGATCCGGCCCGCATCGTGTTCGCGGGCGTGGGCAAGACCCGCGAGGAAATCGAGTTCGCTCTGAAAAACGACATTCTCTTTTTCACCGTGGAATCGGAGCCGGAAGCCGCGCGCATATCCGAATGCGCCCGTGCGCTCGACCGGACCGCCCGTATGGCGTTCCGAGTGAATCCGGATGTCGATCCCAAAACCCACCAGTACATCACGACCGGCAAAAAGGAAAACAAGTTCGGCCTGGATCGCGAGCGCATCCTGCAAGCCTGCGCCGAAGCGGCAAAACTGTCGCATGTACAGGTGGTCGGACTGCACATGCACATCGGATCGCAAATTCTGGACGCCGAACCCTTCGCGACCGCGCTGGAGCGCGTGCTGGAACTGTGCGTTCAGTTGCGCACGTTCTGTCCGCATTTCCGCTACCTGGATCTGGGCGGCGGCATCGGCATACCGTATCGGGCGGATCAGAAGGCGCTGGACGCGAGCGCCTACGCCGAACGCCTGCTGCCGGCGCTGCGGAAGGCGGACCTGTCCGTCGTGCTGGAGCCGGGTCGTTGCCTGGTGGGCCCGGCCGGCATTCTGGTCTGCCGCGTGCAGTATGTCAAAAAAGGCGCATACAAGAAGTTCGTGATCGTGGATGCGGGCATGAACGATCTCATTCGCCCTTCGCTATACGAGGCCTATCAGGAAATCGTGGCCGTGCGCGAGACCGATGCGCGCATGTTCGGCGACCTGGTCGGACCGATTTGCGAGTCGGGCGATTTTCTGGCCAAAGACCGCGATTTGCCGGAAGTCGAGCAGGACGACCTGCTGGCCGTTCTGGACACGGGCGCCTACGGCCACAGTATGGCGTCCAACTACAACAGCCGTCCGCGCGCCGCCGAAATCATGGTGGACGGCGACCACGCCTTCCCGATCCGGCATCGGGAAACCATCGAGGACATCGTGCGCGGAGAACTCTAAGGGCTTCGCCAACCCCCGTTCCGGCCTTCTCAAATGGGAGAGGGAGGACGGACGGGGCGGGAATACGAACGCCTATCATGCTCAAAGAAGGAGAATGCCATGTTTACAGGAACCTATACGGCCCTCGTGACTCCGTTCGACCGGAACGGAAACGTGGATTATGCCAAGTTGCGGGATCTGATCGCGCGGCAGGCGCAAGCCGGCGTGACCGGCATCGTTCCGGTCGGAACCACCGGCGAATCGCCGACGGTCGAGGTGGACGAACACCGCAAAATCATCGAGACCGCCGTGGAAGCCGCCAAGGGTAAACTGAAGGTCATCGCCGGAACCGGCGCCAATTCCACGTCGGAAGCCATCGCGCTGACACGCCATGCCAAGGAAGTGGGCGCCGACGCTACACTGCAGGTGACGCCCTACTACAACAAACCGAGTCAGGAAGGTCTGTACCGCCATTTTTCAGCCGTCGCGGATCTGGGCCTGCCGGTGGTTCTGTACAATGTGCCCGGACGGGTCAGCCGCGAAATCGCCGTGGATACGGTCGTCCGACTGGCCAAGCATCCGCATGTGGCGGCCGTCAAGGAGGCGGGCGGCAGCGTGGACCGGGTCAGCGCCCTTTTGAGCGCCTGCGAAATCGCCATTTTGTCCGGCGACGATTCGCTGACCTTCCCGATGATGGCGCTGGGCGCGGGCGGAGTCATTAGCGTGGCCTCCAACGTGGCGCCCGGCCCGGTCTCCGAACTGGTGCGACTGGCCCTGGCCGGAGAATGGGAGGAAGCCCGCCGCCTGCACTATCGGCTCTATCCTCTGTTCACGGATCTGTTTATCGACACCAACCCCGTCCCCGTCAAAGCCGCCATGGCCATGATGGGGCTGATCGAGGAAACCTACCGTCTGCCGCTGTGCGCCATGAAGGAAACGCAGCGGCAGACTCTGCGCGCCACGCTGGCGGCGTTGGATTTGCTCGAAAAGGAGAAATAACATGGCAACACTGGCCATTCTCGGCGCAGCCGGCCGCATGGGCGGCGCGCTGATTCGCTGTTCGCAACGAACGGGCGACTGGACCCTGGTCGCGGCTGTGGAACAGCCGGATCATGCCGACCTGGGCCAAAACGCCGGTGCATTGGCCGCAGCGGCCGGCATCGACGTGCCCATCACGGCCGATCTGGCCGCCGCCGCTCAGGCGGCGGACGCGTTGATCGACTTCACCTTTCACGAGACGGCTCCGGCCCATGCCGCCGCC
>CAZYAW010000276.1:0-5530 GCA_964646045.1 uncultured Victivallales bacterium | reverse complement strand
TCGGCGGCGGACGCGGACGGGCCCGTCCCGCTTCTGGCCGATCTGGCCCGCGCCGAAGGCGGTAGGCCGCCGGAGGTTCGTCGCCGCGCCGCCGCCGCCATGCAGGCCATCGAGCGGCTGTCCGCGCGCTGTCTCGAACTTGAGAGCGCCATGGATTTCGGCTTTCTCTACGATGCGCCGCGCCGCCTGCTGAGCATCGGTTTCGATGTGGACTCCCGCAAACTCGATCCCGGCTGTTACGATCTGCTGGCTTCGGAAGCGCGTTTGGCCAGTTTTCTGCTTGTCGCCGGCGAACAGGCGCCCTCGGAACATTGGTTCGCGCTGGGTCGGCTTTTGACGGAACACGACCGGCAGGCGACCCTCCTGTCCTGGAGCGGATCCATGTTCGAATACCTGATGCCGGCCCTGCTGATGCCCCATCACAGGAATTCGCTATTGGACCGCACCTGTCGCGCCGTCATTGCGCGCCAGATTCGGTACGGCCGGCAACGCAATATTCCGTGGGGCATTTCGGAGTCCTGCTACAACGCGCGCGATGCGCGGAACGTGTATCAGTACCGGGCCTTCGGCGTTCCCGGCCTCGGTTTGCAGCGCGGCCTGGCCGGCGACATGGTGGTGGCGCCCTATGCGACCATGCTGGCGCTGCCGTTCGCGCCCCACGAAGCCTGCGAGAATTTGCGCCGCCTGGCGACGAAAGAGGAGGCGCTCGGCGCGTACGGTCTCTATGAGGCGGTGGACTATACGCCCGCGCGCGTTCCGCGCGGTCAATCGCGCGCCGTCGTGCGCGCCTTCATGACGCATCATCAGGGCATGGGCCTGATCGCCCTGTCGAACCTGCTGCTGGACCGTCCGATGATCCGCCGCTTCATGGCCGATCCGGCCATGCGCGCGACCGAGCTGCTGCTGCACGAGCGGATGCCGCACACGGCGCCCGTTTTGCAGCCGCACGAGCGCGAAGTCAAATCCGCCGCGCAGCCTGTGGACACCGATCCGAGCCATCTGATGCGCGTCTTCACGGACCCGACCACTCGGACCCCCGAAGCGTATTTTCTGTCCAACGGCAACTATCACGTCATGGTGACGCAGGCGGGCGGCGGCAGCAGCCGCTGGCGCGACTTGGCCGTCACCCGCTGGCGCGAGGATGTCACGCGCGACCACTGGGGCTCGTTCGTGTATCTGCGCGACGTCGAGTCCGCCGCCTACTGGTCCGCCGCCTTCCACCCGACCGGCCGCGCCGCGGACCGCTACGAGGCCGTTTTTACGCAGGGCCGCGCGGAATACCGCCGCCGCGATTTCGACATCGAGACCCACACCGAAATCTGCGTGTCGCCCGAGGACGACGTGGAAATCCGGCGCGTGACGCTCAACAATTTCGGACGGCAAACGCGGCGCATCGACCTGACCAGTTTCGCCGAAGTCGTGCTCGCGCCGCACAACGCCGATCTGGCGCATCCGGCCTTCAGCAAGCTGTTCGTCCACACCGAAATTCTCGCCGACCGGCATGTCATTCTCTGTTCACGCCGCCGGCGGGATCCCGCCGACGACACGCCATGGCTGTTTCATGTTCTGGATGTGCCGGACGCGAGCGGCGCACCGTCGTTCGAGACCGACCGGGCTCGCTTCATCGGCCGCGGCCGCACCGTCGCCCGGCCGGCCGCCCTGGACGCGCCGCCCGGGCGCTCCGTTCCGCTGGCCGGCGGCGCCGGCTCCGTGCTGGATCCCATCATGGCCGCCCGGCAAAGCGTCGAGGTGCCGACCGACCGCGCCGCGGTCGCGCATCTGATTACCGGGGTCGCCGCGACCCGCGCGGCCGCGTTGGCGCTGGCGGACAAGTACCGCGACCACCACTTCGTGAGCCGCGCCTTCGACATGGCCTGGTCCCACAGCCAGATCGTTCGGCGGCAGCTCAATGTCACGGAAGCCGAAACGCAAATCTTCGGGCGGCTGGCGGGCTCCATGCTCTTCGCGCACGCGCGCCATCGCGCGGGGCGGGACATCCTGGCGAAAAACCGGTTGGGTCAGCAGGGACTGTGGCGCTTCGGCATTTCGGGCGACTGGCCGATCATGCTTTTGCGCATTGGCGACTTGAACCGCATGGATCGCGTTCACGACGCCCTGCACGCGCATGCCTACTGGCGCATGAAGGGGTTGACCAGCGATCTGGTCATTGTCAACGAGGACTTTTCAGGATATCGCGCCACCCTTCACGACCACATCATGGCCGCCATTGCCGCCGCGTCGGGTACGGACCGGGTCGATCGGCCGGGCGGCATTTTCGTGCGCCGGATCGAAAGTTTGTCCGAGGAGGACCTCGTGCTGCTGCAAACGGTCGCCCGCGTGGTGCTGCGGGACACCGCCGAAACGTTGCAGGAACAGGCGGACCGTCGTCTGCCCCCGCGCCGCCTGCCGCCGCCGTTGCGGCCGCTATCCGTCGTTGCCGGGGAAGCCGAGCCGCCGCCGCTGGCGCCGCGCGAACGTATTTTCAAAAACGGGCCCGGCGGCTTTACGCCGGACGGTCGCGAATACACGATTATGCTCGAGCCGGGCCAAACGACGCCCGCCCCCTGGGTGAACGTCATCGCCGCCCCGCACATCGGAACCATCGTCGGTGAAAGCGGCGGTATGGTCACCTGGGCCTGCAACGCCCATGAATTCCGCATCACGCCCTGGCATAACGATCCGGTCGCGGACGAGAGCGGCGAAGCTTTTTATCTGCGCGACGAAGAAACCGGACGTTACTGGTCGCCGACCCCGCAGCCGGCGCCGGGCCGGGCGGGCACTGTCTGCCGGCATGGTTTCGGCTACAGCGTGTTCGAGCACGAGGAATCCGGCCTGGCCACGGAAGCGTGGGTCTATGTGGCCATGGACGCGCCCGTCAAGTTCTTCGTGGTCAAGCTGCGCAACCGCTCCGGCCGCGCGCGCCGTCTTTCGCTGACGGCCTTTTACGAACTCGTGCTGGGCGAATGGCGACACGACAACGCCATGCACATCTTCACGGAGACGGATCCCCAGACTGGCGCGGTCTTCGCCCGCAATCCCTATAGCCGCGAATTTTCCGGGCGCATCGTCTTTGCCGGATGCAGCGAAGCCGGCACGTCCGTGACGGGCAGCCGCGCGGAATTCCTGGGTCGCAACGGTTCGTTCGCCGCGCCCGCCGCGCTGCGGCGCGTGCGGCTGTCCAACGCCACCGGCGCCGGCTTCGATCCCGGCATCGGCATTCAGACGGCCTTCGATCTGGCCGCCGGGCAAACGCGCGAGGTGGTCTTCACCCTGGGCGCGGCCAACGACACGGACGAAGCCCACGCCTGTCTGACCCGGTTCCGCGGACGGGCCGGCGCGCGCGCCGCGCTGGAAACCGTCTGGGCGCACTGGAACCATACGCTCGGCGCCGTGTATGTGGAGACGCCGGATGTCGCCACCAACATTATCCTGAACGGCTGGCTGCCGTATCAGGCCCTGTCCTGTCGTCTGTGGGGCCGCAGCGGCTTCTACCAGTCCGGCGGCGCCTACGGGTTCCGCGATCAGCTCCAGGACGCCATGGCGCTGGTGCATGCCACGCCGCACCTGTTGCGCGAGCAGTTGCTGCGCTGCGCCGGACGCCAGTTTAAAGAGGGCGATGTACAGCACTGGTGGCATCCGCCGGGCAATGCGGGTGTTCGCACCCGCTTTTCCGACGACTATCTGTGGCTGCCGTTGGCGACCGCCCGTTACGTGCTGGCCACCGGCGATACCGGCGTCCTCGACGAAACGGCCCCCTTCCTCGAGGGACGCGCCGTCCATGCCGACGAAGAAGCCTATTTCGAGGCGCATGCGCAAGCGGCGGAAAGCGGAACGCTCTACGAGCATTGCGTTCGCGCGCTGCGGCACGGCTTGCGCTTCGGCACGCACGGCTTGCCGCTTATCGGCTGCGGCGACTGGAACGACGGCATGAATCTCGTCGGTCGCGAGGGCAGGGGGGAAAGCGTCTGGCTGGCCTGGTTCCTGCACGACGCGCTGACCCGTTTCGCGGCCGTCGCGCGCTTGCGCGACGACACGGCCTTCGCCGCTCTTTGCTTGGAAGAGGCGACCGCGCTGGCGGAGCGCACCGAAGCGATCGCCTGGGATGGCGCCTGGTACCGCCGCGCCTATTTCGACGACGGCACGCCGCTCGGTTCCGCGCAGAACGACGAATGCCGTATCGATTCGCTCGCCCAGAGCTGGGCCGTCATCGGCGGCGCCGCGCAACCCGAGCGCGCTCGCCAGGCCATGCGCTCCGTTCAGGAGCATCTGGTGCGGCGTGACGACGGCTTGATCCGGCTGTTCGAGCCGCCCTTCGATCGCACCGCCCTGGAGCCCGGCTACATCAAGGGCTATCCGCCCGGCATGCGCGAAAACGGCGGACAATACACCCACGGCGCGCTGTGGTCGGTGATGGCCCTGGCGCTGCTCGGCGACCATGACGAAGCCTGGGATCTGTTCCGCATGCTGAATCCCGTCCTGCATGGCCATACGGCGGAAAAAATCCAGCGCTACAAGGTTGAACCCTATGTCATGGCCGCGGACGTGTACGGCCGGCCGCCGCATGTCGGACGCGGCGGCTGGACCTGGTACACGGGCGCCGCCGGCTGGATGTACCGACTGGGACTCGAGACCCTGCTCGGAATCGAGTGGCGCAACGATCACTTGCGATTGACCCCGCGTCTGCCGTCGGAGGGCTGGGCGTCGTATCGCGTTCATTATCGCTACCGCGAAACCATGTATCATATCGAGGTGCGCAAAAGCGAAGCCCCTCCGGCCAATGGCCTGCGTATTCTGGTGGACGGCGTGGAACAGACCGACGGCCGCATCCCGCTGCGCGACGACCGCCAGGAACATTTTGTCGAAGCCTATCGCTAGCTCCTTTGCCGCTACTTAGGCATTCAGAATCCCGACTCCTGAATGCCTGAGTAGTGACGTCCTTTGCCGGCCGGAGCGGTTTTCGCTCCGCACAAAGACCCGCGACGCCAGTGGGCGCCGCGATGTGAACAGGAAGCGCTTCGATCTGACAAAGGAGATAGGCCCTTATGAAAATTATGATCGGCGCACTGACCATGCTTTGCTTGTCGACGGCCTGCGGTTTGGCAGTCGCCATGTGCGACACGCTTGTTTTCGCGCCTTGCCGAGCGGGCGCCTACAAGCCCAAATCTGTGAATTTTTTTGCGAACGCGAAGGGGGCGCAATGACAGACAGAGCGATTGCGAGGGTAGCCCTGTGTACGGTCCAGGCTGCTCCGACAGGGGCGAGAGCGGAGAACGCGACCGAAGAAACAACGGTCGAATGGGTCTGCGCGACGTATCCGCATCGCGTCCAGACCCTGTTTCAATGCCTCGATCTCGAACGCGACGGCCTGCAAGACATGAAAGCGGCGGTCGCGCGGGGCTCCGACGTAGAGGCGTGTCAGGCTCTGCTCGCATACTATCGCCGGGGCCCATCGGGCCAAAGGCTGCGCGGGCCGAAAAACACGGAGACGGGCGCGCGCGGCAGACAAGCGGATGCGGCGCTCTACGACACC
>CAZYAW010000275.1:0-12598 GCA_964646045.1 uncultured Victivallales bacterium | reverse complement strand
GCCCTGGACGAAGTGATGCTTGCGTTGCGCAAAACGGTCGATCCCCATCTCCGGGGGCATAAGTATCGGGAAGCGGCCGACATCTATCGCAACTACAGCGGCGCATGGTCCGCGGAAACACGCGAGCGCCGCGATCTGGTTGTCCGACGCCTGGCCGAACTGGAACGCGAATGGATCGCCGAGCGGCAAAGCCGGGCGGAGAAGGCGCGGACGCTGTACGATAAGACCTTGTTGTCCGTCGCCAATGCGCTTCTGGAAAAAGGTTTTGACGAAGCCCTGAACAAGGCCAACGCCTATCTGAAAAGCAATGCGCCGACCGCCCATAAAGATTCCATGCGTCGCGTGCGCGTTGCCGTGCAGGACGCCATCGGCGCCGAGCGGCGAATTTTGCAATCCTTCCGGGAAGGACTCGGACAGGAAATCATGGTGGAAATGCGTACCGGTCGCGTGCGGGTGGCCGTCACCGCCGTGGTCGCCGATCAGGTGCGCGGGCACGAAATCAAGCAGGTCGGCTCGGCGCGAATCCGCTCGGCGATTTCGTTCGGACTGACCGATTTGTCGCTTCGCGAAAAACTGATGCGCATGGGAAAGGACGCCGATGCGGGCGTAGGCCTGCTCAAAGGCCGCATGGCCTACGAAACACAGGCGACCGAGCATGCCCGTAAACTGTTTCAGTCCGTTCCCGAGCCGCTGGGGCCCGTTCTGTTGCAAGCTATGGAAAATCAACAGGTTCGGCAAAAGGAAAATCAGGCCCGCGACGAATGGAACCAAATAATGACCCGTTTCGCGGTGAAAGCGCCGGAAAGCGCCGGGGCCGAAGACTGGACGGCGGCCTTGCGCGAAACGTCTTTTTCGGCCAACGACCTTGGTTTGCTGCGCAATGCGATCACCCTCTTTGACCGCAAACACGGCAAAACCGAATTTGCGCGGCAAAATGCCGCCGCACTGGCGGAAATCGCCAAATTGCAGGCGGCGCCGGAAGAGCAAGCTGAAGCGGCGCCGGAAACGGGCCTCGTGCGTCCGCGCGATTTGCAGCCGGTCACGGAATGGAACGATCATCTCCACATTATGGGCGAATGGCAAAACCGCAATCCCGGTTTATCGGTGGCGAACGACGTAAGCGGCTATGCGGATCAGGAAGGTCGCCTGCGCATGCTTGAAATCTTTTCCGAGAAGCTGATCAGTCTGGAACCGCTGGGTAAACTGACCGATTTGCGCATCCTGCATTGCGGCGGCGTTCCTTTTCGCCAGCGCCAGCGCAACGACTCCGTGGCGCCGTTGGACGATCTGGCGCCGCTGAAGGGCCTGTCGCTGCAGGAACTGTACATCGGCCAGACGGCCGTTCAGGATCTCGCTCCGCTGAGGGACATGCCCCTGCGCGCCCTCTACGCGGGCGGCACGAAAATTCGCCATCTCGATCCCTTGCGCCGTATGCCGCTGGACGTACTGGACATTCAAAGAACCGCCGTTCGCAATTTGATGCCGCTGCGGGGCCTGTCCCTGCGCGAACTGAATATCGCGGGAACGCCGGTCTCGCAAGTGCTGGATCTGACCCGCATGCCGCTGAACGACCTGAATATCAGCAAAACCCAAGTCCACAATATTGATCCGCTCAAAGGCATGCCTCTGTCCCAATTGAATCTGGCGGAAACTAAAGTAAGCCGTTTCGACGTTCTGGCGGATTTCCCGCTCCGCCATTTCAACGCATCTTCCACGCAGTTCCGAAACATGGATTTGCTGCGGGAAAAGCGCCTGGTCGGTCTGCACCTGGACGGCACGAGCATTGCCGACATAGAAGTTCTGCGCGGCATGCCCTTGCGAACGCTGAACATCGGCCGCA
This sequence comes from uncultured Victivallales bacterium, assembly GCA_964646045.1. Classification (GTDB taxonomy): domain Bacteria; phylum Verrucomicrobiota; class Kiritimatiellia; order UBA8416; family SLMC01; genus CAZYAW01. The sequence goes on along the minus strand of CAZYAW010000275.1, from coordinate 10,758 downwards.
CGGCGGTGCGCGACTTGCGTCCGCTCGCAGGCTGTGAACTGAACTACCTGAATTTGGACCGCACCCGCATTCCCGACCTGAGCGCGCTGAACTTGTTTAGCGTGCAACATTTGTCGCTGCGCGGCGTGAACGTGGATCTCGCGCCGCTGGTCCCGTCTTCCGTCCGGTCATTGCATATTGACAGGCCGCAAAAACACCTCGCGCTGCTGCGCAATATGAAAAACCTGCAACAGGTCAACGGCATGACTCTGACGGAATTGCTCGAGCATATTCGCTTGCGACGTCAACCCTAAAACAAGAGAGCTTTATATTTCCTTTGCCAGTTTGGCCATGGCATTGTGCGCCCGCCACAAGACCGTGCCCAACGGACGACGCAGAATGCCGGCGATCTCGCGAAAGGTCAGCCCGCCAAAATAGTGCATGGTGACGACCTCGCGTTCGCCGGTCGGCAATTTCCCCAGCGCCTCGCGCACTTGGGCCGCCTCCTCCGCGCGGACCAGGGCCTCCAGCGGCGTTTCAGGCCCTGAGCGTTCGTCCGTCGCCGGCGGCGCGGCCAGGCCGCTTTCACCCGCCGACACCTCGAATTTGCGGCGGCGCACGCAGTCGATCGTCTTGTTGCGAGCCACGCGGTACAACCAGCCGCCCACGTTTTTCCCCGGATCCACCGTATCGATGTGCCGCGCCAACTGCACAAAGCAGTCCTGCACAATATCCTCGGCCCCGCTCGCATCGTTCAGCATGCCGAAGACATAGGCCCGCAATCCGTTGCGGTATTTTTCGAACAGCCGATCAAAGGCCGTCAAATCGCCCTGGCGCATCTCCTCGACCAGCGGAGCGTCGTGAGCTGGAGGGGTGTCCATAGGCGTTCACCGCTTGAGGGAAACATGATATTCGCTCATCACCGGCCTTCCGCGAAACCCAGTTCACGAGCCGCCCGGCGCAAGCTTGCGGACGCATTCGTCCAGTGTACCCGAGTAAAACGGAACTCGCGGCGAACCGCATAGTTTTTGCGTAAACGGTCAAAGTACAACGCATGAGGGGGCTTGTCAAGCTCTGGAATCTTGATAGTTAGATTGTCTTTCAATGCCTTGCGTAGATTTTTATCGTCATCCAGAACATTATATACCCGGCTTGTCAGCTCATGCAAAGCTTCCTCATCCCGGCGGCCGGCAACGTCGATCGCCACCTCCGGTACGTCGGGTGAAGGCAACAACGCGGCCGGAGACCAAACGGGGGCGACCCCCAAAAAGCGACAGGCGGCCTGATAGACCATAAGGGTGCCGGCCACTTTGCCCTCGAAAGAATGACCCGCGATATGCGGCGTCCCGATATCCACACGTTGCAGTAGTGCCAAATCGAAATTCGGTTCGTTTTCCCACGTGTCCAGCACCACGTAGCGGACCGTTCCACGTTCTTGCGCCCGCATCAGAGCCGCCGCGTCCACCACGGCGCCGCGGGCCGCATTAACAACCATCGCGCCGGGTTTGAGTTTTTCAAAAAACGCCTCGTCCGCCAGATGAACCGAGCGGTCTGCGCCTTCGCGGTTCAGCGGAACGTGAAATGTTACTATATCGGATTCCCGACATATGCGATCCAAGGCCACAAACTCCCACTCCTGGGCGGGTGTGCCGTCCGCCCGATGACAGAGTTCGCCCGCCCGGCGGCGGGGCGGATCGTTGAGCAGCAGACGCATTCCCAAAGCGCGAGCCTTTTCCACCACGCGCGAGCCCACGCAACCGACCCCCACGACACCTAGGGTTTTACCGCGCAGCGTGAAACCGTGCCGAACGGCCAGACACAAGAGCGCGCTGACGATATATTCCGAGACGCTATTGGCATTGCAGCCGGGCGCATAGCTCCACACGATACCCTGCTCTTCCAGCCAGGGGATATCCAAATGATCCGTGCCGATCGTCGCCGTGCCAACGAAACGCACGCGACTGCCCCGCAGCAACGTCTCGTTAACGCGCGTCGTCGAGCGGAGGGCCAGCAAATCGGCCTCGCGCACGGATGCGGCGACAATCTGGCGTCCATCCAGCACAACGGTTTCTCCCAGCGTGCCGAAGGCCTCGGCCACATAGGGCATATTCGCACAGCACACCGCCTTCATAGCTTTCTCCCTTTTGCTTGCGTCAATACCGACAAAGCCGCTATATCGGCCGGACTCACTCCGGGCACGCGACTGGCCTGGCCCAGCGTTTGCGGACGCAGGCGTGACAGTTTTTCGCGGGCTTCGTAACAGAGCGCCGTTTGACCCATGTAATCGAATTCGGATGGTATTTTACTGTTTTCCATGGAGCGAGACTTGCGAATACATGCCGCCTCGCGCTCGATATAGCCCCGGTATTTTACCTGGATCTCCACCTGTTCCGCAACTTCTTCAGGCAACCCGTTGCGACGCCCCGGCAGGGTCGCATAATCGCTCTCCGGTCGGCCCAGAATCTCGGCCAGAGTCTTGCCCGCCTGCCTTTCCCGGCCCAAACGCGCGATTTCCTCATCGATTTCACGCGCAAACTGGCGTGTTTCCCGTAAAAAAACCTGATTTGCCAAGCCCAGTTCCTCCGCGAAGGAGGCCATACGAAAGCGCGCATTATCCTGCCGCAGCAAGAGGCGGTGCTCCGCCCGCGAGGTAAACATGCGATAAGGCTCGTCCGTCCCCTTGAGCGTCAAATCGTCTATCAGCACGCCCAGATAGCCGTCGCCGCGACCCATCACGAGGGGCGGCCGCCCGCGGACCCGGCGCGCCGCATTGGCCCCCGCCCAAAAGCCCTGCGCCGCCGCCTCCTCGTAGCCGGTTGTGCCGTTGATCTGTCCCGCCAGAAACAGACCTTCTATCGTTTTCATTTCCAGTGTCGGCAGCAATTGCGTCGGCAGGCAGTATTCGTACTCGATCGCATAGCCGTACCGCGCCACTGCCGCCCGCTCGAAACCCGGCACCGAATGTACCATCGCAAGCTGTATTTCCTCAGGCAAACTGTTGGAAAGACCGTTCGGATAGATCCAGTCCGTATCGCGTCCCTCCGGTTCCACAAATACATGGTGCGAATCCTTGCCCGCAAACTTGACGATCTTATCCTCGATCGAAGGACAGTAGCGCACCCCGGTCCCCTGAATAGCCCCGCCATACAGCGAACTGCGGCCCAAATTATCCGCCACAATTTCATGTGTGCGCGGAGTCGTATGCGTTAAATAGCAGGAAATCTGGTCGGCGCCCGGCTCCCAGGGTCGCAACGCATTCGTTTGTTCCACGTGGAACAATGTCCGTTGGCGACGGGCTTGCCACGAGAAAAACGGCGCTGGCTCGGTCCCGGGCTGTTCGATCATGCGATTAAAATCAAGGCTGTCTCGCAAAAGACGCGGCGGCGTACCGGTTTTCAGGCGGGCGGTCTGTACGCCGTAACGGCGCAAGGCGCGCCAGAGGGCCATGGCGGCCGGTTCGTCCATGCGCCCGCCCTCCCAGCGGCGACCGCCCATATGCAGAGCGCCGCCCAAAAATGTGCCGGGAGTCAGTACGGCCGCTTTCACGGCGAGCACACCGCCGCGATCCGTATCGATGCCCCTCAGGCGGTCCGACTTAATGGCGAGGTCCTCGGCGGAGGCTTCCAGAATGGTCAGATCTTTTTGGCGTTCGAGTACGGCTTTCATCCGCTCCACATAGCGCCGTTTGTCGGATTGGACGCGATTGGCCCGCACAGCCGGTCCTTTCCTGGTATTCAGAACGCGAAACTGTATGCCGGTATAGTCGGCGTTGATTCCCATTTCGCCGCCCAGCGCGTCCAGTTCGCACACCAGATGCGATTTGGCGATGCCGCCAATGGCGGGATTGCAGGGCATCAAGCCGATCGTTGACGCGCGATGCGTAATCAGAACGGTACGCATTCCGAGACGGGCCGCCGCCAGCGCAGCTTCGCATCCGGCATGGCCGGCGCCCACTACGGCAATATCGAATTCCCGACTTTCCGCCTTCATGTCATTGAGGACCCAGCTCAAACTTTCTTTCGCAGGGAGCAAAATAGCGCCAGCCGCGCTCCGTCACCATGACGGTATCCTCAATGCGAATTCCCCCCCATTCGGCGTAGTACAGGCCGGGCTCTATGGTAATGACATGGCCGCGGCGCAAACGTTGGGAATTGGCTCCCACAGACGGTTCTTCATGGACCTCCAGACCCACGCCATGCCCGGTGCCATGAATGAACCCCGCAGGCAGGCCGTCGCGCAACTCGGTTTTATAGCCGCGCGCCGCCAGCACATGGGCGGCCGCCCGATGGATTTCACAACAGGCCATGCCGGGTCTTACAAGCGTAAGTGCTTTATGATAAGACATTTTCACAGAATTGTACATGTGTCTCAGGACGGGCGCGACCGGACCGCGAATGACGGTACGGGTCAAATCGCCCCAATAGCCGGACTCCAGATGCTTGGGGAACACGTCGATGACAATCGGTCGCCCCGCCTTGAGCGGACCGCTGCCGCGTTCGTGCGGGTTGGCGCCCTGCCCACCGCCGGCCACAATGATTTCCTCGCAAAAACAACCATGCTCAAGCAAGGTGCGGTTCATGGCGCCGCGCACGTATTCGGAGGTCAAAACCCCGTTTTTTCCGCTCAATTCGCCCGCCGGACCGATTTCCGCCTGCGCGATCGTCGTGCAGGCGGCGCGCATGGCTATCACTGCCGCCTGCTGCGCCTTGCGTATATTGCGCAATTCCTCCGGGCTTTTGCAGGCGCGCTCGGGCATCAGTGAACCCGCCGCCATCTTCAGCCGAATGCCGGCCTGCTCCAGTTCGCGTGCCAGCGCCAACGGAAAGGCCCGCCCCACTGTCACCTGCCTTAAACGGTTTTTGCGCAACAAAGCCAGAATCCAGCGTGACTGACGACGACCGTCTCTGGCGGAAAGACCCAGCAGCGACGGCGTCCATACCTGCGAGACGGGAAAATGTTGCACCATCCGACCGTACTCCAGCGTCGGTACCACCACCTGTGCGTTTCCTTTGCGCAAGAGCAACACCATGGCGGGCGGCGGCAGACATCGGCCGATATAGGCCAAATCGCCGCGCGCTTCCTGCCCCGTCATCAGCAAGGGTTCCTTGCGACGCGGGGGGTCACTTCGTTTGGCCCCCGCAGTGCGCCTAGGCTTTTGTTCATAATGGTTGCCCGTTTGCTTGCTCATCGCCGCTCCCATGATCCTTTCCCACCCCTTTTGGCTGGCCTTCAAGCGCTTACGCAATACATCATCGCCTGTTAGTATCCTGTAGACATCTTTAAGCTTTTTTTTCTTGTCTTTTCAAGCTCCTTATTGTGGAGTGTTCGAACCAAAAGCGTTCGTTCGCCAAGGTCGGCGTCTTGCGCGAGACTCGTTTGGAGATTCGGTTTTTGTTCTCGAAATCACGATTTTCGGCTTCGCCGGAACGATGGTCCGCCGTCGTTCCGCTTTTCTGGAGGGGTAAATGTGAGCGACGTCACTACCGTAAATCTATGGAACCGCGCATGCGAACACCTTCAAACTCAACTTCACAAAGACGTATATTCCCGCTGGATTGCCGTAATCGATCCTGTTTCCTACGACGACGACCTGTTGACGCTGAGTGTCGACAACGATTTTTATCAAACCTGGCTGGAAGACAACTACCTGGCCTTGATCCGCAACGCCCTGCAAGCGGAAACCGGCACGCCCGTAAAAATTCGCTTTACGATCCAGCCTGTTAAAAAATTCACGGAATCCGCCGCGCTTGGTTCCCCCCCCTCCGCACAGGCCGTCCGTTCCGCCGCGCCGCGCAAAGTCTCCTCCCAAAAAACCCCGCCGCTCAACCCGAAGTACATTTTCGACGAATTTATTGTCGGTCCCTCCAACAGTTTTGTTCATGCCGCCTGTCTGGCCGTCGCCCAGGCTCCCGCCAAGGCCTACAACCCTCTCTTTATCTACGGCGGCTGCGGCCTCGGTAAAACCCATATTATGCAGGCCATCGGCCATCATGTACTGTCCACTACACGCAAATCCGTTTCCTACATCTCTTCGGAAACGCTGCTGAACGAGTACATTGAAGCTCTCGGCAATCGCACGCTGCCCCAATTCCGCAGAAACTACCGCACCACCGATTTGCTGTTAATCGACGACATCCAGTTCCTGGCCGGAAAAGACCGGCTCCAAGAAGAATTTTTTCATACGTTCAACGCGCTTTTCGACGCTCACAAGCAGATTGTCATGACCAGCGACCGGCCCGCCTGCGAAATTGCCGGACTCGAGCAGCGTCTCGTTTCCCGTTTTGAGTGGGGAATCGTTACGGAACTGGAATCTCCCGATTTTGAAACGCGCATGGCCATCCTGCTCCATAAGCTTAAACAAGTCAATCTCCTAATTGCGGACGACTTGCTCCTCTTTATCGCCAAAAATGTACGTTCCAACATCCGGCGCCTGGAAGGCGCGCTCGTGCGAGCCGTCTCCTACATGTCGTTAACCGGCCATGAGCTGACACTCGAATCCCTCAAATATCTGTTGCGCGACACGCTGGAAGACGAACAGCAGGAATCGGTAACGTTCGACGATATTCAGAAAACCGTAGCGGAGCACTACGATATCCGCCTGTCCGACATGACCAGCAAGCACCGGCCCCGTTCCGTCGCCGTTCCCCGGCAGGTCGCCATGTACCTGTGTCGCCGCATGACTTCCTCGTCGCTGCCGCAGATCGCCGCCGCTTTCCATAAGACCCACGCGACGGTCCTGCACGCCTATCGCAGCGTGAACTCACGCATGGATGTCGACGCTCAGCTCAAGAACAACATCCACTCTATCGCTAAAAAACTTGGCGCCCGGCTCTGATTTTTTTCTTTTCACCTGTCAATATTTCTGTTAACTCTACGTTTGCCAATGAAGATAAAGACGTAAAATGAAAGATGAAAAAAATACTCTCTGCATTATTTTCACCTGTCACGATCTTATGTACAGGCGGCTATGCATCTCAGGCCGTTGTTTATAAATGGTTTTTACCGGCTTCTGAACATTTTGCTTTTGCATAATACGGATACTTATAAATCTTTAAACTCACTGTATTAAACTCTAGGCTGTCCATTCATTGCGGAGGTTGAACTCTATGAAGGTCAAAATCGAAAAATCCGCTCTCATAGCCGGACTACAGGTAGTGCAGAACGTGGTCAGTCCGCGTACCACACTGCCGATTCTTTACAACGTACTGATGGTGGCGGAAAACAACGGTTTGACTCTGACCGCAACCGATCTCGACATGACGGTGCGTTGCACTGTCAAAGCCGAAGTGGAAAAAGGAGGGTCGATCACGTTGCCGGCGCGCCGTCTTTTCAGCATTGTCAAAGAACTGGGCGACACCCATGTGGAATTGACGCTGGAAGACAGTCACAACGTTACGCTGTCCTGCGGGTCCTCGTATTTCAAGATTATGGGGATGGCCGCCGACGAATTTCCCGCGCTGAGCATGCCGGAAGGCGAAGCGGTCTATCGTATGGAACAGGGAGCTTTCAGGGAAATGCTGCGCAAGACCTTCTATGCCGCGTCGACCGAGGAAACCCGTTATATTTTGAACGGAGTTCTGGCGAGCTTCAAAGAGGGCAAACTGACCATGGTGGCCACCGACGGCCGGCGCTTGGCGCTGGTCGAACAGGAACTGGATTTTCCCAAAGAGGCGGAAGCCGACATGGTACTGCCGTCGAAGGCCGTGACTGAACTGCTGCACACGCTGGGCGGCGAAGGGGATATGAAACTCTACGGAGAAAAAAATCAGATGGTTTTCGAATTCGGCAATATTGTCATGGCCACCAAACTGATCGAGGGGAGCTATCCGAACTATCGGCAGGTCATTCCGCCGGAATGCGAAGAAAGAATCGCCGTGGAGCGCGAGAGTTTGCTAACGGCGTTGCGGCGTGTTTCTCTGGTGACGACGGACAAGACCAATGCCACGAAATTGACCTTTGCCAAAAATCGTCTGGTGGTCTCCACGGTAACCCCCGAAGTGGGCGAGGCCCGCGAATCCGTGCCCGTCAAATACGAAGGCAAACAGATTACCGTGGCTTTTAATCCGGAATTTGTGATGGATCCGCTTAAAAATATGACGAACGACGAGATATATTTCGAGTTGACCGACGATCTCAGTCCCGGCGTGATCAAATGCGATATGCCGTTTCTCTACGTCCTAATGCCGATTAGAATATCCTGATTCGCCGATATTGCCCGATGGTGTAATGGTAGCACAACAGACTCTGGATCTGTTTGTCATGGTTCGAGTCCATGTCGGGCAACCATTCTGAAACAGCGTGAAACGCCTGTTATTATTACCTAATTGCTTGTTTTGATTCTGGGAAATATAATCCTTATCCCATGAAACGACATGAAACACAATGAAAAAGCTAGGACACATTCTAGGACACATTTATCCTGATTCGCAGAGTAACAGCTTTCTATATCAAAAATCCAGTATCCAGCATTATATTGCGGGTCCAGTGCGGTAAGCGCTCATATTTATGAGCCAGGACGACATGCTGCCAGGCTCCCTAAGCTATGCGTGGATGTGTGTTTTGGATCGACCCCCTCCCGTTTTGCGTCTTTTTTGTCGGTACTTGTTCCTCTGAAGACCGCAGCGCAAAAAACCTTTAGCCGCACCATTTCGTTTGCAATCCAATGGTTGCGTCATGGCAGGCAGTTTGTGCTGGCAATATCAGCGGCGTCGCGTATATTGCATGTCACGAATCACGAATGACGGAACCGTTATGCACAGCGAATCCGAACTCCGAAAACTGTGGCGAGTCTGCTCCGGGTCAAGAGGCGAACTGCACCGGCTCGACCACAGAGACATCGTGATGAGCCTGCTGTTTCTGCGGCAGGCTTCATCTCGGGGTTACGTCAAGAGAAAGGCTCCGGGCGTTGTCGTGCCCGACGGCTGCGCTTTCGACGATATCCGGCGGCTTGCGGAAAGCCGGAGTTATCGCGACGCTGACCTCGCGGGCCTGCTCGCACGAGTCTTCGTCGCCAACGGCATGGCGCCGTTCCCCGCGTTCAGGAAACTCGGCCAATGGTCGAGGAGTCGCTTCCGGGCCGTGCTCGCCGCGCTGGAGCCCGATACTTTTTCCGGAGCCGGGACCAACGATGCTGCGGAGACCAGGGACGTGCTGTGGGCTCTGTTCGAGTCCGAAGCGTCGGAGAAAAAGACAACAGGCGTCTACTACGTACCCGTCGCCGTCTACGACATCGTCTTTGGCCATCTGCTCAGGCATTGCCTGAACAAAAACGCCGACATCCGCACAATCTGCGATATTCGTTGCGGCGACGGATCCCTGCTGTGGAGAACGGCCCGGACCGTTGCGAACAAGAGAGGCGTCCGGCTTTACGGGCAGGCCCAGGACGAGGTCATGGCCACTCACGCCCGGCTCAACCTGGCGGCAAGAGGGTATCCCGATGCCGAGATATCGGCAGGTGATGCCGTCGCGACTTTTCTCCGTCCTCCTGATTTGTTCAGCGACACGCGACATCCACTGATTTTCGACTTAGTAGTAGCAAATCTGCTTTCGCTTAAACACGCCAGACGACGCCAAGGTGCCGCCAGCGGTTTAGGAGACCTCGATACGTCGGGTCCGCACCGGGATGTTTGGCAGGCCATGCTTGGCCTTGTCTACTCTTTGAAACCCGGAGGTCGTGGCGCCTGCATGATACCGGCGGCGGCGGTCGAGGCCGGAGTCGGCGGCGGGTTTCTTACCAGACTATACCAGCGGGGCGAGATCGTGGAAATCCTCGACCTCCCGTGCACTGTAGCGAGCCCCGGGAAAGCCTCCGGGCCTTCCGCGGTTATTCTCAGCCGGCCTGAACGCGGCGCGTTTTCGGAGGCGCGGTAATGCCGCCAACCAATCAACCACCGCCGGTTCAAGAGGACGTACCCCGCAGCAGAGCGGTTGACCGCATGCCGCTCGAAGCTGCTGCCAACGAGGGTCTGTCCGCGGTGAAGCAGGTAATGGAAGCCCAAGGGCATAGACTCTCTCCGCACCAAGAAAGAAGCATTATCAATAGCCTGATGGGGCGGTCCAATGCCGTCAACGAGGGAGAATGGCAGCAGTACGGGTGCCTCTATTTCAGTAACGACTTCGATCAGGTTAGAATTGGCGCAGAAGTTCTTAGCCTGTACACAGCGCGACAGGCTCAATTGTTTTTCAAGTGCCTTTGCAAAAAAGGAGCTTATGGTGTGCATGCCCCTCTTATTCTCAAAGGCGATATCCGTGCATATTTAGAAAGGAATCGCTGCAAGGTTCCGGCGAACTGGACACCATCAAGTGCGTTGAAAGGTCGTCTGGCCCCTTTGGTGCGGGCGTACGAGGTAGACGGCACGCGGAGCGCGTTTCGGATCGCCGAAACCCTCCGTATCCCTAAGACCAGAAGCATGTCCTTACGCGTGCCAAAGCCGGGGAATTTAAAACGAAGCCAATAGTCACATGCCCATCCATGGGCACGTGTCACCCCTCTCTATCCGCAACCCGTGCGCGAAAGGGGCGAAAAAAAGATATTCCCGCACACTAATGTCCGGTTAAAACCTTTGAAAACAAGCTGTTCATGCATGTCGCATTCCTCGTCGAACGCCCCGCAACGGTGAATGCGATGAAGCCGGCCGAAATCGACGTAACCCGGGTCCATGATGTAGAAGCTCCCGGTGGTCGAAGATCAATTCGTCGAGAATGTTCACATCGTGAACCTTTCCCGTGGTAATGATGACAAGCGTGGGGTAATTGCCCTGCAAGGTCAGCAGGGTATGC
>CAZYAW010000274.1:0-6229 GCA_964646045.1 uncultured Victivallales bacterium | reverse complement strand
AAACGCAGGAATATTCGCGATATTTCGAGTTTTCGCAACGCAGCCGGGCGGGATGCATCTGCGTCCAAAATGTGAAGTTATTTTTGCGCGGGCCCTAAGGCGGGCTGCAAAATAACATCGCCATTCAGCGGCTTCCTCTGGATTAATCCATCGAATAACCGCGAAAGACATTCTTTTTTTCTTGCGATCCGGCGAATCGACCCTGTATCTTGACTGCTTTTTGAACGGTTGTCGGGAAAGCCGATGCAATGAAGAAACCCATTCGTTCCTTTCGCAACCTCTGGCTGCGGGGCATGGTCAAATGGCGCAGCTCGCCGGAAGCCATTGCGCGCGGAGCCGCCATTGGCATTTGCGTGGGCTTTCTGCCGATTTTCGTCGGTCAAATGCTTTGCGCCATCCTGCTGGCCACTTTTCTAAAGGGGAACCGGCCGGCTTCCGCATTGGGCACGTGGGTTTCCAACCCGGTCACCATGCCGCCCATTTACCTTTTCACCTATCGTCTGGGCGCGCGGATTCTCGGGGCGGCGGTCAACTCGCAAAACGATCATCGCCTTATGCAGACGATCGAACTGCTGTACGGGCCGGACAAGGACTTTGCGGCCTTCCTGCGCAGCAGCATGAATATGGGCGCGCACACGGCTCTTTCCCTCGTTGTCGGCGGCCTGATCGCCGGCCTGATCGCGGCGTTCGTCAGCTACCCCGTCATCCTGCTGTTCGGTCGACGCCTCCATGAATACCGGCTGCGACGACGCCATTTGTTTGCCCGCAAGTTTTTTTCCGGAATGGCGAAGGCCGTCAACCGGGAAACGCACGACACCCACCCGTAAATCGAGGAGAACCATGAAAAAAAACTTCGATGTCGCCGCCTATATCTGGCCGTCCTATCACTACGAGCCGCGCATGGAGCGCTTCTGGCCGGAAAAAGACGGCGAATGGTATACCGTACGGCGCGCCACGCCCCGCTTCCCCGGTCACGACATGCCGCGCATCCCGCTGCTGGGCTATCAGGACGAGGCCAGCCCCGCCGTCATGCGCCAGCATGTCGATCTCGCGCGCGAATACGGCGTCAACACGTTCATTATGGACTGGTACTGGTACGACAACGAACCCTGCTTCGAACGTCAGCTCAACGACGGACTGATTCCCGCCCTTCAGGGTTCCGGATCGCGCTTCTATCTAATGTGGGCCAATCACGATGCCACTACGATGTGGGACATGCATACCGATGCCAACGAGTTCGTTCATTCGGCGGCCGTGAGCCGTGCCATGCTCGAACCCATGTTCGAGCGCATCATCGACCGCTATTTCTCGCTCGACTCCTATTACCGCATTGACGACTGCCCGGTATTCTGCGTGTTTCGGACATCCAATTTGATTCGCGGCCTGGGCGGCGTGCGGGAGACCCGCGACGCCCTCGACTGGATGCGACAACGCTGTCGCGAAAAGGGCTACCCCGGCCTGCATCTGCAGAACATCGCCGTACGCGGCCAACAGCCCGAAGGTGGCGACGCTTTGAATGCCGATTCCGAGAACGCCGTCGCGCGCGAGCTGGGCTACGACAGCGCCACCTGCTATCAGTTCTGCCATCAGGCCGGCCATAAGGGCGACTACGTCGCCTGGTGCGACAAGGCCATCTCCGCCTGGCCTGCATTCGAAGCAACCTATCCGTCCTTTTTCCCGCATGTCTCCATCGGCTGGGACAACACGCAGCGCCATCCGTCCGCAAAGGACATCGTGCACAACGCGACGCCCAGCGCTTTCGAGGCCTGCCTGTGGAAAGCCCGTCGCTATGTGGAGACCCATCCCGACCAGCCGCCGCTGGTGACCGTAAACAGTTGGAACGAATGGACCGAAGGCAGCTATCTGCTGCCCGATATGCGCTGGGGCTACGACTATTTGCGAGCCGTCCGCAACGTCTTCGGCCCCTGTCCGCCCTCCGCGCGGAGTCGCGCTTCGTGAAGGCCCCGTTGCATGTGCTGGATCTGGGGACGTGTCCCTACCGCGCGGCGCTTCAGACGCAGGAGCAAATCGTCGCACAACGCAAGGCCGGCCAAGGAGAGGACACGCTGATTCTGGTCGAACATCCGCCCGTCTATACCCTGGGTCGCAACGCGGAAACGCAGCACGTGCTTTACAACGACGCCGAACGTCGGGAGCGCGGCATCGCACTGGAACACACCAGTCGCGGCGGCGACGTCACCTATCACGGACCGGGCCAACTGGTCGGCTATCCGATTCTGGCGCTGGGGCGCGAAACCCGGCGCGTGGTCCGCTACGTGTCGCAACTGGAGGAGGCGCTCATACGCACACTGGCGGATTTCGGGGTCGACGCCGTCCGCGACCGAGCCAACCGCGGCGTCTGGGTCGGATCGGACAAAATAGCCGCCCTGGGCGTGCGGGTCACCGAGGGCGTCACCATGCACGGCTTCGCGCTCAACGTCCGCACGGATCTGGCGCACTACGACGGCATCGTGCCCTGCGGCATTCGCGGCAAAGGCGTCACTTCGCTCCACCTCTCCGTTCCGTCCGTCACTTTGGACGAGGCGAAAATGCGCATCGCGCAACGTTTCGCGGAAACCTTCGGATACGCAACCTGCCGCGCGGTCTCCGCGACCGAACTCGGACGGAAAGGCGAATAATGGATGCACGACGCAAAAAACCGGATTGGCTCAAAGTGCGCATCGGCCAGGGCCCGCGCTATGCCCGCACGATGCGCATCGTCGAAGAGTTCCAACTGCACACCGTCTGCCGCGAGGCGCAATGTCCGAATATCGGCGAATGCTGGCGGCACGGGCGGGCGACCGTCATGATTCTGGGCGAAGCCTGCACCCGCAACTGTCTTTTCTGCGCGGTTCGGCAGGACCGCTCCGGCCGCTACGACGCCGACGAACCCAGGCGCGTGGCCGAAGCCGCCGCGCGCATGGCGCTGGACGACATTGTCATCACCTCCGTCACCCGCGACGACCTGTCCGACGGCGGCGCCGCGATCTGGGCGGAAACCATTCGCCGCGTACGCGAAACGCTGCCCGCCGCCACCGTCGAAGTTCTCGTCCCCGACTTCGGCGGCAGTTCGGCGGCTTTCGAACAGGTCGCCGCCGCACAGCCGGACGTCTTCGGGCACAACATGGAAACCGTCGCCTCGCTCTACGCGCTCGCGCGACCGCAAGCCGACTACCGTCGCTCGCTCGAACTTCTAGAACGGACCGTTCGTCGCGGGCTGATCGCCAAAACCGGCATCATGGCGGGACTCGGCGAAACCATGGACGAATTGCGAACTCTGATTGGAGACATTGCGCGGACCGGCTGCGAAATCCTCTATATCGGCCAGTACCTGCAGCCGACGCCCCGACACCTGCCCGTCGCCCGCTATGTCGAACCGCGCGAGTTCGATCTTTTACGCGAACAGGCGCTACAGGCCGGCTTGCACGTCACGGTTTCGGGTCCGCTGGTACGCAGTTCCTATCACTCCGCAGACCAGGCCGCGTATGTGCGGCGACGAAAGGACGGCGCCGTATGAAACACATCGACCTCGAAGCCTTTGCCGCCCTGGCGCCCGGCCTGCGCCGGCCCCATCACCGCCGCTACTACGCCATGTATTCCAGCGTATGGGACGGACTGGTCACCGAACCCGCCCTCATGACTCTGCCGCTCGACGATCACATGGTCCACCGGGGCGACGGCGTGTTCGAGGCCATGAAATACGTGGACGGCGCCCTCTACAATCTGCACGCCCATCTCGAACGTCTGCGCCATTCCGCCCTTGCGCTGCATCTGGCCTTCCCGGTTCCCGCCGCGGACATCGCGCGCATCGCCGTGGAGACCGCGCGGGCCGGAGGGGAGCGCAACGGCATGCTGCGCCTATACGTCTCGCGCGGACCCGGCAGCTTCGATGTCAACCCCTACTCCACCTGCGGTTCCCAGCTCTATGTCGTCGCCTCGGCCGCCGTGCCGTCCTTTATGGATCTTCATCCACAGGGCGCGGCCCTCGGCATATCCGCCGTGGCTCCCAAACCGCCCGCCATGGCCCGCGTCAAGAGCTGCAACTATTTACAGAACATGTGGATGAAAAAGGAAGCCGTCGATCGCGGACTGGACACCGTGGTGGCCTGCGACGAACAGGGTTTCATGCGCGAAGGCGCCACTGAAAATATCGGCATCGTGACGCGCGAGCGGGCGCTGCTGTTTCCCGACCCGCAGCGCATGCTGCTGGGCACCACCATGGAGCGGACGCTGGAACTGGCCCGTCCGCTGGTCGCCGACGGGCGCCTCGCCGCCGCCGAACATCGCGAAATCACGCGAGCCGACATGGACGAGGCCCGGGAGATCCTCGTGGTCGGCACCACGTGGGACGTCAGCATGGCGCACCAGTTCGAAGGCCGCCCGGTCGGCGACGGACAACCGGGCCCGATCTACCGAACGCTGCGCCAGAGGCTGCTCGACGACATTCACCACAATAGCGCACTCCGCACGGAAATCCGGGAGTAACGGGTCTCAACCCCGTCACAGGAGACGACTGATGCCATCTGCCACGCCCGCCTTCCGCCCTTTCCGGCGTTGGTCGTTACGGACCCTGGTCGTCCTGGCGACGCTGCCGCCTTTCTCGACCCGCGCGCAAGTCGCGCTTTTCCCGCGCGCCGGCGGTCGCCCGCTGATCGGTCACCGCATCACGCAGGAGAACGAGGAAGTCATCATTCTGGAAATCTATCGCGGATACGGCGTACGCGTCCCCGCCGCCGGCATCGAGAAACGGGAAACGCTGGATCTTTCCCGATCCGCTCTGCGCAACGAATTCGAACAGCGCCGCCGCGCACTGGCGGCCGACGACGTGCCCGGGCGCCTCGCTCTGGCGCAATGGGCGCGCGAAAACAAACTCGTCGTACAGGCCCGGAGCCTGCTGACGGATCTCGCCACGCGTTTTCCGCGCAACCCCGCCGTACGCGCCGCCGTCCCCGTCTTTCAGGAAAAGACCGCGCTCACGGCCGAGGAAACCGCCTTTTTCGAGAAAATGATCCAGACCTTTTTCTCCGGCGCGGAAGGCCGCGCGCAAGCGTTGACGGCGCTGCAAGGACGCGACGCCCTGCCGCTGGACGCCGTGCCGGAATGGGGGCGGCGCTGCTTTGCGGCCGCCCGCGCCGGCCGCAAAATCAAGACGGGCGACACCGTTTTCAAAACCGGCCCATTGGCCACTCCCGTGCATGTCCGGCAATGGCGCAAATCCGGCGACGGCGACGAAAACGTAAAATGGCCGGTCGTCATCAGCCTGCACGGCGGCGGCAAGAACAGCGGCCACTGGAAACTGGGCGGCCCCATGTTTTTCGAGCTGTTTCAGAAGCGCCTGGACCGCATGATCTTTGTGGCGCCCACCGTCATGCGCAAGGAATACGCCCGCTGGGCGGCCCATCCCGACGAGGAACGGCAAGTCAAGGAAATCTTCAAGGCCGTCAAACGCACCTGGAACGTGGATACCGACCGCGTCTATCTGGTGGGCTACTCCATGGGCGGCTACGGAACCTGGCACATGGGCGGACATCAGGCCGATCTCTTTGCCGGCCTGGCGTCCGGCGCCGGCGGCATCCTGATCGGCAGCCATCTGGGCGAGACGTGGGGCTGGGGCGTCATCGGCAACCTCATGCATACGCCCATCGCCTTTACCCATGGCGGCAAGGACCAACCCGCCCCGCCCTGGTCCGACGCCGAAGCCGACCGCATTCTGCGCGAGCTGGCGGCCCGGCATCCGGGTCGCTACCGCCACAAATACATCTTCCTGCCCAAGGCGGGCCACGCCCTGCCCCGCTCCAGCACGGAACAGGCCGTGGCCTGGATCGCGCCGTCGCGGCGCAACCCCTACCCGCGCGAACTGATCTGGGAACCCAAGCGCGACTTCAACCGGCAATTCTATTGGCTGACCATGGAAAAGCCGCGAATATTCACCCGCCTCGAGGCTCGCATCGAGGACAATACCGTCGCGCTGACCACCCACAATCTCCAGGGCGGATTCGGCGTGCTGCTCAACGAGGAAATCGCCGATCTGCGCAAGCCGGTTACGGTCACGGTCAACGGCGAACCGGTTTTCCGCGGACGCCTGCACGCCACCCTCTCCACCATCCTGAACACTGTGGACGACCGCATTGACGAACGGCAATGGTTCAGCGCGCGCATCGACTTCTGACCTTCAGACTTCCTGACCTCGACAGAGGATTGGGACTGTTCTTCGGAAAATGAGTTGGCA
>CAZYAW010000273.1:0-27940 GCA_964646045.1 uncultured Victivallales bacterium | reverse complement strand
CTAACCTCGGCTGGGGATGGGGGCTGTTTTCCGGAAAATAAATAGGCACATTCTTAGTGGCATGGGCGTCCCGCCCATGTAATATTTCGAGAAAAAGCGGGCAAGACCTGCCCGCCGCGCCGGTCTCGGCGCAGGCACGGTGCCCGTGCCACGATTTGAAAATGTGCCGAATCATTTTCCTGCGAGGTTAAGTAGTCCGAGGCTTGTCCTAAAACAAGCGCGTTTTTCTGCCGCAAGCACGCCAACGCCTGCGCACTCTCGCGACGAAAACCTCGCTTATTTCAGGACTAGTGAATTCGAAAAAAAAACCGCCGCAGTTGTTGGACAACTGCGGCGGCCGCTTACGATTCCCGAACAAGGGCGGATCTACTCGCCCGCCGCAGCAGGCGGAACAAAAACGCGAGCCGCGAGTTCCTTGTCGATCATGAAAAGAGCGCCCGGCGCATTTCCGGCCAGATTGATTCTGGACAGAATCTCGTTGGCGTTCTCTTCCTCCTCGATCTGTTCGGCCACGAACCACTGCATTTCGAGTCCGGTCGCATGATCCTTTTCGGACTGAGCCCGATCGGCCAGAGCCTGAATCATGGCGGTCACCTTCTTTTCGTGCCCCAGAGCGGCCTCGAACATGGCCTTCATGGACTTAAAGCTCGCGGGCGGCTCGGCTATCGAGTCCAGCTTCACCTTCTCCCCGACGCGCTGAATGTACTTGTATATGCGATGCGCATGCGTGGTTTCTTCCTGAGCCTGAACGAAGAACCAGTTCGCCGTGCCCTTCAACCCCTTGTTTTCGGCATCCGCCGACATCGCCAGGTACAGGTACGCGGCGTAAAACTCGGCATTGACCTGCTTGTTGAGAGCCGCCACCATTTTCTTGCTGATCATAGAGGACCTCCGTCCGCTTAGGGTTTGCGCAGAAATCAACCGACAGAACCAGGCGTCCAGGCACCCTGTCCGACAAGGCGCGAAGACGAAGGAATCTTCACGATATTTCGCGTTTTCACAATGCCACCGGACGGAATACATGGCCGTCCGAAATGTCCATTTAGTATTGCGCGGGCTAGCTGAACTGCACCCGCCAAAGCGGTCCTACCACTCGCGCCGGCCTTCACCGCCGCCGCCGCGACGGTCGTCATATCCGCCGCCGGAACGCCGACCGCCACCCCCGCCGCCGGCGGGACGCTCTTCGCGCGGACGCGCTTCGTTAATGCGCAAGGCCCGTCCGTCAAGCTCCTTGCCGTTAAGCTTTTCGATGGCCGCCTGGGCTTCCGCATCCGTAGCCATCTCGACAAAAGCGAAACCGCGCGAGCGCCCCGTATACTTGTCGGCAATCAGATTGCAGCGCACGACATTGCCGCACTCGGCAAAGAGTTTGTTGAGATCGTCTTCCATCGTGTTGAACGACACATTGCCCACATACAGATTCGTACCCATATCCCCTGTCCTTGTTTTTCGGAATGCCCGGGTTTTTCCGAACCCTGAACCATCCCTGCCGTTGATTTATCCGCCGCACCGTTCCTGTTCAATCGAACTGAACTCTGCGGCCCTCGCCCTGCCCCGCCGACCGAACCGGCCGTCCAATTCAGCCGATCCGAACCTGCGGGATACGCCTATGGTTTCGATCCGCGAGTTATCGTGGCCTTGGCTTTAAGACCTTCGATAAACGCCTCGACCACTTCCTGCTTTTTCTGATCTGTCAAGTAGCCGGATATTTTTTCTTTGACCTCGGCCAGCGCCTCGGTCTTCTCTTCCGTTCGCTCCTGCACTTCGATCAGGTGATAGCCGAACTGCGTTTTGACCACCGGCCCCACCTTGTTCAGATCCTGCGAGAACACCGCATCCTCGAACTCCTTCACCATCTGACCCTTCTTCACTTCTCCCAGGCTGCCGCCCTTCTGTCCGCTCGGACAACTGGATTTCTCCTTGGCCAATACGGCGAAATCGGCGCCGTCCTCGATTTGCTTGAGCAGCGCTTCCGCCTCCTTGCGCTTTTCGGCGTGTTTCTCCTCGCTCTCGCCCTCGCGACATTCAACCAGAATATGACGCGTCTTGGCGCTGGCGCCCACCTTGAAAAACTGGGGCGATTCGTCGTAGAACTTCTTGACTTCCTCGTCGGTCGGCTGCGCCACTTCCTTCGTTTCTTCTTCCAGCATCTTGCGAATACGAACGTCGCTAACGACATCCGCCCGGAATTTGGCTTCCGTCATGCCGTGTTGCTCCAGCGCGGTCTGCAAGGTGATTCCTTCGGGCAGTCCGTCGACCAGATCCTTGATCGTCTTCTCGACTTCCTCGTCGGACGCCTCGATCTTCCTGCGCACGGCCTCGTTCAACAGCACATGCTGTGCGATAAAACGATCCGTAATGTCGTTCTCGAACTGCGCCATGATCTCCGGCCCCATCGACTGGGGCGGCATTCCCTGCATGCCTTGCGCCGACAGGGCTCGCATAAGCTGCTGGTCTAGTTCGGATCTCTTCAATACCGCGCCGTCCACATCCACCACGACGGCGTCGGGCGCCACAGACTGCGCCTCGACGGCATCCGCCTGCTGCGCCGCGGGGGCCGCCTGCTCCCTTGCGGCGTCCGTCTCCTGCTGCTTGGCGTCTTCCTCGGTCTTATTGCAACCGGATACGGCAAATAGAACGCCGAGAAAACAGGCGCATAAGAAAGAACTAGTCACGGACGGCCGCACACCCAACACCCAACTGGAACCTCGCATTGCCAAGCCTCTCTTTCAATATTGACCAACGATCTCGACCGATGCCGTAGGGGCGCCGCAGACCGACAAAACAGCTTCACCCGCAAGATATTCACAAACCCGACACAAACGCAAGAAAAAAAATCAACAAAAAAGGTTCTTGCAGAAAACATGCATCGGCAAAGCGGCACGGGGTCTCGTCCGTGTTTGTGCAAAAGGGGTCTCGGGAACAAAGAAAACCGCGGGGGGAGTGTGTCTTCTTCCGCAGGCAAAATGGAAAAAATGGCGAAAAACGTGTTGCGAAAACGAAAAGGGAGGTGTAGTATCGGTCAACGTGCAGCCCGGAGAGTACCCGGTGACCGGGACGTTCGAGCTGTCGGCCGAGGACTCAGGCACGCAACAGGGACCGGTTGTCTACCGCGCGGTCGAGCCGGGCAAAGCGGTGTTCTATGGTGGCCGCCGGATTGCCGGGTTCCAGCCCGTCACCGATCCGGTGATCCTGGCGCGCCTGCCGGAAGCGGCGCGGGGCAAGGTGCAAAGCTGCGATCTGCGCGCACAGGGCATCACCGACCGTTGATCGCCGGATGCACCATCAGTCGCCTGGCCGGCAACGGCATCACGATTCGGGGCGGCGAGGCCAATGGCATTCTGAGTTGCGACATCCACACCATCGGCCGGCGCGCCACCGAGGTGATCGGCGGCGACCGCGAAACCCTGAAGCCGGGCCGTCACTTCGTGGAAAACTGCCGGATTCACAATTTCGGACGCATCGATCGCACCTACACGCCCGCCGTTCAACTCGAAGGCGTGGGCAACCGCGTCGCGCACAACGAGATGTACGACTGCCCCAGCAGCGTCATGCGCATTGAAGGCAACGACCACGTCATCGAACTTAACGAGATTCACCACGCCGTACGCGAGTCGGACGACCAGGGCGCCATGGATATGTGGGCGAATCCTTCCTACCGCGGGGTGGTCTTCCGGTACAACCGCTTCAGCGATTGCCGCAAAGCAGGCGTCGGCGCGATGGCCTGTGGCCAAGCGGCAATCCGGCTCGACGACGCCATCAGCGGCATGCTCATCTACGGCAACATCTTCATTCGCAGCGCCAACGGCCATTTCGGCGCAGTCCAGATGAACTCCGGACGCGACAACATTATTGACAATAATCTGTTCATTGACTGCTCACGAGGCATCACCGGCGGATGGAGACAGGGAAACACCGTTTGGCAGGCAGTCCGCGCCGGCAAGCTGAATCCCTTCCGCTTCGGGTCGCCTTGCTTCACCAACGCGCTCTACCTGAAAAGGTATCCCGCCATGGCTACCATGGTGACGACCCCCGGCGTCAACCACGCCTGGCGTAACGTCTTCTACCGCTGCGGAACGTCAGGCGTCGGAGGCATGGATCCGATCGCGAACGCCGATTTCGGCGCCCGCGATCCCGGATTCGTGGACGCCGCGAAGGGCGACTGGCGTCTCAAGCCCGACGCCGCGCCGTATGTCGACATCGGCTTCCGTCCAATCCCGATGGACGATATTGGCCTGTATCCGGATGCCTTTCGCCGCTATTTGCCGGCGAACGCAAAACCGAACCCGTAGTCAGTCGGGCCTCGTGATTGCGCAGGCTCTATCAGGTTTTTCGCAATTAACTGAACCACGAAATGTTATTGGTTTTTTGAACATGTTCTCAGAGACAAGATCATAACGAGACCTCCTGCTCGATCTGCCGTAATACGGCAATTTCTTTTCCCAGGTGGTCGGGATCGCTGTCCCATCCAATCCACTCACCGCTCATGTAGCCTTGAAAGCCATCTGCTTCCAGACAGGCGATCGCTTCACGGTGATCAATCGCCCCGTCTCCCATGCGTACCCATTGGAAGCTTGCCGGGTTTTTGTCTTTGCTGCCCAAAACCGCATCATGTATGTGGCAATGATTAATCCAGGCTTTCAGTATTTCATACCCCTGTCGGACGCT
Organism: uncultured Victivallales bacterium; assembly: GCA_964646045.1. GTDB lineage: Bacteria > Verrucomicrobiota > Kiritimatiellia > UBA8416 > SLMC01 > CAZYAW01. Next base: position 23,272 of record CAZYAW010000273.1, on the reverse strand, counting down.
GTAGCTGGTCAACCGAACGCAGTGCAGGAAGTCCCAATTGACCTTGACGGCCGGATGATTGACACGTTCGACGATACTGCGCATATCCTCGGGATTGCTCCAACTGTCATGCGTTTCCATGCTGATGGCAACCCCCTGGTCGGCAGCCATGTCCGCCACCTCCAGCAACGAGGCAATCGCGCAATCTCTGGCCTGCTCACGGGTGACTCCCAAGGGAATGGCCCCGCCAAAAGCCCGGATAGAGGGGACGCCAATATCTCCCGCCAGCGCGATGACCTCTTGGGCCGCCTGAATGGTGGTTTGCCGTTCCTGGGGCACAGCAAACCGCAGGGAGCTGGCCAGACAGCATATTTCGACCTTGCTTTTGGAGAGCATCGCACGAATCGCATGGCGCTCTTCGGCGCTGGTTGTTATTTCCACACCATGGCCGTGATTGGATTGCAGGCGCAATTCGACCCCGTCGTAACCATGCTGCACCGCTTTGGCAAGCAATTGCGGCAGCGTATCATTCGGGACGGAAAAACTCATAAAGGCAAATTTCACACATTACTCCTTGTCGAGATAAACGGTTTGTCCCGTTGCGCTGGACGTTTTGATGGCATCCAATATTTTTGTCAGCATCAAGGCGCTTTCCAAGCTCACCGCGTAGTCTTCTTCCCCCAGAATCGCCTTGCCTATTTCCGGGTAGATCACTTTGGCGTCGCCATACCGGTTGCCATTGGTGATCCGGTGCGGGCCGTCAGCCGTGTCATCCACGACCTCGAGGCTGTACTTATTGGCATAGGAAGTCTCGTCCTGATTCATCTGCCGGGTCATTTTTCGTATGGCGACCTTTGTTTCCTGTACGGTAATGGTGCCTTTGTCGCCTTGAATAATCCAGTTGTAATCATCGGGAAGAGACATGGTGGCCATTTCTGAAATGACCGTTGTTCCATTATCCATTTTCAGAATGCCGATAAAGTTGTCTTCAGCGTCTCCAGGGGTCAGGATCTGCTTGATGTTGCCGTACACGTGGCTGACGGTTCCACCGGCCAGAAACATGGGCGGCTCAATCAGGTGCGCGCCCCAGTTCAGAACCATGCCGCCGGCATACTTCGTTTCGGTCTGCCAGTCAAAACGGGTGCTGAAACCGCTTTCGCGGCGCCGGATTTGAAATACCCGGCCGATCACACCGCTGTCGATGAGATCCTTCAGCTTAAGAAAGTCGCTGCCCCAACGCGCAGGCAACCATGGCAACAGTTTTTTTCCGGTTTCTTTGGCTACGGCAATCATTTCCCGCGCCTCATCCGCATTGCGGCACCAGGGCTTGGTAATGAGAACGTTGTGTCCTGCTTTCAGGCAGTCTATGACCATCTGCTTATGCTGGTCGCTGCGGGTAACAATAACGATAAGGTCTAGCGGCTCTTCCGCGATCATCTTATGATAATCCGTATACGCCGTCAAGTCGAAGCGCGCCTTGGCTTTTTCAAGCGCCTTCTGGTCAATGTCGCAAACCGCCTTCATCTCGAACTGTTCAAGACGCTCTATGGGGTCAGCATGCAGCGTGCTGCCGCTCCTCCCGTAGCCCAGTATCGCTGTTTTGATTTTCCTCACTTCTATGCTCCTTGTTTATGTGTTAACCGTTTATGCGCGTGAGTAGTCGCCGTACGTCTTGACGGCTTCAATCATCTTCACGATGTTTCGGGGTGGCACTTCGCCCTGAATGTTGTGAATGGCATTGAAAACATAGCCTCCGCCCGGCATCAGGGCGTCAAGGTTTTTGCGTACGTTTTGTTCAATGTCCTGCAGGGTTCCCAACGGTAGCACGGACTGCGTTTCGATGCCGCCGCCCCAGAAGCTGAGATCGTTGCCGAAATCCCTTTTCAGCGCTGTCGGCTCCATGCCTGCTGCGGTGACGTGAACTGGATTGATCGCGTCGATGCCGATCTCTATGAAATCAGGAATGATCGGCCGAATGTTTCCGCAAGAATGAAACAGAACATAACCCTTTTGATTACCGTCTTTGGCTGCCTCCAGTTTTCGCCGAATGGCGCCCATTACCTCTCTGTAGGGTTCTTTGAAAAGCTGCCTGAATAGATCGGGTGAGATAAGCTGACTCTCCTGGCTGCCGTAATCATCGGCTTCCAATACGACATCAACCACATCCCCAAGCTCGGCAAGAGCCATTTCCCAGAATGCGACTTTCAAGCCGGCCAGGCGATGGATAAGCGCCCGGGCCAGATCTGGCTCTGTCAGTAGGTCCATCATGAAATTTTCCATTCCCCGCAGGCGTTGTCCCATTTCGAAGATGCCGGCGCACAACCCTTTGAGAACAACCGGCTTGCCCTGTGCGCGAAGCAGCAGGGCCTTATCCCGCAAGCCTGCAATACGCCGCGGATCAGCCGCTGCGGGCCAGGGGAAGGCCTCGATATCTGCCACGCCGAGAGAGCGACTGGCGAGGGGAGAGCTTACAACCGTCCACCAGTGACCGTCCTCCCTGGGCATAAAGTGCGTCAGTTGCCATTCATCCGTAAAGAAACGTCCTGCTTCTGTGTCGACGGGGTGTATGTTCCAGTTGTGAGAGCAGAGCGGGAAGAGACCGCGAGTGTCGATGCCCAGCTTCTCAAGCATCTCTTCCGAGGGCAGAGCAAGTTGCTGCACGGTGTCGGACATGGTGATCGCGGACTCCTTGAGCCCCAGGTATTTCACCAGCGCCTTGTAGGCGCGAACATGAATGCCGCTGACATGCGTTCCGCCCATATCAATAGGTACTCTGTCAGGCTCTTTATGCGCCAGTGACGAAAGGAGTCGTTCGCGACTGTTCATGTGTGCTCCGATTTGCGGATGACGTTTCTATTTGTAATTTGTGTCTAATTATTACTTGATATTTTTCGATATTACAATGGACATTGTGCTTATTATTTGTCAGATATGATCTTTATCGGGGGCATTGCATATGAAACAACGCTTTTTTGCACCACTGAACTGGGTTGGGTTCAATCATTGGCGCAAGAGCCGGATTGATTTTGCCTCCGTTTTTAAGGACTATTATGGTCTGCAGTACTGCGTAGACGGTGCGTTACGGCTAACGATCGGCAGCGGCGCCGCTCATCAACTAAAAGGTCCGGTCGTGTGGGTCACCGTTCCGGGCGTGTCTTACAAGTATGAGGGCACTTGGGAACACTGTTTTGTCTGCTTTAGAGGGGCATTGGTGAGGCGTTACCTGGCAGCGGAAATGCTCCCTGCCGACAGACCGTTTGTGCCGTTGACCAATCATTATATGTTCACCGCCCTGTTTGATGAGCTGCTGCGCGGATTGAGTGATGAAGCGACAGCACAGGACATGAATGTGCACCGTTTCAATGCGCTGCTGTTCTGTCTCAAGGACGCGACACGCATGCAACGCCCGCCGTCCCGTTCGGTGCAAAGCGTCATGGCTCTGGCAAATGAAATAGACCGATACCCGGCAAAAGCATGGAATCCTCCTGAGCTGGCGAAAAAGACAGGGATGTCCTATTCGCATATGCGGCGTACTTTCATGGAGTTGTACAGCACGCCAATCGGCGCATACATTTTGGAAAGGAAGATCGCCCATGCGGCACTACTGCTGCGCCGTACAGATAAAAGCATAAAAGAGATCGCCATGGAAGGGGGCTTTTCTGATGTCTACTACTTTACGAAAATGTTTAGGAAGAAGCGGAATATACCTCCCGGCACCTACCGCAAGCTGGCCACGCTTTCCTGATCCGCCGGTCATCCGCAACGCGATGGGCTGGCCGGCTTGTCGATAACTCAACCCGTTTCACCCTGTGCGCATCAGAGATTAGCGCCTTAATCTGTGGAGCAACAGGCGGTCCTTGCCGCTGATATCCAAAGCGCGAACCCGGCGGCCCTGTTGCGCGCGCCCGCGAACATAGGGGGCCAGCAGATCGGTCAGAGGCGTGTGGTAGCTGAAGGTGGAAAGCGTGTCCATGAACCGGTTGTTGACCTCCTGGGAGACCTGCGCGCGTAGAGGAATGTCGGCGACGCCTTTGCGCAGGAAGTCCACGCCCAGAGCCGAGGCCAGCGGCATCGGCAGATAAACGTAGCGCAAGCATACGCCTTCGCTAACCAGCTTCCGCCTTCGAGCCTCGCGCTACGGCGGACAAGACGGCGCTACGTGCCCTGCTTGTGTGATGAGAGAAACAGGCGGAAGCCTGCTCCGAAGTTCGAATCCAACCGGATTTTGCGGCCATAGCTGCCAAGCACCGCCATTTTCCCGGTTCGCCCTTCCAACTAACTAACTTGGATTAATGTGCGATCGTGAACTCCACCGGCAGTGTCAGTACCGTAGCCCAATGGCCACCCGCCTCTCGTTCATCATGAAAGCTTTCCTCGGTCAGCGCCAGCTCCGCCCGATAGCGACCGGGAGGAAGCGCGGTCTTCTGTCCGGCGCTTTTATAGCGCGCCATTTCGCGTTCCGCCCATAGGCCGATGGTTTGCGGCAGCGCCGTCGGGAACGCGTAGACGGCCGGATCGTCGGCCCGCACCACGACCGTCCACACATGCTGCGTGCGTGCGGGTCGGATCTGATCCAAGGTCCACAGCACATGCAGGGAACTGTCCAGGCAAAAATCGCGCACGGCCCGCCCCTGCGCGTCCGTCACGAAATAGTCGAACAGGATATAGGCTTCCACGAGCGAGGGCTCGGGATAGGCGCGATAGTCGTCGTCCGTATAGTTGGTGTCCAGTCCCGGCAGTCGCCAGCGACCGGCATAGCCGATGGCCTCGAACGCGCGCCGATCTTCGAACACCCCGTTCAGCTTGAGCTGATAGGCGAAATTCGGCTTCAGGCCCGTCGCTTCGACGCGCCCGCAAAACGTCGCGCCTTCTTCGTCCCATCGCGCGCGGACAACGGGAAAATCCCGTCCGTCCTCCGCCTGATAGCGGAAGCTAGCGGCAAAAGCGACACTGTAGAGATTGCCCGCCACATCGCGCCAGCGTTCCTGGTCTTGATGGCCCGGCACCCGCATGACATGGCTGTTATGCTCGTCGAACCGGAGCCGCGCGGGGTCTTCCACGCGCGGCGGACCGGGCATAACGCTGACTGCGACCGGTTCGTAAAAGGCGTTTCTCACCCGCCGGCCCAGTGCTCGCATCCGTCCGTCGGCGCGTACTGCAAGCCACAACGCCGCGCCGACTCCCGTCGCGACCGCCGCCAGCGTTGCGACGGCCACCCGAATTTTCCGCCTGGTCATCACATTTCAGCGCCAGCGAACGGCTTTGACATCGCCGACCAAGGTCCCCTTCTCCACCAGCGCTTTTCCTTCCGCCCCGGCAATGCAGCCGAGCGAGCCGGCCAGGGGACTGCGTAATTCCTCCAGCGTCTCGAAGGTCTCCAGCGAGCGCACCACGCCCACGACCGTGCCGCGCCGCACCTGATCGCCCGACCACTTGCGTACGCCCAGATAACCCGCATGCCCGGAGAAAATGTCATGCGCCGGATCCGCGCGGCGAAACAGCGGGATCCCGGGATTGACCGCGCGTTCCGTAGCGGGTTCTTCTTCCAGCATACCCAGATGCACCATGGCGCGCCACAACGAGGACGCGCAGGCTTCCACCGCCTCGCGCACCTGGAAATGGTTGGGATGGCTTTCCACCAGTACGGAAGGTATGCCGAGCCGATCGGCGCCGGCAAAAATTAGCAGACCTTCGGCATAGGATCCGCCCGTCTGCAGGTCCACCGCCTCCAGTCCCGTCGCCACGGCCAAATCCTCGCTGGGCCGATGTCCGTCCAGGCAGGCCGCAAAACGCGGATCCGCCGTGCGGCAGCAATGGTAGTCCAGCAGAGCGTCCGAGCGCGTCAGCGCCGTCTCCCATATAAAGGCTGCCAGCCGGGAAAGCGGATTTTCGCTGCGGGCGTCGCCCGGCCACTGCCGATTCATATTCAGAGCCGGGTCGCGCCAGCTCTTCCTGAACTCTTCGTCGGTCAGACGCAACTGGAGCGGATTGACAAACGGCAGGCCGATCAAGGTGCCGGCCATGCACGACGGCTTCAAATCGGCCAGCACGCGGTCCAGTGTCGCCGGCCCGGAAAACTCACCCGTATGCTGCTTGCCAATCACCGTCAGGGTCGGGCCGGGGCGACGACCGGTCGCAACGACAACGGGAACGAGGCTCTTCTCGAACGTCAAAGAGCCGTACACGACTTTGCCTTTGACCGGCGCGGGCAAACACGCGCTGGACTGCGTTGCATCCATGCTTCTCCTCCTCCTCCTCATGGCAACACCAGACGCTCCTGCCAGGGTTCCTTTTCCATGCGATCGAAAACATCCAGTTCCCACAGACCGACGCCTGCCCGGCCGCCGACCGACGGCTTGAGGCGGAAGCGCACATAGCGTGCGCGCTGCGTCTTTTCGAACGGAATATGGAACTTGAAATCGGTAATGCCACCCGCCGGCAAGCTTTCGTACAGGGGCGAATCCGCTCCTTCCCATTGCAACTCGTTGGCGGCGGGAAAGAAACAGTCTTCCCAATGCGCCCGGCCGGCCTCGACATAATTCTTTCCGTTAGCTGACACCTCGACCACCATAGTTTCCGGATACAGTACATCGGCATTGGGTTGCACGGCGTAAACGACCGCTCCGCCCACTCTCTGCCGCCGTCCGAGATCGACGGTCACCGTCACCTCCTCGCCGGCGGGCCATACCACCAGCTCTCCGACCCGCTGTTCGTTCTTCTTGCCTTCCAGCGCAATATTTTCCAGTCCCCAATAACTGGCCAGGCCGATGTAGCCGTCGGTCAGTACGGCGTCGGCCTTGTCGGGAAAAGCGGCGGACGGCGGACGGCTCACCGTATAGGGCCGGCCCACCGCCACTCTTTCGCCGGTACGCCAGCGATAGTCGGCGGGCCGACGCGTCGCGACGGATTCGAGCCGGTCGCCGTAGCCGGTCGCCGCGCGCCGGTCGGCGGGCCGCATCTCGATCGACCGCATGCGGGGCGGACGCGAACCGCCGACGGCGATGGAATAGCGATGACGCTCGCCGCCGACGCGCTCGGTATGCGTACGCGCGACCCACTGGCCGTCCCGGTATTCCTCCCAGGCGTAAACAATATCCAGTTCTCCGCTGCCCGCCACCGGCTCGTACCCGACTTCGGCCACCAGATTGATGATGCCGACGCCGCGCGACGTCGCCCGGTAGCGCAGCCAAACTTCGCGCGTGCCGGACGGAATCTCGCGTGTTTCAAACGAGAATCGTTCGTCGTAGGGTGCGCCGTTCCAGCGCGAGCGTCCTATGCGTTTCCATGATGCACCCAGATCATAAGACGCTTCCATGTCCAGATTCGCACCGGGACTCGGCTCGTAGAACAGCCCGGTACCGGCCATGCGGATATGACGAATGTCCCGCGGAACCGGACAGCGCAACACGAGATCGGCCTTGCCGACCGAGCGAATGGTCGGCTCCTGATCGTGCGGCACGGAAACACTCTGCCAGCCCGACGCCTTGTGGAATTCCCGTTCCAGCGCATAGCGCGTCAGGCGCGGCTGGAACACCATATACTCCAGCGGCTCGTCGCGAACGACCGCCACCTCGTTGGAGCCCAGACGCAGGGCCGGCAGCACGCGCGGATTCACCTGTGTCACCGTCCGCAATTCCAGTGCGCGCAGCGCCGCCGCGCCTTCCCACTGGGCCTTCAGCCAGTAGCCGAGACGACCCGCCACCGGATCGCCCGCCCGCGCGAATTCCCGGGCCGCGCCGCTCTTTTCCGCCGCTTCCAGCGTACTCCATGTCGATCCGCCGTCGCCCGACACGGAGAAGACCACCCCCGGATCGGCATCGGCCATGAGCCGCAGCGACGTCACCACATGGGCCGCCGTCACGCTGAAAACCACCTCCGCCTTCTTTTGGCCGTCGCGGGCGCACAGCCCTTGCGGACCGGCCACCACATTGTCCGCCGCGTGCCAGACGTTCGTGTCCGCCAAATTCGGCTGCCAGACCCACAATCCGTTGGCGCGACTGTTGCGTAAAACCGTACCGCGCGGATTGTCCTGCACGGGATCGCGGCCGTTGCCGAGCAAGCGGGCATACGCCTCGCCGTAGCCGAGCGGCCGCCAGAAGCGGGTGTAGCGTTCGTCTGGGCGGATACCCATAATCACGCGATGTCCGGCATGGGCGCAACTCGATGCCGGGCGCGGCTCGTAAACTTTCCACCAGTCCGCCACGCCGGACAACGTCCAGGAACTAGGCCCCATGAAAATACGACCGCTCGGCCCGCTCGCATACGGATTGCCGTCGAACAGCCACCGCTCGCCGTCCTTCTTCTGGCGTCCCGCCTGCAGTTCGCGTCCCCCGACCACCTCGCCCTTCTCGTCCAGGAAATAATTGCAGAAGTCGTTGTCGAACATGCGCCAGCGCCCGCCGTAGAACACCTCGGCCACCACGTGGACATCGACATCCACCATACGTCCGGGGAATCCTGCCGCCTCCCACAGCGCCACGTTCATCGCGGAAATCTGACCGCAAAAGGTCACGCCATAGCTGTTGAAAAACAGAATGGGATCGTGAATGGAACGTCCGTTTTCATGCACGTCCGGCCCCACGCGGCGCCCCCGGTAGGACCAGCGAAACTGAGCCGTCGCCTTCTCGTGATCGGTGGTCCAGCCCGACAAGGCGGAGCGCACGAAATTCTCGCGGGAACTCCAGTCGGGCACGGAATCGGAGACCACCCGCAGGCCGAACGCCCCGCCCGCAGGCAAAACCGGATTCTCGTCGGCCAGTCCGCGCGTCCCCATCGTCGCCACGCCCAACAAGCAAATTCGTAAGCCCCGAACCCCGCGATCCATCAATCGTCTCATGCCCAATTCCTCCTACCGCCAACCGTGACACGGGCATCTTGCCCGCGTTTCCACACCGTGACACGGGCGTCCCGCCCGTGTTTCCAAACCGTGACACGGGCATCTTGCCCGTGTTTCCAAACCGTGGCACGGGCGTCCCGCCCGTGTTTCCAAACCGTGGCACGGGCGTCCCGCCCGTGTTTCATGACCATCATTAGACCGATTCCACCGCCAATGTCAACCCTCGTAGCAGAAAAACTCGCATATTTTGGGCTTCCCCCCCCCCTGCGCCCGCTTCAGCATTCTGATCGAAGCTAACTCCATCCTCGACTTGTCTCTGAATCAATCGTCGCCCGTTCTCGTCGCCGCTATTTTCAACCGGCCGACGAGAACGGTAGACGAGAAGGCGGCAACCCCTTCAGACCTCACGGTTGCGAAACCTCCTCGCCCCGCAGCTTGCGCAGGGCGTGCCGCACAAGGCTTTCGGCGACCACCGTTTTCCGTTGCGGATGCTGTTGCTGTTGCCGGGATCGCCAGGCCCAGTACAGCGCGTGCGCCTCCGGGCGCGTCCAGTCCAGCGGCCCGTGCATACGATCCAGTTCGCGCATGCGGTCGATATCCATGCGCCAGTCCTCGCGCAGACGGCGCCGCGCCTCCTCGTCCTTCCCGGCAACCAAGGCGCCCGGTCCGGCAGCGCCCAAAGTCTCCTGAAAATTCTCGGCCAGCCGTTGCCGATAATACCCGTGCGACCGATCGGTGACGCCTCCGATTTTGTGCAGAAACACAAAAGCCAGTTCCTCATGAATACGCGGATTGCCGGGGTTGTACAGCAGTCCCTCGTCGCGCAGCAAACGAATGCCATGCCACACCCAGCGCCAACGATCGGCGTCTTCCGGCATGGCCACGCTGGCATTATAGGTCATATTCCATGAATGGAAGAGCCAGACCTCCGGCGTATGCGGCTGCAGTTTCGCGATCCATTCCGCCAACTGGGCCATCTCTACAAAATCGCCCTCGTCCTGCAAATGCGAAACGCGCAACCACAACAGATCGGCGACCACCCCGCGGAAACCGCCCAGCCCCACCATGATCAGCGTCATGGCCGGCGGCATACCCGCGACGGTCGGATCCGACGCGCCATAGACGCGGGCGCGGTCCGGATGCTTCCGCAACGGGTCGTGCCAGCCGCCCGCCAGCCAAAGAAAGGCCAGCCCCGCTGCCAGCGCCAGCGCCGTTCCCGTCCGTTTCTCGCCCCGCGCCCCCATCGCCAACCCCCGTTCGTTCACTCCCCGGGCAAACCCAGTTCGCGCGCATTCAAAACGATCCCCGCCGCCACGCCCAGCAGCGCCGGATACAAGATCAGCAGCCAAAGCGCGGCACGCCCCGTTTGCCGATGCTCGATCAGCAGGCCGTCCGCCAACGGTTCGATGGCCCGCAGTCCGGCCGTCGGCGCGACAGCCGCCGCCGCGATATCCGCCATCCGCTCGCCCGCCCATTTCAGACGGCTGTCGCCATGCCCGTGATCATGTCCGTGGTCATGTCCGTAACCGCCGCCCGGCCCGCTGCTCGCCAAATACCCGGAAAGCAAGGCGGCCACCAGAACGGCGGCTGCGGCAAAGGTTGCCACCGGAAAGGAGAACATGGCGCTGAAGGCCAGTCCCACGGCGGCCAACAGGGCGATTTTGCAAAAGACTATGAACAGCGCGCGTATCAGGTTCACGCCAAATCCGCTTTCGCGCACCAGCAGTTCCACGGGATTGTCCGACCGGAAAACGGCCGCATACGACTCTCCCGCCTCTCCGTTGACAAAATCCAGGGCCAGCGGTCCAGCGCCGATCGCCTCCCGGTTCAGCATGGCGACCATCGTATGCGCGCGTTCCACATGATGGCGGATCGGCAGCACGGCATGGCGCGCAGCGCCTTGCACACCCACATGCCAAACGCCCGTCACCGGCTGCCGATCCAGGGTATGCGGCGACAAATGAAAACGGATCGCCACGGGAACATCCTGCGCCGCGCCGAAAGCGCGATGCCAGTCGGTCGGCAAATCGAAAACCCACCGGAGCCGTCCGCCCGGTCGCACCGTCATCCGTGCGCGCCGCATCGCCGTGTCCAGAAAACGGAAAAGGCCCGTCAGATCGGCATTCTCCTCGACCTGGCCCGCCTGCCTCAAACGTTCCATCTCGGCACGCACCTCCGCCTCGGTCAGGTGCGGCCGCGGAGTCCAGCGCCGACGGCCGGTCAGCACCGTTTCCCGCACTTCCCGCTTTTCCGCTTCCGGCGCCGCGGCGCGCGCCATGCGCCACAGAACCGAACCGTATATCATGGCGCCCGCCGCCGCCAGCAGCACGGCGTTGAGCGCCAGCAGTCCGAGCCATTTCCCCAGCCAGACCTGAAAACGGCGGACCGGCTTGACGGCCACATGCAGAATCTGGCGACCGGCCACCTCCGCGGCAACGGACTGGCAGGCCGCCCAGAGCGTGGCCAGCGACAGAACGGTCGCGCAATAGCCCACGCTGTACACCAGCAGAATGCGAATCCCGCCAAGCAGCGTCCCGTCCCCCTCGACCAGCGAGGGAATCGCCGCCAGCCCCATCGGTAGAGCCGCCGCCAGACACAGCGCCAGCTTCGAACGAATCGCCGTGCGCAGCGCCAGGCCCGCAATCGCCAGCGTAGAACGCATCATGGTCGCGGCTCTCCCGTGGCGGATTCGACTCCGGCGCGCGTCAGGAAATCCGCCAGTTGCTCGCTCTGCGCCACCCCGGAACGCTCGGATGCCGTGCGATTGGCTTCCGCTACGACCTTGAGAAAGTACTCCTCGAGCGACAGCGTCGCGCAGTGCATCGCCGGTTCGACCCCGGCAATTTTGCGCACGGCTTTAAGCAGCTTTTCCATCGCCGGCGGCGACAGAGCCGGCAGGGCCATGTTCATGCGGTCCTGCTGCCGTAACATGGTCTTGACGAAACCCTGCGCGCGCATGCGGCCGTTGTAGAGAATGGCCACGCGGTCGCACACGTTCTCGACATCCGCCAGCAGATGCGACGAAAGCAAAATCGTCTTGCCGCGACGCGCCAGCGCCAGCATCAGATCCTTGACCTGACGGCAACCCACCGGGTCCAGCCCGGACGTCGGCTCGTCCAGCACGATCAGTTGCGGATCGTTAATCAGCGCCTGTGCCAGACCGATCCGGCGCGCCATGCCTTTGGAAAACTCGCCCACCCGCCGCCGTTCCGCATGGCGCAGACCCACCATCTCGATCAACTCGTCGATGCGGCGCCGGCGTTCGCGCGCGTCGAAGTCGAACAGACGCGCATAGAAATCCAGCGTCTCGCGAGCCGTCAGGTATCCGTACAAATACGTTTCTTCCGGCAAATAGCCGATCCGATGCTTGACCGCCACATCGCGTGGCGAACGGCCCAGCACCTCGATCGAGCCCGCGCTCGGATGCAAGAGCCCCAACAGCATTTTGATCGTCGTGCTTTTGCCCGAGCCGTTCGGACCCAGCAGCCCGAAAATCTCGCCCCGCTGCACATCCATATCCAGTCCGTCCACCGCCACGGCCTTGGGCCGCCGCCAAAAATCGCGGAAAATCTTCGTCAGCCCCGTCGTCCGTATGGCCCATGCACTGTCCATGCTTGCCCTCGCTATTGCAGATCGGCGTTGCGAAAGGCCGCCGCGCCCAGCGACAACGCCCCCGCCATATACAGGATCGCGTAAATCGTCGCCCGCAACCCGTAGCCCGCCGAAATCGTTCCGCCGTCGCCCAGCGCGTCCGCCATCCAGAAATGCTGCCAGTTCGGGATCAGACGATACAGACCGGCCCACAGCGCGTTATCCGCGGCGCGCGCCCCGAAAATCGCGTCCGAAAGCAGTCCCATCAGGAAAACGCCGACCAGCGCCGCCAGCACGGGCGTCACAGCCAGGCGGGTGGAGAGCGCCAGCGCGACGGCGCCCGCCACCAGCAGCGCCAGCGTAACCAGCAGACCGGCCGGCACGATTCTCCAGTCGAGCCGCAAATCGTAGGGCGCCCACCGCCCGAAATAGTCGTAGAATCCGCAACCCGCCGTGATGCCGACCAGCAGCAGCGCCAACACGAGGAAAGCGGTGGACGCGAAGGGACGGCGGTAGCGCCACTGTATCAGGCCGGCCACGAGAAACGCCGCCGGTGGCGCGGCCGCCAGCAGCCGACCGGTCCGTGTATCCTCGGCGAACGCCGAAACCTCCGGCAACGTCAAAAAACGCTCCGCCACCCGTTCCGCAAGCAGCGTGGAAATCATGGCGCAAAAGGAAAAAGCCAGCGCCACGCAGGCCACCCCGCCGAACTTGGCCAGGAAGAACATCACGCGCCCCACCGGCTTGCTCAGCACAATGGCGCCCGTTCCGTTGGTTCTCTCGCGGCTCAACGCCATACAGGCCGCGTAGCCCGTCGCCAACAGACCAAATAGGAAATGGAACGCCAGACCGCTATCGCGCGCCAGCCGGCCCTCCTCGCCGAAGCGATGCATCAGCAGCATCGGAGCCAGAGCCGTCGCGCTCACGCAAGTGGCCGTCAGCAGCAGAAAAATCGGCTGCCGCATGCACTCCATGGCCGTCAGTCCGGCCAGCGCCCTGAACTGTCGCAGCATCAGTCGCATCCCGGCCCTCGCCGCATCACGCCGCCCCGTATTTTTTCAGAAAGTCCATGGCTCGCGCGCGATCCGTAGGCCGAATCCATATCATGGCCGCCAGACCTGCGGCGCTGCCGGTTCGCTCGACCAGACGATCAAACGATTCCATGCTGAAAAACTGCTGCGACCGTTTACCCGCCTTGCGAATGGTTTGCTGCACTTCCGGCCACTCCTCGACCCCCGGCGCACCGTCGCCCGGAACCCATTGCACGCCGCGCAACTCCGGCAGCGCCAGCAGCGCGTCCAGATGAGGCAATTGTCCCTTGCCGTCCAAATGGTAGAACGCGTTGGACAACCGCCGCGTGCAGCGCTCCAGTTCCGGCAGAACGAACTGCCGGAACATGTCCGGCCCGATCATATAGGCGAAATCGCTTTGCAGCATGTAATAGGGTTTTGTGGAAAAAAGCGGAGTCCAGGCCGAAAACCCCGGATTGCCGCCTTCCCGCAGAATGCCGTGCAGCGCGTCGTAGTAGAACCACCACGCCTCGTGGATCTCGTCCACCGCCCGCCGCACCTGATCCGGATCGTCGTACAGATCCGTCAACAGACCCTCGCCGGGCCGAAACGAGGCGAGAATATCCAGCGCGCCGCCCAGATCCGTCATCCCCACCTGTACCCCGCCCTGCCAGCGCTCCGTCGCGGCCCGGCACAGATCGGCGACTCGCCGGAACCAGGCGTTCTCCGGACTCGCCTTGAAATGCAAGTCGGCGAGCGGCCTCTTCTCGGGCGCATGAAACCACACCGTACTTTCCGCATTAATCAGATCGCAGCCCAGAAAGGCCGCCACCACGCCCGGCCCGAAATTGGGCCAGACCGTCGGGAAAGCGTCGCCCAGCCATTCCTCGCGCGAAAGATCGTAATCCCAGCGGTCCACGATCGCCTCCGCCGGCGTCGCCCATTCGTAATGCGAAGCGTATGGTACGCGCGGCAGCGCCGGCTCCGGGCGGCCTGCATCGCGGCCCCCGGCAACACGAATCTGAATCAGAGGTCGCCCCAGACGACCATCCCACCAGGCGTCGCTATCCTCCGCCACCTTGCGCCAGCGTTCCGCGTTAAAATCTATCGACATATCACTCTCCGCACAATGGCAACCGTTGACCCGACAATTGCAACAGCCCCTATCACGCCCGCCCCGATTTGTCCAGCCCTTTTCCGGCAATTCTCATTATGGCTCGCGCGGCTCACAGAGACGGTCCGCCTACCCGGCAACGGTCCGAAAGCGCGCCGACGATGCGACGATGACACGCTGTTTGCGGTAGGTCTTCCCGTCCTTACAGTTGCAAGCATGCTGAAACTGGCCGTTCGAGACGATCATACGCCGATCCGTAAAGGACCGGAAATCGGGCGTGCGCACGGCGAAAATAATCATTTGACAGCGGCGCGCCGTTTTGCTTTATGGGCGGCATGGACTGCGTGGAACTGGCTAAATCGTGCATAGAACTGGAGGCGCAAGCCCTGCTCGGCATGCGGGAGCGGGTGGGCGAGGATTTCCGGCGCGGCATTGCGCTGATGCTGGACGTTCTGCGCGACAAGGGGAAAATCGTGACGACGGGAGTCGGCAAAAGCCTGCTCATCGCCCAGAAAATATCCGCCACCCTGTCCAGCACCGGCTCGCCGAGCGTGACCCTGCATCCGTCGCAGGCGGCCCATGGCGATCTGGGTATCCTGTGTGCGCAGGACGCCCTGCTGGCGCTCAGCTACAGCGGCGAGTCCGACGAATTGCTCGCCATTCTGCCGCTCGTCAAAAGAACCGGCGTACGCATCGTGGCGCTGACCGGCAACCTGAGCAGTACGCTGGCACGCGCCAGCGAAGTGGCCCTGGACGCCTCCGTCCCGCGCGAGGCCTGCCCTTTCAACATGGCGCCCACCTGCAGCACGACGGCGGCCCTGGCCATGGGCGACGCTCTGGCCCTGGCTCTGCTCGACGCGCAGGGCTTTCGCCGCGAGGATTACGCCAAACTGCATCCGGGCGGCGCCATCGGGCGCACGTTGCTGCTGAGCGTGGACGACATTATGCGCAAGGCCCATGAT
Organism: uncultured Victivallales bacterium; assembly: GCA_964646045.1. Lineage (GTDB taxonomy): Bacteria > Verrucomicrobiota > Kiritimatiellia > UBA8416 > SLMC01 > CAZYAW01. The sequence goes on along the minus strand of CAZYAW010000273.1, from coordinate 7,780 downwards.
CTGGCCGGACTCCCGGGCACGGCCCCGGTGCGCGACGCCATTGCCGCCATGACCCGCGCACGGGCCGGCTCCGCCGTTATCGTCGATACGCAGGGACGACTGGTCGGCATCTTCACCGACGGCGATTTGCGCCGCAGCCTGGCGGAACACCCGCAGGCGCTCGACGAGCCGGTCGCCTCCTTTATGACCGCTTCCCCCGTTGCCGTTCAAAGCGGCGAATTGGCCGTGAACGCTCTGGCCATTTTCGAAAAACACAAGATCGACGATCTGCCGGTCGTGGACGAAGCCCGCCGCTGGGTCGGCACCATTGACGTTCAGGATCTGCCGAAACTGAAAATCGTTTGATCTCATGACCAGCCTTGCCGACAGGAACATTGTGCGCGAGCTGGCCCGCCGCTATGCGGAGGTGGCCGCCGATCCGGTGCAGGACGCACGACGCGACCTCTGGCGCAGACACAACAGCCTCCAGGACACGCCGATTCCCATCTACGTGCGCGCCTTCGCCTGGAAGGAAATGCCGCAGTCCGCCTGTCGGTGCGAAAACCCTTTTTTCAGGTTCGTGGAGAACGAACTGCGCCGTCTTCTTTTCTGGTCCGACCTGAACGACGACTCGATTTTCGAACCCTGGATCACCGTCGATGCCGTATACGCCTGTGGCGGATGGGGCCTGGCCGGTCGGCGCCACTACGGCGACGAACCGGGCGGCTCGTTCAAAGTCGACTATCCCATCAAGGAGCCTTCCGACCTGGACAAGCTGGTCGTGCCGCGACACGAGATCAACGAAGCCGAGACGGCCGCCCGCGTCCGCATCGTTACGGACGCCATCGGCGATCTGCTGACCGTGAACCTGAACCGCGGGCCGGCCTACCAGTCGTTCAGCGGCGACCTCGCCACGGATATGGGCTACCTGCGCGGCATCGAAAACTTCATGCTGGACATGCTCGACGCCCCCGAGTGGCTGCATCGTCTGGTCGCCTTTCTGAGCGCGGGCGTGCTCAAGACCCACGACGAAGCCGAAGCAGCCGGCGACTGGGGACTGGCCAATCATCAGAATCAGGCCATGGCCTACGCCGAGGAACTGCCCGATCCGGCGCCGAATACGCGCAACGTTGCACGCCAGCAACTATGGTCTTTCATGGCGGCCCAGGAGTTCACCGCCGTTTCGCCCGCCATGCACGAGGAGTTTCTGCTGCAGTATCAGCGCCCCATTCTCGCACGGTTCGGACTGGTGGCGTACGGCTGCTGCGAGGATCTTTCACGCAAAATCGACATGCTGCGCTCCATCCCGAACCTACGCCGTATCGCCGTTTCGCCGTTCGCCGATGTGCCCCGCTGCGCCGAGCAGATCGGACGCGACTACGTCGTGAGCTATCGGCCCAGTCCGTCCGACATGGTCGGCTACGGGCTCGACGAAAACCGTGTCCGCTCCATCCTGAACCGCGACTTGGCCGCCTGCCGCCATTGCCATACCGACATCACGCTGAAAGACGTGGAAACGGTCGAAAATGACCCCGATCGCGTCCGACGCTGGGTCGCGCTGACCCGCAAAATCATCGGGACCTGATCCCCGGACGAATTTGAGTTGATTGTTTTTCCGTCCGGCGCTAGATTTCCCTTTTTTCGTGCAGGAGAAACCCCGACATGTTCGAGCCCGCAGGCAGCAAACCCGATTTCGCGCAAGAAGAATGTCGCGTCCTGGAGTTCTGGAAAAAGGAGCGCATCTTCGAGCGCTCCATGGAACAGAGAGCCGACGCCCCGGAATTCGTTTTCTACGACGGTCCGCCCTTCGCTACCGGGCTGCCGCATTACGGACATCTGCTGGCGGGAACCATCAAGGACATCGTGCCGCGCTACCAGACCATGCGCGGACACAGGGTCGAACGCCGCTTCGGCTGGGACTGCCACGGATTGCCGGTCGAATGCGAGGTCGAACAGGATCTGGGCATCGGCGGCAAATCCGACATCGAGAAGATGGGCGTGGACGTTTTCAACGAGAAATGCCGCAGCATCGTTCTGCGCTACACGCAAGAATGGCGCGCCACGGTTACGCGCATGGGACGCTGGGTGGATTTCGATCGCGAGTACCGCACCATGGACCCCGACTATATGGAGTCCATCTGGTGGGTTTTCAAAACCTTGTGGGAAAAGGATCTGATCTATCGCGGCGACAAAATCCTGCCCTACTGTCCCCGTTGCGCCACGCCGCTCTCCAATTTCGAAACGAGTCAGGGCTATGCCGACGTGACCGATCCCGCCATCACCGTGCGCTTCGCTCTGACCGACGAAGCAAACGCCTACGTACTGGCCTGTACCACCACCCCCTGGACGCTGCCTTCGAACATGGCTCTGGCCGTGGGCGCCGATCTCGAGTACGCGCGCGTGACCGAAAAGAACGCCGTTTACTACCTGGCCAAGGATCGCCTGACGGCCTACTACAAAAACAAAGAGGCCTACGAAAGCGTCGAAACGCTGCCCGGCCGCGACCTGGTCGGCCGCCTCTACGAGCCGCTGTTCCCCTATTTCGCCGACCGCCGGTCCGCCGGCGCGTTTCGCATTGTGACGGCCGATTACGTGGCCAACGACGAAGGCACCGGCATTGTACATATCGCGCCCGGCTTCGGCGAGGACGACTACCGACTGGGCCGCGAACAGGGACTGCCGGTCGTCTGCCCGATCGACGCCGAATGCCGCTTCACCGACGCCGTCCCCGACTACGCCGGGCGCGCCGTCAAGGAAACCGACGCCGACATCATGCGCCGTCTCAAAGCCGAGGGCCGGCTGGTGCATCGCGCCTCCATCCTGCACGCCTATCCCCATTGCTGGCGCTGCGACGCGCCCCTGATCTATCGCTCGGTGGACACCTGGTTCGTGAAAGTCGAAAAGATCAAGGATCGCCTGATCGAAGCCAATCGTCAAGTCAACTGGGTGCCCGACCATCTGCGCGACGGGCGTTTCGGCAAATGGCTGGAAGGCGCCCGCGACTGGGCCATCTCGCGCAATCGCTACTGGGGAGCCCCGCTGCCCGTCTGGACCAGCGCCGACGGCCGCGAAACCGTCTGCGTCGGGTCGCGCGCCGAACTCAAGGAACTGAGCGGCGTGGACGCCCCCGACCTGCACAAGCACTTCGTGGACCGCATCGAAATCCCGTCCCGCGAGGGTCGCGGCATGCTGCGGCGCATTCCGGAAGTGCTCGACTGCTGGTTCGAAAGCGGCTCCATGCCCTACGCGCAGGCCCATTATCCTTTCGAAAACCGCGACCGTTTCGAGGCGGGCTTCCCCCCCGACTTCATCGCCGAGGGACTCGACCAGACCCGCGGATGGTTCTACACGCTCATGGTGCTCTCCGTCGCCCTCTTCGACCGACCCGCCTTCAAGAACGTGATCGTCAACGGTCTCATTCTGGCCGAGGACGGCAAGAAAATGAGCAAGCGGCTCAAGAACTATCCGGATCCGCAATACATGATCGACACCTACGGCGCCGACGCGGTACGCCTCTACATGATCTACTCGCCCGTCGTGCGCGCCGAGAGCCTGCGTTTCTCGGAACAGGGCGTTCAAGCTCTCCTGCGGCACATCTTTATTCCGCTCTGGAACGCCTACAGCTTTTTCGTGACCTACGCCAATGTCGATCAATGGAGCCCCGATCCGCAGTCGGACTCCGGCGATTTTCAGGCGGGAACCAATGTGCTCGACCGCTGGATTCTCAGTTCGCTGGAAACCCTCGTCGCCGACGTCACCGCCGCCATGGACCGCTACGACCTGCAGCGGGCCGTCCGCCCCTTTATTCGCTTTATCGAGGATCTGACCAACTGGTACATCCGCCGCAGCCGACGCCGCTTCTGGAAATCGCAGGACGACGACGACAAACGGCAGGCCTACCGCACCCTGCACCATGTTCTGCTGCAAACCGCCAAAGTGGCCGCGCCGTTCCTCCCGTTCCTGAGCGAAACGCTCTACCGCAATCTGCGAACCCCCGCCATGCCGGACTCCGTGCATCTGTGCGATTTTCCGACGCCCTGCGCCGCCGCGCAGGATCCCGCCCTGGAACGCGACATGGCCGCCGTCATGACGGCGGTCGGCATGGGCCGGCAATTGCGGGCCGACCACTGCCTCAAAGTGCGCCAGCCGCTGGCGGGCCTGCGCGTGGTCTCGCGCAACGCCGCCACGTTGCAGGGCGTCGCGACCTTGCAGGATCTGGTACAGGAGGAACTCAACGTCAAGACCGTCACCTTCAGCGACCGGGAACTCTCGCTGGCGCACCTCCAAGCCAAGGCCGACTTTCGCAAGCTCGGCCCCCGCTTCGGCCCGCGCACGGCCGCTTTCGCCAAGGCCCTGGCGGCTTTGCCGTCCTCCGAAGTGGCCCGTCTGATTGACGAAGGTTCCCTGGACGTCACCGCCGACGGCGAGACGGCCCGCATTGAAATGCGGGAGATTATCGTCGAACGCATCCCGGTCACGGGACTCGTGGTCGCTTCGGAAGGCGACCTGGTCGTGGCGCTGGAGACGGAACTGACGCCGGATCTGATTGCCGAAGGACTCGCCCGCGAGTTCGTCAACCGCATTCAGACCTTGCGCAAGGAAGCCGACTACGAGGTCACGCGCCGCATCCGCGTCCGCTACAACGCGCCCGCCGCCCTGCGCCGCGCCGTCGAGCGCCATGCCGACTACATCTGCGCCGAAACGCTCTGCACCGCTTGCGATTTTACGTCCGAACCCGACCAAGAAAGCATCGTCAAAGACATCAACGGCCACGAATGCCGTTTGCTTATCGTACCGGAGGACCTGGCCCCTTCCGAGCCGCCGTCCGCCACGTAACGAATCACTCGTCCGGTCTGCGCCCGGCGCGCCGGCGCCACCGTCAGGGGAAAAACATGAGCAATCTATCGTCGGCGCCCCCGCGCGGCATGCGGGATTTCTATCCGGAAGACATGACCCTGCGCAATCGCATTTTCGACGCCTGGAAAACCGCCGCCCGTCAGTTCGCTTTCCAGGAGTACGACGCCTGCGTCGTCGAATCGCTGGACCTGCTCAAACGCAAGGCGGGCGAGGAAATCGTACGGCAAATCTACGATTTCACCGACAAAAGCGGACGCGAACTGGCCTTGCGCCCGGAGATGACCCCCACGTTGGCCCGTATGGTCGCGGCGCGCCAGAGCGCCCTGACCTTTCCGGTCAAATGGTTCGCCATCGCGCAGTGCTTCCGCTACGAACGCATGACTCGCGGCCGCAAACGCGAACATTATCAGTGGAACCTCGACATCGTGGGAGAGAACGACGTCTCCGCCGAAGCCGAAATTCTGGGCGCCGCCGTCCGCGCCATGCGTCTGCTGGGCCTCGACGCCGCCGACTATCGCATCCGCATCAGCAGCCGCGCCCTGCTCGCCGACATCCTGGCCGCCTTGCGCATCGAACCGCAACGGCATGGCGCGGTGTTTCTGGCGCTCGACAAAACCGGCAAGCAGGACGAGGACGCCATCCGCGCCCTGCTCGCGGAAGCCGGTCTGCCGACGGAAACCGTGAAAAGCCTGCTGGAGGTCATGCGCCTGCAAACCCTGCCGGACACTTTGTCCGTACTGGGCGCCAAAACGCCCGCCTACCGCGATTTGGAACGTCTGCTGGATCTGCTCGACGTCTATGGCGCCGGCGACATCGCCGCCTTCGACATCTCCGTGGTGCGCGGCCTGACCTACTACACCGGCATCGTCTTCGAGGCCTTCGACCGCGCCGCCCGCTTGCGCGCCATTTTCGGAGGCGGCCGCTACGACAATCTGCTGGCCGAAACCGGGGGCCGTCCCGCCAGCGGCGTCGGACTGGGCTTCGGCGATGTCGTGATCGGCGAACTGCTCGCCGAGCGACCGGCCCCCGCCGCCGGCGACGGCCCCGATATCGCGATCGGCTTCATGGAGGAAGACCAGCGCCGGGCCGCCTTGCGCCTCGCCCGCTCTTTCCGGGCGCAAGGCCGCTCGGCCCATCCCGGGTTGCATCCCGAAAAAGCCAAGGCCTTTTTCGCCCGCGCCGACAAATGCGGCGCGCGCGAAGCCGTCTATCTGGGCGCGGACGATCTGCGATCCGGCCAGGCGCGCATTCGCGACATGGCCGCGCGTACCGAACGCACGATGCCCCTCCCGTAAACGACTGCCAAAAGAAAGGCCGCCATGCTGGACAAGATCGACTTGTCGCAACGCCTGTCGAAAACCGCCTACCGGCAGGAGTACGAAGCCATCGAGATCGAGTGGGGCCGACTCCAGCGCGCCATGCGCGAAGCGGACTTCCCCGCGATTTTCGTGTTCGAAGGCTGGGACGCCGCCGGCAAGGGCGCCCTGATCAACGAATTCATCCTGCCGCTCGATCCGCGCGGTTTTTCCATACGCAACACGCAACTGCCCGACGACGCCGAAAAATGGCGCCCTTTCCTGTGGCGCTTCTGGCAGCATGTCCCCGCCAACGGACGCATGACCCTTCTCGACCGCAGCGGCTACCGACGGCTGCTGGACGACCGCGTCAGTCGCCGCATCAAAAAATCCGTGTACCGTCGACTTTGCGAGGACCAGGTCGCCTCCGAAAGAGCCCTGGCCGACGATGGCGCGGTCGTCGTCAAGTTCTGGCTGCACATTTCGCGCCAGGAACAGGCGCGCCGTCTGAAGCGTCTGCAAAAGGACGAGAACACCGCCTGGCGCGTCACGCGCGCGGACTGGCAACGGCACCGCCAGTACGACCGCTACCTGCCCGCCGCGCAGGCCATGCTGACGGACACCCACTCCGCCTGCGCGCCCTGGATGGTCATCGAGGCGGAAAACTTCCCCTTCGCGGCCCGCAAAATCATTCGCGCCGCCATGGCCGCCATCGCCGGGCGGCTGGCTCGCAAAGACGCGCGCGCCGTTCCGCCGCCATCCGTACGCCTCGAGGCTGAATCGCCTGCGGCGCCCGACTTCCCCGCCGCGAATCTCGACCTCCCGTTCCAGGGAAAACTCGATCGCCAAACCTATGAACGCCGGCTCAAGCGCAACCAGAAAAAACTGCGCGATTTGCATCATCAAATGTATCGGCGGCGACAGCCCGCTCTGGTATTGTACGAAGGCTGGGACGCCGCCGGCAAGGGCGGCAACCTCAAACGCCTGACACGACGGCTCGATCCGCGCGGCTACGAAGTGTTTCCCGTGGCCGCTCCCAACGACGTCGAACGGGCGCATCACTACCTTTGGCGTTTCTGGAAAGCCGTGCCCAAAGCGGGCCACCTCTCGATCATGGACCGCAGTTGGTACGGTCGCGTCCTGGTGGAACGAGTGGAAGGGTTCTGTACGGAAAGCGCCTGGCGCCGCGCCTATCGGGAAATCAACGAAATGGAACGGCACTGGGCCCGTTTCGGCATGGTCATCGTCAAATTCTGGCTGCATATCGACGCCGACGAGCAACTGCGCCGCTTCCGCAAACGGGAAAAAACAGACCACAAAAAATGGAAAATCACCGAGGAAGACTGGCGCAACCGCGAAAAAAGGGCGGAATACGAAGCGGCCGTAGCCGAAATGCTTCTGCGCACCCATACCCCGTATGCGCCCTGGACCGTCGTGGCCACCAACTGCAAGCGCCGCGCCCGCATCGAGGCGCAGAACACGCTGATCCGGGCCCTGGAAAAAAGCCTGAAAGAGGAGTAGCCCGCGTATGAGAATGCCCGCACCCTCGCCTTTTGCCGCCGACAGACCGGCGGCCCCCGCGGCCCCCCTTTCATCCCTGCGCGCCCCGGTGCGCCGGGGCGGGCCGCGCGGCGCGGCCGGCGGGGGGG
>CAZYAW010000272.1:0-8668 GCA_964646045.1 uncultured Victivallales bacterium | reverse complement strand
CGGGCAGGAATGCCCGACCTACTTTTCGCTGCGAATTCAGCGTGCACCGTGAGTCTACCTGAGCAGTTACAAAAAGACAAGAAAAATTAGCCTGCCCGTTTTGATAGGTCAGGCCCAGAGGTCAGAGATCGAAGGTCAGAGGTCAGCCCGGAAAACCGGTTCTTTCTGACCTCTGACCTCTGACCTCTGTCTTCTGACCTCTGTCCTCTGACTTCTTGGGTTGCGGCCGCAGGCCGCCTCAGGCCAGCGACGGCGGCTTGGGCAGCGTCGCCAGGCAGGCCGTAGAACGTTCCAGCATTTCCTCCGGCAGCGGATGATCGGCCAGCCGGCCTTCGAAAAAGGCCTGATAGCCGGTCAGATCCATGAGCCCGTGCCCGGACCAGTTCATGAGAATAACCTTTTCCTTGCCCTCTTCCTTGGCCTGTTTCGCCTCGCGAATGGTCTGGGCGATGGCGTGCGAGGTTTCGGGGGCGGGAATGAAGCCTTCCGTATGCGCGAACAGCAGGGCCGCTGCGTAGCATTCGGTCTGATCCAGCGCGGCCGCTTCGATGAGGCCCTCGCGCAGGACGTGACTGACCAGCGGGGCCATGCCGTGATAGCGTAGTCCGCCGGCGTGAATGGCGGGCGGCACAAAGGTGTGACCGAGGCTGTGCATGGCCAGCAGCGGCGTCATCATGGCCACGTCGCCCGAATCGTAGGCGAACGGGGCTCGCGTCAGCGTGGGGCAGGCCGAGGGTTCGGTGGCGATCACGCGTGGGTTGGAGGCTCCGGCGATCTTGTCGCACAGGAAAGGAAAACTGATGCCGGCGAAGTTGGATCCGCCGCCGGCGCAACCGACGATCACGTCGGGATAGCAGCCGAGCTTTTCGAACTGCTTCTTGGCTTCCAGTCCGATAATGGTCTGATGCAGCATGACATGGTTGAGTACGCTGCCCAGCGAGTAGCGCGTATCCGGGGAGGAAACGGTATCCTCGATGGCCTCGCTGATGGCAATGCCGAGGCTGCCGGGCGTATTCGGGTCTTTCGCCAGAATGTCGCGTCCGACCTGCGTGTCCTCGCTGGGACTGGGCACGCACTCGGCGCCCCAGGTCTGCATCATGATTTTGCGGAAGGGCTTCTGGTCGAAACTGATGCGCACCATATAGACCTTGCATTCCAGTCCGATCAGCTTGCAGCCCATGGCCAGCGCGCTGCCCCACTGGCCGGCGCCCGTTTCGGTGGCCAGCCGTTTGATGCCGAAGACTTTGTTGTAGTAGGCCTGCGCCACGGCGGTATTCGGCTTGTGACTGCCCGGCGCGGAGACGCCCTCGTTCTTGAAATAGATTTTGGCGGGCGTGCCCAGCGCCTTCTCGAGACCGCGGGCGCGATAGAGGGGCGAAGGCCGCCACTGCCACAGAATTTGCAGGACCGGGTCGGGGATATCGATCCAGCGCTCGACGCTGACCTCCTGCTCGATCAGGTTCATCGGGAAAACCGGCGCCAGCGCGTCCGGCCCGATCGGCCGGCCGTCCGGTCCGACCGGCGGCGGCAGCGCATGCGGCAGATCGGCCTGAATATTGTACCATTGCCGCGGCATTTCGTCTTCGGTCAACAGCGTTTTGATGGATTCGACCATGGCAGTCTCCCGTGTTTGGAGTGTTTTCCGCTATGTGGTTCAAGAAACAGGCAAAACTGGCAAATGACCGGATTTTCCGCAAGAAGGAAATTCAGGAACTTATTTCCCGGCGGCAAAACCGGAGCGCAAAGATTTCGGGTTTATCCACTGCAATGTGTCGAGCGGATGACTTGGGTTAGAACTCGGCGGACAGAGCCAGTTGTCCCCAAAGCAGGCTCTCATGGCGTTGTTCGGCGCGCAGGGCGGTGCGCAGGGCGGAGTCGGCCATGACGAAGTACTCGATCGAGGGGGTCACGGTCAGGCGGGGCGCCGGGCGCACGGGCAGGGCGACGCGCAGGGAGGCTTCGGCCCAGCGCGGGCCGACGTTGTCGAGCGCGGACGGGCGCAGCCGTTTCTCGATATAGTTCCGGTCGCCCCAGCCCAGGCCGCCCCGCACTTCGAGGTCGGCCCGATTGTCAATCAGTACGAAGAGATGTCGCAGCGCGCCGCAGGCGTACAGGCCGCCGGCGTTGCCGACTTCGTAATGGAGGCTCAGCGAGGGCAGTAGCGCCGTGTCCAGCGCGTAGTCCGCGAAAAGCTCGAAAACATGCTGTGAAAAGTCGTCCCGCTTGTCGGCGCCATAGCGTACGGCGGCGATGCCGGAGCGAAAAATGTGACGTCCGTTGTGCAGGGTGTGGTCGGCGACCAGATGAAGGCGTTCGCGCTGTCGCGCGTCCGCGCCGTCGTCGAGATCGAAGGCGCCCCACAGGTTGAGGGCGAACGGCGCGCGCATGATCGTCAGACCGGGCTGCAGACAGAGGGTTTCATCCGCGATCTCGCCGCGCCAGACATTGGCGCCGGCCAACGCCAGTGTCAGTTCGCCGTTCGCCTGGGCGGCGGGCGCGGCCGAGTCGTCGCGTTCCGCGAGCGCGGGGCCGCCGAGCGCCAGAATACCGGTCAGCAGGAATGGAAGGCTTTTCAGCGTCATGAGGCTTTGGCAAGACCTCCTTGGGCTTCTGAATTCTTTCCGGCATGCAGGGTCATGCCCACAGGTCGTCCGGATACACGCCTTGTGCGATGAGTTCCCCGATGCGAGCCACGACCGGGGCCTTGTCCTGCGGGTAGGTGACCCCGAACCATTCGCCGTTGGAACGGAGTGTTTTCACCCGGCACCGACCCTCGTCAATGGCGTCGCCGACCACGGTTGGAATAAAGTACTCCGCTTTGACATCCTGTCCCGATTTTTTGAGAAAGCGCGTGAAATCCCTTTCGAGGCAGGGGAAAATCGAGGGTTTAAAGCCCCAGAAGTTCATGGAAACCAGTTCCCGGCCGCCGAGCGGAGTCCAGGGGGCGTCTTCCTCGATATAGCCGATCTCGCCGTTGGGTCGGCATTCGATGCGCGTACGCTCCACAATGGTTTTCAGAAAGCCTTCATCGTCGGCCTGGCAGAGGCCGCGCGCGACGCGACCGTGACGCGAGACGGTATGGCCCAGGACAAAGCCGACCATGGCGTAGAGGTCGGGCGCGGCGGCGGTGGCGTCCAGAAAATCGGCCAGTGTGCGGTAGGACTCCGCCCCGTAGAAATCGTCGGCGTTGACGACCGCGAAGGGGTTCTGCGCGTGGTCGCGGCAGGCCATCAGGGCGTGGGCCGTGCCCCAGGGTTTGCGGCGGTCGGGGGGCGGCGTGAAATCCGGCGGGAGAAAGGCGGCGGCATCCTGGAAGGCGTACTCCACCGCGACATGCCGTGCCGTACGGGCGCCGATCGACGCTTTGAAATCGGCTTCGATTTCGCGGCTGATCAGATAGACGACCTTGTTGAAACCCGCGCGAACGGCGTCGTACACGGAGTAGTCGATGATGAACTCTCCGGACGGCCCCACGGGGTCCATCTGTTTGAAGCCGCCGTAGCGACTGCCGATGCCGGCGGCCAGGATGACGAGCGATTTGTCTTTCATAGGCGGCAAACTAGAGGGTCGGTCGCGAATTGTCACGAAAAAAAAGCAATTCTCGTTCCATGCGTGCGAGATCCCGCGTGTTCAGCAGATCGGGAAGATAGGAGAGCGTCATGTTCAGGCGCCCTTGACGCCGGTTGAAAAAGAAGCCGAGTCCCGTGGGGATGGGGACGCGCGGCGCGTGAAAGACGTTGCGCAGGGGGCAACCGGCGAACGAGGAGCCGGTCAGCAGCGATTCGCCGACATGTGAAAAGGAAAGCGTGCCGAATTCGCCTTTGAGCGGCCGTCGGGCCAGGCGGCCGAAGAGGCCGAGCGGCGCTATGCGCGTCAGCATGGCGGCCTGCTCGAAATGCTGCGGCACGCGTTTTTTGGTTTGCTCGTAGAGTTGATCGACCAGACTGGCGATCAGGGCGTCCGGGTCGTTCGCCGTGGCGGCCGACACGGTCAGAAACATGAAGGAGACGTGGTTGAAAAAGGGTTTGGCGCGCCAGGCGCCGGGCCGGCGCATATCCAGGGAAACCGGGACCACGTAGGAAGCGGGGCTCATGCCCTTGGCGGTCAAGGTGTTGTGCAGAGCCTGGAGGCAGGTGGCCAGCAGGTAGGGCGACAGCATCAGGAAGCCGGCCTTCCGGTAGGCGTCCTCCTCGACGGCGCGCGTTTGCGCTTCGTCGAAAAGAAAAAAACGGTAGGCCGTGCGCGGGTCGCGGACGAGGCCGGGATCGCAGAGCGGGCGGGCCTCTTGCGCGGCCCGGCGAATGGCGCGATTGGCGCATTGGCCGGAGCGCAATTTGTCGCGCCAGTGCGAAAGATGGGCGGGTTCGACCGTTTCCAGCGCGTCCAGAATCGGTTCGATCCGGCGGGAATGGCGCCATTCCTCGAAGAGGGTCAGGAACGCTTCGGCCCCGTGCGCGTCGAACAGGCGATGATCGAAGACCAGGCTCAAAAAGGCGGCTTGACCGCTCTGGCGGGCCAGATGAAAGGCGCAATGCAGCGTCTCGTCCGGAAACGGATCGTTGGCATGTGCGGCCACGGCGCTCAGGGCCTGTTCGACGGAAAGCGTTGCGTCAAGATTTTCGGCGGAAAAAAGAACGTGCGGGGCGGGCGGGCGGCGCGGAACTTGCCAGTAGGGCGCCAGATTGAAATCGCGGCGCGGGCGGCCGCGCAGGAGCGGAAAAAATTCGTTGAAGGCGGTCATGTCGCGCACAAAGTCCGCTTCGTCGAGCGCGCCGTCCAATTGCATGATGATTTGCGCCGCGTTGCCTGCGCCCGAAACGTTCTTGAGGCTGCGGTCGAACATGGCGACTAGCCAGTCGATACCGGTCAAATATCGTTTTTTGCGGGAATAGGGCAGACGCATGGCGGTAGTGTCCTGTCTCTTCAATAAGCATGCAAGCCCATTTAGGAGACAGGACAGTAGCGGGGTGGGCAGGGGTTCAGGACGGGACGGGCCGTTCGCGCGCAATCCGTCGGGCCAGCGCCGCGACGGTGCGGAAATCGTCTGTTTCGAGGCCCGACCGCACTAGTTTGAGGCCGAAAGTCTCTTCGATAAAGACGAGGACTTCCACAAAGCCCATCGAGTCCAGGCCCAATTCGTCAAGCGGCTGGTGCGGCGAGAGCGCGGCGGGGTCGGCATCCAGCACCAGCGCGATCTCGTGGATCAAGGCGTCCTCTATCTCTTTGTCGTTCATGGCGATGAAAATAATGGGCCCTGCCGCGAATGGCAAGCGCAAAAAACGATTTTATATCACGTTCCGTTCTGCGGCGGCGTTCTACATAGAAAAAAGCCCTGTTTTGTGCCATAAGATACTTCTTATGTATGGCATAGGTCGGGATGCGACGGATTTGCCGACTGCAAGGCATATAATTACAAAAATGTTCAAATAGCGACGGAGTTGTTACATTGTTGTCATCGCACAAGCAGGATGCTTGCGCTACGTTCGGCAAATCCAACCGGATTTTACGGCCGTCGGGATTCCCAAGTATGGAAGGATGCAGGCGCTTCATCGCTCTCGTGTGCTCTCGGACAAAAAGTTGGCATGTAAAATGCTGTCTCTTGACATCTGTGCGGGGATAGTTTATTGCGTCGAGATTCAATTGAATGGAGGGTGGATTTATATGCATCGGGACATGACATCGGCCAAGGACGTGCTGGATCTGATCAAGAGCGAGGACGTCAAAGTTGTGGATTTGCGTTTTATGGATTTTCCGGGGCTGTGGCATCATTTCTCCGTGCCCAGCCGCGAGATCGAGGCGGACACTTTCGACGGCGGCCTGGGTTTCGACGGTTCCAGCATGCGCGGCTGGCGCGCCATCAACGAGTCGGACATGATCGTCAAGCCGATCGCCGAGACGGCTTTTATCGATCCGTTCTGCAAGGATAAAACGCTGGTGATGATCTGCAATATTTGCGATCCGGTCACCGGCGAGGACTATACCCGCGATCCGCGCAACATCGCGCGCAAGGCGGAAGCTTATCTGAAAAGTTCCGGCATGGCGGATACCGCCTATCTGGGGCCGGAGGCGGAATTCTTCATTTTCGACGACATTCGCTTCGACCAGAACGCGCACGAGGGCTACTATCACATCGATTCGGTCGAGGGCCGCTGGAATACGGGTCGCGAGGAAGGCCCCAACCTCGGCTACAAGCCGCGCTACAAGGAAGGCTATTTCCCGGTGGCCCCGACGGACAGTCAGCAGGATTTGCGCAGCGAAATGATGCTGACGCTGGAAAGCATCGGCGTGCCGATCGAATGTCAGCATCACGAGGTGGCGACGGGCGGTCAGGCGGAAATCGACATTCGTTTCGCGCCGCTGGTCAAGATGGGCGACTACCTGCTGATGTACAAATATGTCATCAAGAACACGGCGCAGAAGCACGGCAAAACCGTTACCTTCATGCCGAAGCCTCTCTTCGGCGACAACGGGTCGGGCATGCATGTGCACCTTTCGTTCTGGAAGGACGGCAAGAATCTGTTCGCGGGCGACGGCTATGCCGGCATGTCGGAGATGGCCATGTACGCGATCGGCGGCATTCTGCGTCACGCCCCCTCGCTGCTGGCGTTTACCAATCCGACCACCAACAGCTACAAGCGGCTGGTGCCCGGGTTCGAGGCTCCGGTCAATTTGGCCTATTCCAGTCGCAATCGCAGTGCGGCCATCCGCATTCCCATGTATTCCGGATCGGAAAAGGCCAAGCGCTTCGAGTTCCGCTGTCCGGATCCGAGCTGCAACCCCTATCTGGCCATGGCGGCCATTACCATGGCGGCGTTGGACGGCATCCGCAACAAGATCGATCCGGGCGCGCCGCTGGACAAGGACATCTACGATCTGCCGCCGGAGGAGCTGGAAAAGGTGCCGCATACGCCCGGCTCTTTGCGCGACGCGCTGAACGCCTTGCGTGACGATCACGAGTACCTGCTGAAGGGCGACGTCTTTACGCAGGACGTGATCGACACCTGGATTCAGTACAAGATGGATAACGAGGTCACGGCGTTGGATCTGCGGCCGCATCCGTGGGAGTTCGCGCTCTACTACGACATTTGATCGACCGACATGGATGACGACACGCAGACAAAGCGCAGGCGGCACGCGGCGGGGCTGTACGATCCGGCCTACGAGCGTGACGCCTGCGGTGTCGCTTTCGTGGCGGACATGGCGGGGCGCAAGTCTGCGCGCATGGTCGCGCTGGGCTTGGAGGCGCTGCGCAATTTGCAGCATCGGGGCGCGACAGGGGCCGATCGGGACACGGGCGACGGCGCGGGAATCCTGTTGCAGACGCCCGACCGCTTTCTGCGCAAGGTCTGCGCGTCGCTGAAGCGGGCGCTGCCCGCGCCCGGCGCCTACGGCGTGGGCATGTTCTTTCTGCCGCAGGACGAGGACGCGCGGCGGCGTTGTCGAGCCGTGCTCGACCAGGTCGCCGCGGAGGAGGGCTTTCAGGTTCTGGGCTGGCGCGCGGTGGCGGTTTGTCCCGTCGCCCTCGGCGAGCAGGCGCGTACCGAGCAGCCGTCCATCGAGCAGGCCTTTTACGCCCGCTCCGGCATGACGGACGACGATCTGGAATGGCGCCTGTATGTCTTGCGGCGCCGCATGGAAAAGGCGGTCGCCGCCTGTGCGGGAGCGCAGGAATTTCACGCCTGCTCGCTTTCCGCGCGAACACTGGTGTACAAGGGTCTGATGACCGCCGACCAGATGCCGGCCTTCTTCGCGGATTTGGGCGATCCGGATATGGAAAGCGCGTTGGCGGTGGTGCATCAGCGCTACAGCACCAACACCTTCCCCTCCTGGCGTCTGGCGCAGCCCCTGCGCTATCTGGCGCACAACGGCGAAATCAATACGCTGCCGGGCAATCTCAACAATATGCGCGCCCGCGAACCGGGTTTGATTTGCGAACGGCTGGGTCTCGATTTGCATAAGGTTCTGCCGGTGGTGCAGGCGGGGGGCAGCGATTCGGCCTGTCTCGACAATGTGCTGGAGCTGTTGCTGGCGGGCGGCCGTTCCCTGCCGCACGCTCTGGCCATGCTGATCCCCAAGGCCTGGGGCTCGAAGTATCCGATGGGGCCCGACTTGCGCGGTTTTTTCGAATACCACGCCGGCATCATGGAGCCCTGGGACGGTCCGGCGGCCATCGCCTTCAGCGACGGCCGCTGCGTGGGCGCCCTGCTGGACCGCAACGGATTGCGGCCCGCCCGCTATACGGTCACCGACGACGGCTTTATCGTGCTGGCTTCCGAGGCCGGCGTACTGGACATCGAACCGGCGCGGGTGGCGGAAAAGGGCGCGCTGCGTCCGGGCCAGATGATTCTGGCCGATCTCGTAAGCGGACGCCTGCTCAAGGATGCCGAAATCATGGTGCGGCTGGCTCGGCGCCGCCCCTATCGGCGCTGGGTGGCGGAGAACAAGATCGAGGTACACGGTTTTTTCAATGCGGTCTCCGCCGTAAAACCGGATAGCGCTTCTTTGCGGCGCCGCCAGTTGCTGTTCGGTTATACACGGGAGGATCTCGACCTGATTCTGGCGCCCATGGCCGCCAAGGCGCACGAGCCGATCGGCTCCCGCGCCCTTGCGGCCACGGGGGCCAGAAACAGGGCCGGAGCCGCCCCCGGATTACCCAAAAGGCACATGG
>CAZYAW010000271.1:0-13981 GCA_964646045.1 uncultured Victivallales bacterium | reverse complement strand
ACGCGGTCGAAACCCGGAGTCAAGTGACTGGTACTGCGAATCTCCAGAATGGGAACGGTGTGGCCGGCCGCCTCGCGATAGGTGGCCGCGCCGACGATTTTCTCTTCCGGCAGGATGCGCAGCGGCGCGGATTCCGCAATGAGGGCCACTGCGGCCGCGTACCGTGCATCCGGTGTGATCTCGCCCGACGGCAGCCTCTCCTTCAGGGCTTGATCGGCATCCTGCAATGCCCGGCCGAACTCGCCCGCTAGGCCCCGCGCGGCCAGCCGCCGTGTCCCCGCGTGAAGCCGCCGGGGCGGCTCCGGACGGGCGGCATGATCGATCACGCTGACGGAATAGAGGTTCGATTTCATGGGTGCGTATCTCTCTTCCTGTTGGCGCCGGTTGCCCGGGCGCTTTCATCGGGCGGAAAGGTCACCTCCTGCCAGCTCATGGAATACCGACTTCCGCGAGGCGTCCCCCCTGTTCGTCCAGTCGTATGTCGATTCCGCCGAGCCTCTGCCATGATCAGCCGTGTGCGAGGGGGATATCCGTTGCTCCGTCGGCGACCGTCAGGCGGGGCGCGTGATTTCGATCAGTTTCTCGAGGGCCTGCCGGGCGCGGCCGCTGTCCACGGCTTCGCCGGCGGCGTTCCAGCCGTCGCGCAGGGTGGCGGCCTTGCCGCCCGCCACAATGGCGGCGGCGGCGTTCAGCAGTACGATGTCGCGGGGCGCGCCTTTTTGGCCGTCGAGAATCTGGCGCACAATGCCGGCGTTGACACAGGGCTCGCCGCCGGCCAGGTCGGCCGGTTCGGCGTATTCGCCGATCAGATCGAGCGGACTGAATTCGTAGGTGCGCACGACGCCGTCTTTCAGTTCGCTGATGCGAGTGGGGGCCGTGGTGGTGATCTCGTCCATGCCGTCCTTGCCGTGCACCGCGAAGGCCCGTCGGCAGCCGAGCAGACGCAGGGCCTCGCAGAAGGGTTCGGTCAGTTCCGGCGCGAAGACGCCCACGATCTGGCCCTTGGCTCCGGCCGGATTGGTGAGGGGCCCCAGCATGTTGAAGATGGTGCGTACGCCCAGTTCGCGACGCGGGCCCATGGCGTATTTCATGGCCGGGTGCAGGCGCGGCGCGAAGAGGAAGCCGATGCCGGCTTCCTGAATGCAGTTTTCAACCACTTCCGGGGTGACCTCGAGAGTGACGCCCAACTCGGCCAGCAGGTCGGCCGAGCCGCAGCGGCTGCTGATGGCCCGGTTGCCGTGCTTGGCGACCGGGGTTCCCGCGCCGGCGGCGACCAGAGCGGCGGCCGTCGAAATATTGAAGGTCCCGGCGTTGTCTCCGCCGGTGCCGCAGGTGTCCACAACGGCCAGGCCGCAGGGGTCGATCATGGTGGCGTGCCGCCGCATGGACGAGGCGGCCCCGGCGATTTCGTCCACCGTCTCCCCTTTCATGCGCAGGGCGACGATCAGGCCGGCAATCTGGCAGGGGGTCGTTTCGCCGGACATAATGAGGTCGAACGCCTCCTGCGTTTCGGACTGGGTCAGGTTGCGGCCGTCCAGGATTTTATCGAGATAGGCTTTCATGCGGGACCTCGGGTTTCGTCCGTCGCCTGCGCCATGCGTAGAAAATTGCGCAGCAGTCGTTTGCCGGACGGGGTGAGCACGGATTCAGGATGAAACTGGACGCCGAAGGTCGCGTGTGCGCCGTGATGCACGCCCATGATTTCACCGTCCTCGCTGCGGGCGTCGACGACCAGGGCGGCGGGCAGCGTGTCTTCGACAATGGCCAGAGAGTGGTAGCGCCCGGCCTGGAACGGCTGGGCCAGTCCATGGTACAACCCTTGGCCGCTGTGTTCGATTTTGGAGGTCTTGCCGTGCATAATGCGGCGCGCGTTGGAGACCGCGGCGCCGAAAGCCGTGCCGATGCACTGGTGTCCGAGACAAACGCCCAGGATCGGCAGGGTTCCCGAAAAGGCTCGAATCATGTCCACGGAAACGCCGGCCTCGCGCGGGGTGCAGGGGCCGGGCGAGATCACGAGGGCCTGCGGCGCCAGAGCGCGCACGGCGGCGACATCCACCTCGTCGTTGCGAAAGACGCGCACATCCGCGCCCTGGCCGGCCATGGCCTGTACCAGATTGTAGGTGAACGAATCGTAGTTGTCGATCAGCACGATCATAGGGATACCCCTGTTCCGTCGATCTCGAGCCCCTTGGCCGCCATCTCCACCGCCCGTCGCAGCGCGCGGGCCTTGTGTCCGGTTTCCCGCCATTCCGATTCGGGATCCGAGTCGAAAACGATACCGGCGCCCGCCTGGACGGCCACCTCTTCGCCGCACATTTCCAGGGTGCGAATGGTAATGGCGAAATCCATGTTGCCGCCGTAGCTGACATAGCCGACCGCGCCGCCGTAGGCTCCGCGCGGACCGCCTTCCAGTTCGTGAATGATCTGCATGGCCCGCACCTTGGGCGCGCCGGTCAGCGTGCCGGCCGGAAAGGCCGCGCGCAGCACGTCGAAGGCGTCGAACTCCTTGCGCAATATTCCTTCCACATGCGAGACCATGTGCATGACGTGACTGTAGCGCTCGACGGTCATGAATTCGGTGACCTGCACCGAGCCGGGCTCGGCCACGCGCCCGATGTCGTTGCGACCCAGGTCCACCAGCATGACATGCTCCGCCTTTTCCTTTTCGTCCGAGAGCAGTTCGTCGGCCAGGGCGCGGTCCTCTTGTTCCGTGGCGCCGCGCGGCCGGGTTCCGGCAATCGGGCGCAGCTCGACCCGGCTGCCGGTCAGCCGCACCATGACTTCCGGCGACGAGCCGACCAGGGCCTGGTCGCCGATTTTCAGGAAGAACGTGTAGGGCGACGGGTTGAGCAGCCGCAGCGCGCGATAGATCTGGAGCGGCGGCGTCGCCGTGCGCGCGCCATAGCGACGGCTGAGTACCGTCTGAATGACGTCGCCCGCGTGGATGTAGCGTTTGGCGCGCTCCACCATGGCCAGAAAGTCGTCGTGTTCGACATTGGAAAGGAACGTGACCGGCGGATAGATGGCGGTTTTGGACGAAGGCGCGGGGCGGTCGAGTTCGTCGGCCAGGCGTTCGATCTCCGCGACGGTTTTCCAGTAGGTCTCCCGGGCCGATTCTGTGGCGCGCGGCCGCGAACTGGCCACAATCTTGACCGTATGGCGCACATTGTCGAATACAATCAGGCGATCCACCTTGAGGAAGCGGCTGCGCGGGCGGCCGATGACGCCGTCGGCGGCCGCGACGGGAATTCGCTCGAACTCGCTGGCGGCCTCGTAGCCCAGGTAGCCGACCGCGCCGCCGAAAAAGCGGGGCAGTCCGGGTATCTCGGCCACTTTCAGGCCCTGATAAACCGCGCGAATCTGTTCGAGGCAGCCGTTCGGGTGTTCGGTTTCGAACAGCAGATCGGGGTCGATGCCCACAAAGGAATAGCGGCCCCATTTTTCGCCGCCCTCCAGACTCTCGAGGAGGAAGGCGTTGTCCCGGTCGCGGAAACGCTGCAGGACGGAGACCGGCGTTTCGGTGTCGGCCAAAATCTCCTTGTACACCGGAACGACATCGCAGTCGCGAGCCAGAGTCAGATAGGCGCTTTCGTCGGGATATATCATGAGGGCCTTATAGCCGAGCGCTGTTGGACTGTCAACCGCATTCTTTAACGGAAATATCCGCGACTATCGCAACGTGCGGGAAGCGTTTCCCAGTCGCGTGGTCGCGCGCGGACTCCACTGCGAGCCGATGGTTTATTTCGAGGGGGAAGCGTCGAAGCGCGCTGCGTCGCAGGTCGGCGACGGACAGTGACGGGGTCCTCTGCGGGTCGGGGATGCTTCCGGCCCGTATGGCGCGCGGAGTCAGGCGCAGGCTTCCACAAGGTCGGCCAGGCGCGCGGCCGCGTCGCCGACATGCAGGGTGGTCAGCGCCTGGCGCATAGCGCGCGTCCGCGTGTTGTCGTCCGCCAAAACGGCCAGGCGCTTCGCCAGGCGGGCGGGGGACAAATCGCATTGGGCCGCCATCTCGGCGGCGCCCAGGCGTTGCATGGCGCGGGCGTTGGCGGTTTGGTGGTCGCGCGCGGCGCTGGGCAGCGGCGTCAGCAGAGCGGGCACCTGAAACCGCGCCAGTTCCATGCAGCTTGAAGCTCCGGCCCGCGCGACCGCGACGTGCGCCTGGCGATAGGCCCAGCCCATTTCCCGGAGAAAAGGGAAAACGCGGGCCGGCACGCCTCCCTGCCGGTAGCTCGCGCGCACGGCGGCGCTGTCGGCCGTTCCGGCCAGGTGCAGCGCCTGTACCGGGAGCCCCTGGCCGCGCAGCAGCGTCAGCGCCGCCGGAGCGATTTCGTTGAGCCAGTGCGCCCCCTGGCTGCCGCCCATGACCAGGACGGTTCGAGCATCGGCAGCGTCGAAATCGGGTGCATCCGCCGCAGTCGGCGGCGCGCGGTCGTCCGCGAGCGCGGCCCGCAGCGGCAGTCCGACGCGCAGCGTGCGGACGTGCGGCAGTCCGCCGCATTCGTCGAAGGTCAGCGCCACCGTGTGCGCGTAGCGGGCCAGCCAGGCGATGGCGCGCCCGGCCACCGCGTTGGCCTCGTGCAAAATTAGTCTGGCGCCCAGTCGTTTTCCCGCCAGGGCCGGGCCGACGCAGGCGTATCCGCCCATGGCCAGGACCAGGTCGGGCGGGTTGGCGGCCATGGCGGCCAGACACAGGCGGCGGGCGCGCCACAGGCGGAAAACGGTACGCAGAGCGCGCCACGAGACGCCGGCGGCGAACCCCTCGGCCGGAATGCGCGCGACCGGTCCGTCCCAGTCGCCCAGCGCGTACTGTTCCACCGTGCGGCCGCCCAGATAGAGCGTCGTCGCATGACCTCGCCGGCGCAGCTCCTGGGCGGTCGCCAGACCCGGAAAAACATGGCCGCCCGTTCCTCCGCATGCCACCGCCACTTTCAATGTCGCCTCCTTGCCGGATTCGCCGCCATCCGTCACAAAAACGGTATACTGGTTTGTTTTGCGTGGAACGTCAATCGGAAAGCGGCTGTTTTCTTGTTACTACTCAGGTACACCTCAACAGACATTATGGCGCAACGGGGGACTTTCGCCGATGGCCTCTTTTTTCCCTGCGGCGCCATTTAATGTGGCGCCATTCGCGCTTTTGGCGTGCCGCATTTTTTTGTTGTCTTTGCTTTGCGGTCTGCGTAGTATGCGGGCTTTCTTTGCAAATATCATTCGGTTAACCGGGGGAGCAGACGCATGGATTACGGATTTACGGAAGAACAGCAGATGGTGCAGGACATGTGCCGGCAGATTGCGCAGGAGAAGATTAAGCCGGTGCGCGAGAAGTACGACGAAACCGGTGAATTTCCCTGGGACATCGTCAAAATCATGGCCGAAGCCGATTTGTTCGGCGTTTCCATCGAGGAAAAATACGGCGGCATGGGACTGGGCTGCATGGGCAACGCGATCGCCGTCGAGGAGCTGTGCAAGGTGGACGGCGGCATTCCGCTGGCCATGTTCGCGACCGGGCTGGGCACCTATCCCATTATTCTGTTCGGTTCGGAGGAGCAGAAGCAGACGTATCTGCCGCGGATCGCTTCGGGCAAGTCGCTGGCCGCGTTCGGGTTGACCGAGGCGGAGGCCGGCAGCGACGCCGGCGGCACGAAGACCACGGCGGTCAAGGACGGCGATCATTATGTGCTGAACGGGACCAAGCAGTGGATTACCAACGGCGGCGAGGCCGAAATCTATACCGTGATCGCCATGACCAACAAGGCCAAGGGCGCGCGCGGAGCCAGCGCCTTTATCGTGGAAAAAGGAACGCCCGGTTTCGAGTTCGGCAAGAAGGAGAACAAAATGGGCATTCGCGCCTCGGCCACGCGCGAGCTGATCTTTCAGGACTGTCGCATTCCCAAGGAAAACCTCATCGCCAAAGAGGGCATGGGCTTTATTGTGGCCATGAAGACCCTCGATGCGTCGCGGCCCGGCGTGGCTGCGCAGGCGCTGGGCATCGCCGCCGGCGCGCTGGACGAGGCCGTGCAGTACAGTCGTGAACGTCGCCAGTTCGGCAAGCCGATCTGCTCGTTCCAGGGGTTGCAGTTCATGCTGGCCGATATGGCCACTCAGGTGGAGGCCGCGCGCGCCCTCGTCTATCTGGCGGCTCGCACCATCGACAGCGGCGCCAAGGATATCAGCAAGATTTCGGCCATGTGCAAGCTTTTCGCCTCCGATGTCGCTATGCGCGTGACCACCGACGCCGTGCAGGTGTTCGGCGGATACGGCTATATGAAGGAGTATCCGGTCGAGAAAATGATGCGGGACGCCAAAATCACGCAGATTTACGAGGGCACCAATCAGATTCAGCGCGAGGTCATCGCCCTGAATCTCATCAAGGAGGCCGCCGCCGCCAAGCGCAAGGGCTGAAACGGCGGCGCCGCAGGCCGTCGCGTGACAGGGAATTTGGAGATCGGTAGCAGTACAGGGAAAGGGGATCGAGCTATGTCCGGTATTAAAATTAAATCCGCCGCCGAATGTCGTTACGATGCGGCTTCGCTCGGCGAAGTCATGATGCGCATCGATCCGGGCGACGTACCCACCGCCCGCGCTCGCGCGGCCCGCATTTGGCATGGCGGCGGCGAAACCAATGTGGCGGAAGGGCTCAGCTATTGTTTCGGCCTGCGCACGACCGTGGTGACGGCGCTGGTGGACGACGGCATCGGCCGCAATATCGAGAACCAGATGCGCGAGCTGGGCGTGGATACGTCGCACATCGTGTGGTTCAACACCAAAGGCCAGGGCGCTTTCCACACCGATCAGCGCGGTTCGCTGCACAACGGCATCAACTTCACCTGGAACGGACGCGGCGTACTGCCGTCCGTCACCGAATACTATCGCGCCCATACCGCCGTCCGCGAACTGAAACCCGGCGACGTGGACTGGAACAAGCTGTTCATCGAGGACGGGGTGCGCTGGTTTCATACCGGCGGCATTTACACGCTGATTTCTCCGCACTCCGGTCCCCTGGCCATCGAGGCCATGCAAGCCGCCGGCGCGGCCGGAACCTTTCGCGCATTCGACTTGAACTATCGTTCCAAGGTCGAGCCGGACAAGGAGCGGGCCCGCAAGCAGAATCGTCAGATTGTGGAGCTGACCGATTTTCTGGTGGGCAACCAGAGCGACTTCGGCGACGCCCTCGGCGAGGACTGCAAAAAGGTGGGCAAGGACGAGCCTTTCGAGATATGGCTGGAGGCCTATTCGGAAATGCTGCGGCGCGTAGCGCAAAAATATCCGAATTTGAAGCTGATCGGCACGCAACTGCGCGCCGCGCTGAGCGCCGACCGCATCAACTGGGGGGCGGTGCTCTTCGACGTGGGTGCGGATCGCATACACCTGGGTACGGTGCGCGAAGGCGTGGAAATCGCCGACCGCACGGGCGGCGGAGATTCCTTCGCCTCCGGCGTGGCGGCCGCTCTCATGCAGGGTCGGGAGCCCGCCGAAGCCGTCCAGTGGGGGGCCGCGCACGGCATTTGCGTGCAGGAGACGCCGGGCGACGTCACGATGGTGCGGCAGGCCGACGTGGAAAAAGAAGTCAAGCGCGCCGCTACCGGCGGCGGGGTCAGCGCCCTGCGTTGAATCCGCGGGCGGCCGGCCGCCCGCGCGGAGCCGAAAACGAAAGCGGCGAGGCGAGCGCGCAAGCGGCCTGCTTCCTCGCCGGCGAAGGGGAATATCGAGAGGGAGAAGGAGAAGAAGCATGAGCGAATATGTCAGGGACAGAAAGAAAGCCGATGCCGCTATGCGCAAGAGCGGGATCGTGGTCGTGATGAACAAAAGCCACATCCGCAAACCGCAGGACATGGTCACCACCATGAAAGCCGTTCACGAGGCCGGTCTGATTGCGGAAGTCACTTTCCGCATCGAGGAAGAGCTGCTGCGCGAGGCCATGAGCGAACTGGTGCGCCTACGGGCGCAGGGCTCGACCGACCATCCGTTTCTTTTGGGGATTGGCAGCGTGATCAATCCCGCCGAGCTGGACGCGGCCATCGAAATGGGGTTCGACATCGTCGTGGCCCCGGCCAATGTCATGGGCGGATACGGGGAAGGCGTGGAATTCGTGAAGCGCTGTCGGGCGGCCAACGTCTTCTCGGCGCCGGCGGTCTTCACGCCGACGGAACTCAACTATTTTCTCGAACGCAACGACGGGCTGGAGCCGGACGCCTTCAAGATCTTTCCGGCCGGTTCGCACGGGCCCAAAGGCGTGGGCGACTTGCTGGCGCCCTTCGCGCGGGCCCGCCACAAGGATCGTATCGTGATGCCGACCGGCGCGGTCAACTACGAGACCGGTCCGCAGTACGCCAAAGCCATTGCCAGTCGCGGCTTCACGCCCGCCCTGGGCATGTCGGCGCCGCTGCAACTGGTGGTCGATCGCGACAAACCGGGCGATCTCGACACCATTTTGGAATCGCTCGCTCAATTCAAAAGCAAATTCACGCTGTAGCCTGTCCGGCAGGCGGGCATGGCCCAAATACGGACGGGAAGAAGGGCAGGGGATCGTATGGAACTGAAAGTGGCTCGTTTGTTTGATATTTCGGGAAAAGTCGTGGCCATTACCGGCGCCGGGGGCGTCCTCTACGGCGCCATTGCCAAGGCGCTGGCCGAGAACGGGGCCAAGGTGGCGCTGCTCGATATTATGGGCGAAAAGGTCGAGGCCACCGCGCAGGAAATCAAGGCGGCCGGGGGCGAAGCGCTGGGCGTCGCCTGCAGCGTGCTCGACGCCGACAGCATGAAAGCGGCGCTCGACAAGATCCTGGCCGCCTACGGGCGCTGCGACGCCCTGATCAACGGCGCGGGCGGCAACCGCAAGGGCGCCTGCGTGCCGCCCGACGGCAAGTTTACCGACCTCGAACTGGGCGAGCTGGACAAGGTCTTCGAACTGAACTACAAGGGCACGGTCCTGCCGTCCCAGATCTTCGGCGCCTATTTCGCGCAGGTCGGCCGCGGCAACATCGTCAATACGTCCTCGATGAGCGCCCTGGCGCCGCTGACCAATGTGGCCGGTTACTCCAACGCCAAGGCCGCCGTCACGAACTTTACCCGCTGGCTGGCCGTGCAGGTCAAGGTGGACTATCCCGAAGCCGACATTCGCGTCAACGAAATCGCACCCGGTTTCTTCGATACCACGCAGAACCACTACCTGCTGTTCGAAGCCGACGACAAGACCCTGACCAAGCGCGGCCAGTCCATTGTCGCGCATACGCCCCTGGGCCGCTTCGGCGACCCGGACGAACTGATCGGTCCGATCATCATGCTGCTTGCGGACGCCGGCAGTTTCATGCACGGCGTGACCGTGTGCATCGATGGCGGTTTCAACGTCTATTCCGGGGTCGGACCGCTCGACGAAAAACGCTAGGAACCGGTCATGCCCTCCGCGCCCCATATCGAGATTCTGGCGCGCGCGGTCTGCGTGCGCGGATCGCGTGTGCTGCTGTGTCGCACGAGCGGCGCGCGGAATACGTACCTGCCCGGCGGTCATGTCGAGTTTGGCGAACCGGCGCGCGCGGCGCTGCAACGCGAGATCGCGGAGGAACTTGGCTTGACCGCGCAGGCGGGTCGCTTTTTGGGGGCGGCGGAACATCGCTTCGAGCAAAAAGGCGCGTGGCACGCGGAACTGAATCTGCTGTTCGCGACCGAGATCGACGGTCTGGACCCCGACACGAATCCCGTCGCCCGGGAAAAACATCTGGCCTTCCTGTGGTCCGATCTCGACAAACTGGGGCAGGCCGCTCTGGAACCGGCCGTTTTGCGCGACCGACTGGCCGCATGGCTCGCCGCGCCCGAGGCCGCCGATCGCTGGGCCGCGCTGCCGGCGGCTTCGGACGGCGCCGAGTCTCTCGCCGCTGCGGGCGACACGCGGCGCAATATTGTCCTGGTCGGATTCATGGGCACCGGCAAGACCACGGTCGGTCGTCGTTTGGCCGCGCGGCTGGGAATGAGCTTCGCCGACATGGACGACATCCTGGTGCAGCGTCAGGGCCGCACGATTCCGCAGATATTCGAGCAGGACGGCGAAGCGGCCTTCCGCGCCATGGAACGCGCTCTGGTCGGCGAGCTGGCGGCGCCGCGCGGGCAAGTGATCGGCACGGGCGGCGGCATTGTGCTGGATCCGCGCAATCTGCGCGATTTCGCAAGCGGCGGACGGGTCGTCTGCCTCTCGCTGCCTCCGGAAATCATTCTCGAACGGCTGGCGCAAGACCGCTCCCGTCCGTTGCTGGCGGGCGGCGACAAAGCCCGCAAGATCCGCCGCGCGCTGGCGGATCGTCAGTCGCTGTACGACGCCATTCCGCTGCAAATCGACCGTTCCGATCTGGATGTGGAGCAAACGGTTGATCGCATCCTCGCTCTCGTCGGTCTCGCCGATTAAGCCTATAGGCGGCGTCTGAATAACGGGTAGGCGTTCACGGTTCGGGGTTGATGCGACGTGCCATCTGAAAAACCGTGAACCTTAAAACGGCTACAATGCGGGAGCACCGATGTTTCCTAGAATCAGAACTGTCTGCCGCCGACTTTGCCGTCCCTGGCGCGCCCTCTTGCGTACCCGTCGCCGGCGTGCGCTGATTGCGGTCGTCCTCGTGCTGGGCGTTGTCTTGTGGGCGCCGTGGCCCGGCGAAAGAGCCATGCCGCCCGGAACGGCGCAGGCCGGTCCGCCGCGTGTTCTGGATGTGGAGCGGACCCGGCTGCTGTTCGACCTGACCGGGGCCTGTCCGCAAAGCGGCGAGCGCATGGTCGAGCAAACGATTTTCGACGATCTTCTGCGCGGCATCGCGGGCGCGGAACAATTTATTGCGCTGGACTTTTTTCTCTGGAACGACTGGACCGGGCAAACCGACACGTTGCCCCGTCCGCTGGCGCGCGAGCTGGCGGAAGCGCTGATCGCCCGCAAGACGGCCCGTCCCGCCCTGCCCGTTTTCGTAGTGACCGACCCCGTAAACCGGCTCTATGGTCGACATGCGCCCGAATATTTTGCGCGCATGGCCGCAGTCGGCATTCATTTGGTGTATACCGATTTGTCGCGATTGCCGGAATCGAACATTCTTTTCGGGCGCCCGGCCCGCCGCCTATCGTCCGTCCTGCGCGGGTTGCCGGGGCTGGATCGGCCGCTGTGGTTCAATCCGGTCGATAGCGGGGGCGACCTCCTGACAACGCGCGAATGGGCGCGCCTGCTGCGTTTCAAGGCCAATCACCGCAAATTGCTGGTGGCTGACGACGGCGCCGCGCTGCGTTTATGGGTGACCAGTTGGAATCCGGCCGGGGGCAGCGCATGGCACGATAATGTCGCTCTGAGCGTCACCGGCGCGGTGGCGCTGGACGCTTTGGAATCTTTGCACGCCGTTTGGAACTGGTCCGCCTGCGGACTGTATGCCGACGAGGCCGGCACGACGGACGAAGTCGTCAGCGACTGGGAACGGGTCATGCGGGCGGCGCATCGTCTCGCGGACGCCGTCGCGTCGACGCCCGCTCCCGCCGACCCGCAGGCGCAATGGCTTGGCGAAGGCGCCATACGCGACGAGATCGTGCGGCAATTGGACGGCTGCCAGGCCGGCGACGAAGTGGCCGCGGCCCTGTTCTATCTGTCGGATCGGGTTGTTTTGGCCGCCCTGCGGCGGGCCGTGCGCAGTGGCGCCGGCGTGCGGCTGATCCTGGATGTCAACCGCGACGCGTTCGGTCGCGAGAAGATCGGCGTTCCCAATCGGCCCGTAGCGGCCGCGCTGATGGCGGCGGCCCGTCGCGTCGGCGGCGACCTGCAGGTGCGCTGGGCGGCCACGCGCGGCGAACAGTTTCATCTCAAAGCCATGGCGATCCGCGATGCGGCTCGATCTCGCCATGTTCTGCTGCTCGGTTCGGCCAACTGGACGCGGCGCAATGTGGGCAACTACAATTTGGAGGCCAATCTGCTGTTGCAAAACGCCCGCGAGCCGGTGGCGCAGTACTTTGAGGTGTTCGAACGCCTGTGGAACAACGCGTCCGGCATCTACACGGAGGGCTACGAGAACCACGCGGAGGAGGGTGTTCGGTCGTGGCCGAAAGCGTGGCTGGGTCGCGTCATGGAGGCCACCGGCGCCGGCACGCACTAGACCCCAAAACGCATGCGGAAAAGCACGTCAAAAAGGGGGAAGCGATATTCTGTTTGGCGATCTGTTGCGAATACGGCGATGGTATCGTGCAAAAAACAGCGATTTAATTGGGGTTTTTGCGTCTCTGAAAATAAATGAAAAAAAATGAAATTAATTGTTGACGAAAATCGCGTTAGCGAGTAGCTTCTGTTTTGTATTTTATTGAGTGGTCGAGTGCCACCGAAATACGGTGGTGAAGTCCGGTCCTCGGGTCTTGCGGAAACGAAGGATGCGAGGGATCGGCTTTGCTTTGTCTGGATCTTTGACAACGGAATTATTCGCTTGGAACACTGCTTCGAGAACGAAGCGGTGTGACTTGCCCGCTGGTTCGGTTGTCGCTCGGTCTTCGGACGGATGCGGCGCCGATTCAGTAAGGCTTGTGTTGGGGTTAAACCTCGTGATATAGTGCAAACAATTCCCGTCGGCTTTGCCGGCAGGAGTTTAAGCATTTATCTTTTTGAGAGTTTGATTCTGGCTCAGAACGAACGCTGGTAGCGTGGATTAGGCATGCAAGTCGAACGAGAAGCCTGTTGTTCAATCCTTCGGGAGAGAATAGCGGGTGGAGAGTGGCGGAAGGGTGAGGAACACGTGGGTAATTTGCCCTTAAGTTCGGGATAACTGTTGGAAACGACAGCTAATACCGGATGTGGTTTCCCGACGCATGTCGGGAGGACTAAAGGCGGGGACCTTTCGGGGCCTGTCGCTTGAGGAGAAGCCCGCGTCCCATCAGCTTGTTGGTAGGGTAATGGCCTACCAAGGCTTACGGGTAGCTGGTCTGAGAGGATGACCAGCCACACTGGGACTGAGACACTGCCCAGACTCCTACGGGAGGCTGCAGTCGAGGATCATTTGCAATGCGCGGAAGCGTGACAATGCGACGCTGCGTGGAGGATGAAGGCTTTCGAGTCGTAAACTCCTGTCATTCGGGAACAAATGCATTCGGTTAATAACCGGATGTTTTGAGGGTACCGGAAGAGGAAGCCACGGCTAACTCTGTGCCAGCAGCCGCGGTAATACAGAGGTGGCTAGCGTTGTTCGGATTTACTGGGCGTAAAGGGTGCGTAGGCGGTAGCGTGTGTCGGATGTGAAAGCCCATGGCTTAACCATGGAATGGCATCCGAAACTGCGATACTTGAGTACAGGAGGGGAGAGCGGAATTCTTGGTGTAGCGGTGAAATGCGTTGATATCAAGAGGAACACCGGTGGCGAAGGCGGCTCTCTGGAATGTTACTGACGCTGAGGCACGAAAGTTGGGGGAGCAAACAGGATTAGATACCCTGGTAGTCCCAACCATAAACGGTGTGAACTTGGTGTGGGGGGAATTGACCCCTCCCGTACCGAAGCTAACGCGATAAGTTCACCGCCTGGGGAGTACGGCCGCAAGGCTAAAACTCAAAGAAATTGACGGGGGCCCGCACAAGCGGAGGAGCATGTGGCTCAATTCGATGCAACGCGAAGAACCTTACCAGGGCTTGACATGCAGCTGCACGCTTACCGAAAGGTAGGAAGCTTTCGAAGGTGCTGCACAGGTGCTGCATGGCTGTCGTCAGTTCGTGCCGTGAGGTGTTAGGTTAAGTCCTGCAACGAACGCAACCCTTGTGTTTAGTTGCCACCGCAGGTGATGAGCCTGCGAGCACTCTAAACAGACTGCCTGTGTAAGCGGGAGGAAGGTGGGGATGACGTCAAGTCAGTATGGCCCTTACGCCCTGGGCTGCACACGTGCTACAATGGCCGATACAATGAGACGCGAAACCGCGAGGCGGAGCAAATCTCCAACGTCGGCCCCAGTTCGGATTGGAGTCTGAAACTCGACTCCATGAAGTTGGATTCGCTAGTAA
>CAZYAW010000270.1:0-5656 GCA_964646045.1 uncultured Victivallales bacterium | reverse complement strand
TGGGCTTCGATTGCTGTCGCAACCGGACCCGCTGGGAAGAGGATCGCATCGGTCTGGTCAAAGTTGTCGCCGACATTCTGGGCGACGCTTTCGAGAGGGCCGTACTGGAGAGCGACTTGCGCACCCAAATCGCGGAGACCGATCAGGCTCTAGCCCTGGTGGAGGCGACCTTTGACGCGGTTCCCGATATTATCGGCGTTCAGGACGAACAGCACCGCATAGTGCGTTACAATAAGGCCGGTTACACGTTTCTGGGCAAAACGCCGTCCGAGGTGACGGGGCGGAAGTGCTACCAACTGATCGGCCGTACCCGACCCTGTCGCCCTTGTGCCACCGCGCTGGCTTTGAAAACAGGCCGTCCGTCCAGCATGGAGCGTTTTGTTGCCGAACTGAACCTGTGGATGGAAGTGCGCGCCTACCCGGTGCGCGGCGAAGGCGGCAAACCGACGCGCGTTGTCGAGCATCTGCGCGATATTACCGAACAGAAACGGGTGGAAGATGAAAGGCGTCAACTGGAGCGGCAAATTCATCAGACGCAGCGCCTGGAGAGTCTGGGCGTGATGGCGGGCGGTATCGCGCACGATTTCAACAATATTCTGGCGGTGATTCTGGGGCAGGCCGAGCTGGCGCTGGATGGTTCCGCCACGGAAGCCGATGTGCGTTCGAGCATGGAGTCCGTTCGCCTCGCGGCCACGCGGGCGGCGGGGTTGTGCCGGGAAATGCTGGCCTATGCCGGGCGCTCGTCTTTCGAATGCGAGCCGGTCCATTTCAAGGGACTTGTCGAGGAAATGGCCGAACTGTTGCGTAGCTCGATCTCCAAAAGCATCGACCTGCAACTGAATCTCGCGGACGATCTGCCGCCGGTTGAAGCCGATCCCAGCCAGATGCGGCAAATCGTCATGAATCTGATCATCAATGCGTCGCAGGCAATGGGCGAAAGCGAAGGCGTAATTACCGTTTCCACGCGTTTTCGCCAGTGCGGAGAAGAGGATTTCATCGCCATGGCGCCGCTCAGCAACCTGCCGGCGGGGCCGTACGTGTTTTTGGAAGTGGCTGATACGGGACAGGGCATGGATGCCGCCACTCGGGCGCGCATCTTCGAGCCTTTCTTCACTACGAAGCCGACCGGGCGCGGGCTGGGGCTGGCGGCCGTCATGGGCATTGTGCGTTCGCTGGGGGGCATGCTCAAGGTGTACAGCGAGCCCGGCTCCGGCTCGCTTTTCCGGATCGCATTGCCGGCCATGAAATCCGCCGGAGACTCTGTCGTGTCGCCCTCCGACGGCGCCGATGCCGCCGATGAATCGTGGCGGGGTCGGGGCGCGGTTCTGCTGGCGGACGACGAGGCCGCGCTGTTGACGCTGGGCAGCCTGATGCTGCGCCGCCTGGGATTCGAAGTGGTGGCGGCCAAGGACGGCGTCGAGGCGGTGGAAGCTTTGCGCCGGCGCAAGACGGATATCGTGTTGGCCTTGCTGGATCTGACCATGCCGCGCATGAGCGGCATGGAAACCTGTGTGGCGTTGCGGGAAATCAGTCCCGATTTGCCGGTCGTGATGTCCAGCGGATACAGCGCCTCCGAAGTCGCCGAGAAAATGGGCGACCGTTCGGTGAGCGGCATCATACAGAAACCGTTCACTCTTTCCCAACTGCGCGAGTGTCTGCGCACCGTTCTGGATCCGTAATCGTCTATTGCGAGGCCTGTCAATAGTGGCGCGGGCGCCCTCTTTGCGGCGCGGCGCGGCAGGCAGGTCTTGCCCGAGTTTATTGGACGAGATTTCCGTTCCGCAAGGGGTTTGGCAAGAGCCTCATGGTGTTTCGGGCAGGGTCGCGCGCGGGACAACGGCGGATGTATGCGTGTCCCGGCGCAAGAGCAGGGAAAGGGTGTGGTCCGCGTCGCTTTTCTCCATCAGCATCGTATTGGAACGGGTAAAGGACACGCGCAAGACCACGGACGAGGGGTGTTCGTTGGTCTGCGCCGACGGTGGCGAGGTTGCGTCGGCGTTCTTGACCGGAATGTAGTCGATCTGCGCAAACGTCAGTTTGCGTCCGTCCACGATCACCTCGTCGACCACCGCATGGCCGTTCGCCTCCGCATAGGGGGTCACGACGGGCGGGCGGCCCGTTTCATGATCGATCTTGTACAGCGGGCGGCCGCGCCATAGCCAGCGGCCGTGGAAGACGCCGTCGATACGGGCCGGCGGCGCGGGGGGCGGATGCTGCCGCTGTTGCGCCGCGCGGACGGGATCCGCCCGCGTGGCGGGGTCGCCGCATCCCGCGCCCAGAATCAGTCCGGCCGCGCCGACGCACAGAACCATTCGTGTCTTCATGGAGCGTCCTTCCGATTTACGCTTGCGGTCGCGCGCGCAATACGGTATGACCCTGCGATTATGAATGAAGAATCTTCTCTTTCCATCCCGTTGTCGCGCATACGCAACTTCTGTATCATCGCCCATATCGACCATGGCAAGTCGACTTTGGCCGACCGTATGCTGCAGATCACCGAGACGGTGGCCGCCCGCGAATTCCGCGATCAGATCCTGGACGACATGGATCTGGAACGGGAACGCGGTATTACCATCAAATCGCATCCGGTGGCAATGAAATACGTGCTGCCCTCGGACGGTCTCGAATATCTGTTCAACCTGATCGACACTCCGGGCCACGTGGATTTCGCCTATGAAGTATCGCGCAGCATGGCGGCCTGCGAGGGCGCGCTGCTGGTGGTGGACGCCGCGCAGGGGGTCGAGGCTCAGACCGTGGCGAACACGCACATGGCGGCCGAACGCAACCTCGAAATCATTCCGGTCATCAACAAGATCGATCTGCCCAACGCCGATCCGGAGGAAACCCGCCGCCAGATCGAGGACGTACTGGCGGTGGACGCATCCGACAATTTGCGCATCAGCGCCAAAACCGGGGCGGGCATTGAACCCATTCTGGAAGCGGTGGTGCGTAAAATTCCGCCGCCCGCGATCGATGCGGACTGTCAAACGGTGCAGGCGCTGGTTTTCGACTCGATGTACGACACCTATCGCGGCGTGATCGTCTATGTGCGCATGGTGAACGGCACGCTCAAGCCCAACGACCGCATCCGCTTCATGGGAACCGGCGTCGAGACGCAGGTCAAGGAAGTGGGTCTTTTCAGTCCGCAGCCCGTGCCGCTGTCGGCGCTGGCGCCGGGCATGGTCGGATACGTGGTGGGAACCGTGCGCGAACCTTCCGACGTGCGCGTCGGCGATACCGTTACGCTTTGCGATCGGCCGGCGACCCGCGCGTTGTCGGGCTTCAAGGATGTCCGCTCCATGGTCTTCGCCGGACTCTATCCGGTCAGCGCCGAGGACTACGACAAGTGCCGGCAGAGTATCGAGAAACTGGCGCTGAACGACGCCTCTTTCACGTTTCATCCGGAAAGTTCGGTGGCGCTGGGCTTCGGGTTCCGCTGCGGCTTCCTGGGGCTCCTGCACATGGAAATCGTGCAGGAACGGCTGCGGCGCGAGTTCGATCTCGACATCATCAGCACGCACCCCGCCGTCATCTACAAGGTGGTCATGCGCTCGGGCGAAGTGCGCGAGATCGACAATCCGGTCCATCTGCCCGATCCGACCCAGTACCAGCGGATCGAGGAACCCCTGATCCGCGCGGTCGTCATCTGCCGCAACGAGCATATCGGCGACATCATGCGGCTGGTTATGGATCGCCGCGGCGAAGTGATTGATACGGAATCGCTCGATCATCAGCGCGTTCTGCTGACCTGCACGTTGCCGCTCAACGAGATTCTCGTCGATTTTCACGATCAGCTCAAGAGCGTTACGCGCGGCTACTCTTCCATGGACTACGAGTACGCCGGCTATCAGACCAGCGACATTGTGCGGCTCGACATTTTGCTTAACGGCGATCCCGTGGACGCTTTTTCCAACCTGGTCCACCGTTCGAAAGCGGTTTCGCGCGGCCGTCAGATCTGCAAGGCGCTTAAGGAGACCATTCCGCCGCACATGTTCGCCGTTCCCGTTCAGGCGGTCATCAACAAATCGGTGGTGGCGCGCGAAACCATCCGGGCCTTCCGCAAGGATGTCACCGCCAAACTGTATGGCGGCGACGTCACACGCAAGCAAAAGGTGCTCAAGCGGCAGAAGGAAGGCAAAAAGCGCATGAAACAGTTCGGCAGCGTCAACGTGCCGCAGAAGTCGTTTATATCCGTTCTCAAAACCTCGTGAGGTTCGCATGAGTCTATGGCCCTGGAGTCGGCAACGTAAAAACCGGAAGATGGCGCGCGATCTGCTCCGTCACGCTCGCCATCTGCGCCTTTCGCGCGAAGACGAGATATCGGAAGACGATGGACGGCGCCTGGCGCGTCTGGAAGCCGATTTGAACGGGGCGCTGCGGGCAGGCGCCGACGCGGCGACGCTGGAAAAAGCCGGCGACGCCCTGTACCGTTGCATTCTGGATCTGACGCCCGCCCGGCCCTTTCCCTGGCTGCGCGAGAATTTCGAGGTGCTCGTGGTGGCTCTCTCGGTGGCCATGGGCGTGCGCGCCTATTTCGTGCAGCCCTTTAAAATTCCGACCGGTTCCATGGAGCCCACCCTGTGCGGCATTCAGACCCGCGACAACGGGGAACCGGGGCACTGGGACCGCATACCGCTCAAGTTCGTCAAATGGGCGGCCACCGGAGAATGGCGCATGGTGGTGCGGGCCGCCAACTCGGGCGTGTTCACGCGGCCTGCGGCGCAAAGCGCCACGATGGAGCAGCGCGTCAATCAGGTGGTGCTGGTCGGCGAGCGCCCGTACACTCTGCCGCGCAATGTCAAACCGCTTTTCGAGGAGGAGGCTTTCGTGCGCAAGGGTCAGATCCTGTGGTCGGGCTCGCGCACCTCGGGCGATCATGTCTTCGTCAACAAGGTGGCCTGGAATTTCCGTCGTCCGCGGCGCGGCGAGGTCATCGTCTTTCGCACCGACACCATTCCCATCGTGCCGCCGGTTCCGCCCGGTACGCACTACATTAAGCGGCTGGTCGCCGTGCCCGGCGACGAGCTGTCGATTGCGGGGGGACGTCTCCTGATCGGCGGCGAGGCGGTGCAGGATCCGCGTCACCGCGCCATGCGGCGTTTGGCGGACGCGAGCTACCCGGAGTATCAGGGCATTGGCCACGGGGGCGGACCCAGTGTCACCTCGACGCACGCGCTGCGCGATGCCGACGACTCCATCCCGTTGGGGGCGGGCCAGTATTTCGCGTTGGGCGACAACGCCGACAGCAGTCTGGACGGCCGCTACTGGGGACCGGTGCCGGAAAAACATCTGGTGGGCCCGGCCTTCATGGTCTACTGGCCCTTCTCCAAGCGCTGGGGCTGGATCCGCTGAGCGCCTGACGCCGTTTCGTTCCGTGAACCCGATAACGAAGACCATCGGTCTTCGGCCTCTTACTTTTCGGCCCGAAACCCGAAAATTGGAAGGCTGACGGGGGAATATGGATGGACACTGCGGCCATGAAGGCAAATCAAGAGAGGCCCGCCTTGGCCGCTGCGCGGGCTACGGGGCGTTTTCGCCTCCCGGCGAAAAAAGGTAGGGCGGTAGAGGCGGAGGGGCTCGAACCCACGACCCGCTGATTAAGAGTCAGCTGCTCTTCCAACTGAGCTACGCCTCCGCCGACGGATGATCGGAGAGA
>CAZYAW010000269.1:0-17309 GCA_964646045.1 uncultured Victivallales bacterium | reverse complement strand
CGGGGCGCGGGGCGCCGCGGCGGCGCTGCGTTTGCGCGCCGAGAGGGCGCCGGTACGCCGGTCGAAAATGTCGGCCAGAAAGATCAGCGCGGCCAGCAGGGCGAAGAGCGGGGTCAGATCGCGCGGCGCGCGGTCGGTGCGCAGGGCGGACCAGATGGCGGCCAGCTCCATGCGTTCCACACCGCCCGTGGCGCGGGCCAGGCGCTGCAGTTGCGCCTGGCCGGCGGCGGTGTCGCGCGGACGATGTTCGGGGTTGTAGGGCAGGCGAACCGGCGGCAGCGAAAGGGGACGACGCCCCGCCAGGCGGATGGCGGACAACAGGGTTTCGGGGCCTTGCAGCGGTACGCGGGCGGTCAGACGGTAGGGCGCGCTCCAGCGGAAGGGGACGGCGCCGCGTTGCGGTTCCTGTCCCGCCTGTTCACGCAGGGTGGCCAGTTCGGGCACGGCGGCGCTCAGCAGGGCGGGATGGTCGGGATCCAGATGCAGGTCGACGATCCAGGCGTCGTCTTCCAGTCTGGATCGCACGATAAACTCGGAGCCCGCCTCGCTTTCGCCGGTGGTCCAGCGCGCGCAGGTGGCGTAGAACTCGCCGACGCGCGGTCCATTCGCGAAGGGACCGGCATCGGCTCCGTCGGCTTCGGCGGTGAAGCACAGCGCCCGTCCCGCGCCCTTTTGCCAGAAGGCCAGCGCCGGCGCCTTGAATTCGTCCTGCGTCAGGATGGCGGCGGTGGCGCCGGGGCGCAAGTAGGTCAGGTTGTAGCCGCCCACGGGCGGCAGTTCGTGGATCGGCAGCGCGGAAAGCATGGACCAGCCGGCGGTCGGGGCCAGGGGCGTGACTTCTTCGACAAAGGCCTGGCGGGTGACGGCCAGGGTGTCCTGGGCGAAAATACGGGGAATATCGTCCGCATTGTCGGTAAAATACAGCTCGCCGCCGCCGCGCCGGGCGACATCGCGCAGGAATTCGGCGTCGCTGTCCTGTTCCGTGCCCAGTCCGACTACACTGCAGGTGATATTGGCTTCGCGGGCGAGACGCAGCAGTTCGACATAGTCGCCCGGTTCCTCGGCGTCGGCGGCGTCGGCAAAGAGAATGACGTGACGGGCGCCGGCGGCGCTTTTGTTGAGCATGCCAAGCGCTTCGCGCAGTCCGCTGTACACGAAGATGCCGCCCCCTTGCGAGCGAATGCCCAGAATGCGGCCGCGTTGACCGCGCGCCTCGGCCAGGGGCGTCAGCGGCACGATGGCATGGGGTTCGCTGTCCACCGCCAGAACGCCGAGGGAGTCGCCCTCGCTCAGCATGTCGAGCACCTGGACGCTGCCGATATTGGCCAGATCCATTTTCGTACGGCCGCCGCCGACGGGCATGGCCATACTGCCCGAGCGGTCGAGGACGATCATGATGGCCAGCGAGAATTTACGGTGTTCCTTGCGCAATTCCATGGAGACGGGCAGAGTGTCGTCGAGCGGCGACTTGAAATAGCCGCCGGTTCCGTAGGCCTGGCGGCCGCCGGTTTTCATGACGCCGCCGCCCAGTTCATGGACCCAGGCGGCCAGTCCCGCCAGGGCGACGTGCCCGATCGCGGCCGCCGGCACGTTTTCGATCAGTACGCCGCTGTAGGCGGAAAGGGTGGCGAGACGTCCGTCGAACTCGGCGGGGCGGCGCGCCTCCACGCGCACGCCGCCGCGCCGGAGCAGAGCGACCAGCCCGGAATCGGGACGCGGCGCGAGACAGAGCAAGGGCAGGGTTTCCTCCTCGACGCGCGCCAGCGCCTGGGCCGTATTGTTTTCGGGAATCGGATCGTCGGGACGAGGCGGCAGGGTCAGGGTATAGCGCAACACGCCCGCCGGCGGCACGGTATCGACAAACTGCAGGCGTTCCAGACCGGAGGAGACCGCGCGCTCGCCGGCGGCCAGCGGTCGGCCGTTTCTTTCCAGGCGATAGGCCAGCGGCCCGGCCGACGGGGCGCTGCGCACCCAGGCGGTGAGCACGACGCGTTCGCCGGGTCGCGGCGCGGCGGGAACCTCGAAACTCACAATGGCGGTGTCGTCCAGGGGCGCGCGGCGCTGGTAGCGATAGTCCACGGCCATGCCGCGCGCCATGGCGCTCATGGCGGCTTCCAGAGGGTCCGCGCCGGTGTGCAGTCCGTCGGACATGACCAGCAAACGCGCGGCGGAATCGCGCGGGACGAGCGTGAGCGCGGCGTCCATGGCTCCGGCCAGGTCCGAAGCGTGGCCTTCGAGACGGCCGACGAAGCCGCCGAAGCCGGCGCCTTGCGGCGCCTGTTCAATGGAGGCGCGTTCGGCGAAGGCCACTACGCCCAGTTTCGACCGCGCGGGCATGGCCTGTTCCAGACGGGTCAGCCATTCCTGTTGCGTACGGGCGGCGTCGGCGGGCATGGAGGCGCTGCGGTCGGCCACGACCACCACGACCCCTTCGCGGGCCGGAATACGGATCACGGGTCGGGTCAGGGCCAGCAGCAGGCAGGCGGCCGCCGCCCAGCGCAGGCGGCGCCCGAGCGGCCGCTCCGCGAAACGATTGCGCAACAACAGCCAGAGCGGCAGGACGAGCACGAGCCAGACGGGAGCCGTCAACCGGATCATAGTCCCACCCCCTTCAGAACCAGTGCGGTATGGCCCGCGAAGAGCGCCAGTGCGGCCAGCAACAGGAACCAGGCCGAGGAGCGGCGCGTGAGAGCGCGCCCTGGCGGCGGCAGCGCTTCGCCCCATTCGCCGGCGGCGCGGGCGCGCAAATCGGAGGTGGCCGGGGCCTGCCAATGCACGGCCGTCTCGAAACGGCGGCCGTCCGGCAGTTCGATGCGGTACAGGCCCGGTTCGTCGGGTTCGAAGACGCTGACGCCGTCGCGTGTCGGCAGGGACGCGGCGGAGCCGTCGGGGCGCCGTACGGTGGCGTCGGCGCCGGCGGGATTTTCCCAGGCGGCCCGCGCGCCGAGCGGCAGATTGCGCGGCTGCCCGGCCGGCAGCGACTGCGCGCGCCAGGTCAGCAAGTTGTCGATCAAAATGGGCCAGTCGGGTCCGCGCTGGAGTGTGGACTGCTCCGGCGCCCATTGCACGTGCAGGACCGGACCGCGCTCTGCGGCGATCAGGGGGACGCCGTCGGCGAGGAGCAGCAAAGGCGTGCCCGGCAGCTTGTAGTCGGAACGGGCGCCCCACAATACGCCGTCGAGCGTCAGCTCCTCGATCAGAGGATGACGAGAGGTCCGCAGGAAGGGGCCGGCAAAGGGCCGAGCTTGCGGCGGATGATGCAGTACAACGGTCCAGGGCGGATAGGCCGTATGGCCGGCCTCGTCCGGCTCGCGAAAGACCAGTTGCGGGATGAAGGGAACGGTTTCGTCCGTGCCGGCGAAGGCGGCGCGGCCGCCGGCCGCCAGCGCCTTGAGCAGCAGATCGGACAGCGGAGTTTCGGCGCGGGTGCGTACGGCCACCGCCACTGGCATGCGCGGTTCGGGGCAAAGGATCGTTTGATTGTCGAGCGGGAAGTCGTCGGCCGGTTCCAGGCGCAGAATCAGGGGGCGCTCAGGATCCGGAACGGGCTGTCGCACGCGTTGCCGTCCGCCGGCGTCGAGCGTGAATTCGGCCACGCGCTCGGAGCGGTCGTTCTGATCCATAAACAGGACGACCGCCCGCGGTTCGTCGCTCCAATTGACGATTTCAGCCAGGCACACCTCGCCGCCGTCCATGGCCGCGCCGCGCAAGGCGTCGACGATGGCCAGATTGGGCAGGGCCCGGCCCAGCGCGATCCAGCGCAGACGGGCATCGGCGGGCGGTTCGGTCGGCGGTCGGTCGGTGGCAACCAGAATCGTGTCGGCGGGTCCCGCCAGGCGGGCGGCCAGCGCCAGGGCGGGAGAAAGGTCGCGATGCGGAGCCCAGGGCTTGAAGCCGCGCATTTGCTCTTCCGCCTGAACGGCATCGGTGGCGTCGACGCGCAGCACGGGATTGGCGCGCGCCTCGATGACGCGCAAACGGCGCCAGGGTTCGGCCCGGAATTCGCGGCGCAGACGCGCGCGCGCCTGCTCGATCGCCGGCGAGCCGTCCGCGCCCGGCGCCTGCATGGCGGCGCCGGCGTCGAGCACCACCAGCAGCTCGCGTCGCGCATCGCCGCGCCGCAGCAGCGGATCGGCCGCCGCCAGGACCAGCAGGATCAGAATGGCCAGTTCCAGCAGAAAGACGGGCGGCAGGGGCAGGCGGCGCATCTGGGCGCCGCCCTTGCGCGGCGGCTGCGCAAAGTTCCAGAGAAACAGGGCGGAGACCGGAAGCGGCCGATGGCGCCGCCGCAGCCAGTAAACGGCCAGCAGAGCGGGCAGCGCGATCAGACCCGGCAGCGCCCAGGGAAAAGCGAACCATGTATTCATAGCGGTCTCGATTATTCGATCAGGCCCTGTCGTTGCAAAGGTTCCAGTGCGCCGTCCTGTCCCAGGGTTTCGGCGATCAGCGCCACGAAGCGGGCTCCGCAACGGCGACAGGCGTCGCGCCAGGCGTTCTGATGCGTACGCAAGCCCTTACGGTAGCGTTCCAGCGTGGCGGTATCCGCAAACAAGTCGCGTTCCGCTCCGCTTTCCACGTCGTGAATGCGCAAGTTGCCGGTATCCTCCGGATATTGCTCGCCGGCGGCCAGGATTTGAACGACATGCAGCGAGGCGGCCCGGTCGGCCAGCGGCCAGAGGATGCGCATCGGATCCTGCTCCCAGAGCAGATCGCTGATCAGGACGCGCAGACCGTGTCGTTTCAAGCCGCCGGCCGCCGCGACCAGTCCGGCCGCGGGTGCGCCGACCGCGCGAAAGGCGGGGGGGCGCAGCGGACCGGCGCCCCGGCCCGCGCTTTCGGGCGCCGGTTCGCAGGCGTGGCCGGCATGCCAGAGTTTGCAGACGCAGTCCGCATTGCGGGCCGCCCCGGCCAGCAGCCCGGTCATGCGCAGCGCCCCGGCCGCCTTGCCGGTTTGCGGCAAATCCATCGATTGCGACACGTCCAGCAGTAAATCCAGGTGGGGTACGACCTCTTCGCGGAAGAGTTTGACGATATAGCGTTCCGTACGGGCGAACACGTTCCAGTCGATGTGGCGCAAATCGTCGCCGGGCGCATAGTCCCGATAGTCGCGGAAATCGAGGGAGACGCCCGCCTGCGAACCGGCGCGCGTCCCGGCCGCGCCGCGCATGGCCTCGCGCGGCACCGCCAGCCGATAGCGCAGCGCCATGCGCGTTCCCTCGCGCAGCGCCTCCGTCAGCTCCGTCTCGCGGGCGGCATGTTTTTCCTTGTCGCGTGTTCTCATGCCGATCTATTCCCGTGCGGCGGACGGCATGTCGGCGTCCGGAACCGGGAGTCGCAAGACCTCCTGATAAAATTTTTCCGTTTGCGCCACGGTATCTTCGATGCGGAAGGCGGTGCGAATGCGTTCGGCGGC
This sequence comes from uncultured Victivallales bacterium, assembly GCA_964646045.1. Lineage (GTDB taxonomy): Bacteria > Verrucomicrobiota > Kiritimatiellia > UBA8416 > SLMC01 > CAZYAW01. The sequence goes on along the minus strand of CAZYAW010000269.1, from coordinate 11,896 downwards.
TTTTTCCCCGAAGGCGCGGCGGCGGGCGGGATTTTCGCGCATATAGCGGATGGCTTCGGCCAGCGCCGTAACGTTGCCGGGCTCGACCACGCGGCCCTCGATGCCGTCGCGCACGATTTCCGGCATGCCGCCGACATGCGTCACCAGGGCCGGCGTGCCCTGCGCCATGGCCTCGATGACGGCGCGCGGCAGGCCTTCGCGCCGCAGCGAAGGCATGACGAAAATATCGCAGGCGCCCATCAGCGCGGGCGCGTCGCGACGGAAACCCGGAGTGTGCACCACGTCCTGCAATCCGTGGCGCCTGATTTTCCGCTCCGCCTCGGGATCGGCCAGTGCGCCGACCAGCAGCAGGTGAACCGTGTTTCTGGGAAGTTGCGCCACGGCGTCGAGCAGTGCGGTCAGCCCCTTGCGCGCCCTCATGCGTCCGGCGCAGCCCGCGACGAAAGCGTCGGGCGGGATGCCCAGGCGGGTCAGTTCCGCGCGGGGCGCGGGCCGATACCACGCGGGATCGTGGCCCTTGTGAATGGTTCGCAACTTGTCGGGCGAGATGCCGATCCCGGCCAGATGCTCGCGCACCGCATGGCAAACGCACACGATGCCGGCCAGGCGCGGATTGAAAAAGGTCCAGCGCGCTTCCGGGTTCCAGCGGCTCAAGTTGCCGATCACGCCGCGATAGGTCATGACCTGGACGGGCAGGCGGCGCGAGGCCAGCATGGCATGCGAGAGCGCTCGTTTATTGAAGGCGTGGACAATGTCGAAGGCGCCGTCGCGCAAAAGAGTCCGGATCGCGCGAGCGGCGTGCCAGTCCAGACGGGAATGAAAGGTCAGCGCGTGGACCGGCACGCCGTCCGCCCGCAGTTCGCCGGCGGCGTTCGAGTCCGGATCGCACAGAACTTCCAGATCCACGCCCATGCTCCGCAACCGCCGGTACATCCAGGTTTCCGAGCGGTCGCTGTGCGAGGTGGCCACGAGTACACGCATTCGATTTCCCCCTTAGCGCCTTAATCAACCTGTCCTGTCTAAATAACAAGAAAAAAAGGAATATCCAATATCCAAGGCAAATACACAAAAAGCCGGATTCATGCGCGGTTCAACCGTTCGTTGCCCGCCTTGGATATCGAACCTTCCGGCTTCTGAATGCGTTCGCGGCCTGCTCTCCGCCAACGGCGAACTTGAGCCGCCCGTCGCGCGACGCGGGTCAGGCCGCTGTCGGCGGCCATTACCAGCAGCACGGCGATGAGAAAGACCAGATAGCCGGAATAGTCGTGATACAGTTTCATGCCGGTCTCCTGTCCCAGCAGCACTGCGACCAGGGCGATCGTCACGATACGACCGATATTGGCGATCACGGCAATGGGCAGACTCAGGGCGAAGAGCAGGGCGCGCGCGCCGTTGTGTTTACGAAAGACATAGGCATAGCCCGCCGTCAGCGCCATTAGGGTCATCAGCGAACGAATGCCGCTGCAAGGATCGGCCACGTCCAGCGCGAAGCCCTGGCCGACCGAGGAGAGCACGGCCGTGCCGCGGCGCGCGGTTTCGACGCCCAAACCGTTCAGAATGGATGTCGCCGCTATGCTGCCGAACAGGCGCAGCGGAAAGGTGGCCTGGGCCAGAAAGCCGACGGGCACCGCGAACAGCAGAAAAAGCAGCGGAAAAAACGTCAGGCGTGCCGCCTGCGCGCCGAAAAACGTCCACACCAGAGCCCAGAGCGCCGCGATAAAACTGACGGCGCTGAGGTGCGGAATTTGCGAGCGCAGGCCGATGAAGTGGGCGCCCAGCGCCGCCGCCCAGAGCACGGGACCGAACCCGTGCGGCCGTGCCGGCGCCTTGCACAGCGCGGCGCGCCGGCGCCAGAGCAGCCACAGGCTGACAAACGGGATGATATAGCCGTGCGAATAGTCGACCGCCGCATTGGCCTCGCTGCCCCACATTATGGAGAGCCAGCGATAAATCGAAGGATTGGAACCCGCCCAGACCGAAACGCCGATGCGGTGGTACAGGAGCGCCAGCGCGGCCAGCCCGATGGCTGCCGCGCCCCACAGAATTTTCCTGTCGGAATCTAATCTCTTCACGTTCATAGGGATGCGGAATGCTGGAATGCCGAATCACCTTGCAAGTCGGATGGTTGCTTTTTCAGCGTTAGGCGGTGCGCCGATCTTGCATGGCACACTTCTTTATGTGCGAGACATGCGTATGGGCCTGCTTTCATGATACCAACCTTCCTCTTTCCCGTTGTTCGATAGCAAAAGGGCGTTGCAACAGCAAGTCTTTTCACGCCGGCGCGGCCATGCCCCCGTACACGGTCTCGTACCGGTCTGTCTCCCGTCGCTTCCCGCAATCCTGCGCGGCGATTCAAACCGTCGGGAATCCGGTTCTCGCATATTGAAACATGGGTGAAGCGGGTCACCGGCCGCAAGTCGCGCCACCGTTGGCGATGGTGTGTTCGCCGCAGGAAAACTCGCTTATTTTAGGACGAGCGGGGACGCTGGGCAGATCACGGGGTTTGGTGCGATTTCCGTCGAGAAATCGGCGTATGCCAAGCCGTCCTCCCGTGGCAGGGCCCAGACCTTCCGGGATTCTTTCATCGTTCCGTCAAATCCGCCTTGCGGCCCTATAAATGGCGCATCAGCAGGCTCAGGCTTTTTCGTTCCAGTTGGCGCCAGTCTCTTATGACGTAACGGTTTCCGTCGACATCTCTGATCACCATTTTGTGCGGACCGAGACTGCGGATGTTGCGGCGCGGCTGGCGCACTTCGAAGGAGCGTTCGCCGCGATTCGTCCGCACCCGCCAGTATTCGATGTCCAGATAGTCGTTGATCTCCATGATCGCCTCGATTTTCGGCATGAAATAGGCCTTGTCCAGCTCGTCCCGCAAGAGGCGCAGCGACGAAGCGTCGAGTTTGGCGGTGTTCTTGAGGCAGCCGATTTCCTCTCCCTGCGGGTCGAAAAACGCGACCCGCTGGAGACGAGCGGAAAGCGGGAAGGCGCTGGTGACGCGGGCCGCCTCGAATTCCCGCCCGTTGACCTTCACTTGCAGGTGGCTCTTTCCCGCGCGGCGGCGAATTTCGACCCGGTCGGCGGCGGCGTCGAAGTCGCAATAGCGGCGCTCCGCGATGGACAGCGCGCGGGCGGCGGTGGTGGAGTTTTCGTTCATCGCGGGCACCTTTTCAGTTGTGTTTCGGCGGCGGCGCGGTCGTTGTCTTCTGTTTGGACAGCAAGTCCTGAATTTCGACCAGCGTCCGGTATAGGCCGGTTTCCTTGCGCAGCAGTTCCCCGTGGGTTCCGGTTTCTATGATCCGGCCCTTTTGCAGCACGATCAGCCGGTCGGCGTTTTGCAGAGTGGAAAGACGGTGGGCGATGGCGAAGGTGGTGCGCCCTTTCATGAGTCGGTTCAGCGCCTCCTGAATCATGGCCTCGGTCGCGGTGTCGACGGACGAGGTGGCCTCGTCGAGGATTAGAATGGCCGGGTCCTTGAGGATGGCCCGCGCGATGGCGATGCGCTGTTTCTCGCCTCCCGAAAGCCCTACCCCGCGCTCGCCGACGGCCGTGTCGTAGGCGTCGGGCAGGTCCATGATGAATTCGTGCGCGTTGGCCGCCCGGGCCGCCTCGATGATGCGGTCCAGATCGGCTTCCGGATTGCCATAGGCGATGTTCTCGCGCAGCGTGCCGGTAAACAGGAAGGTTTCCTGCAGAACCATGCCGATGTTCCGACGCAAATCCCCGGTTTTCAGCTCGCGCAGATCGTGGCCGTCCACCATGATGCGGCCCCCGACGGGGTCGTAGAAGCGAGCCAGCAGCTTGACGATCGTACTCTTCCCCGATCCGGTCTGACCGACCAGGCCGATGATTTCGCCGGACTGCACGTCCATGTCGATGTTTCTGAGAACGGGCTCGCCGCGCTGGTAGGAAAAATCGACGTTCTGAAACTGCACCCGGCCGGCTACCCGCCCCAGCGACCGGGCATGGGCGGCGTCGGCGACTTCGGTGGGCGTGTCAATCACGCTGAACACCCGCTCGCCGGAAACGGCCGCCCGCTGAAAGGTGTCGGTCAGTTGCGACAGTTGCTGGATGGGCGCGAAAAATTGAGCCAGAAAAGCGTTGAACATCACGAGTACGCCGACACTCAGTTCGCCGCCAATCACCAGATAGCTGCCGTACGAATAGATGGACAGCATGCCGACGCCCGCCAGAAAGACGATCGAAGGCTGAAAAAGGCTCAGCAGTTTCACCGACTCCATGGTCGTGTCGCGGTGGGCGCGGTTGTCGACGCCGAAGGAGTCGATCTCGCGCTCCTCCTGGGCAAAGGACTTGACGACGTACACGCCCGCCACGCTTTCCTGTACCGCTTTGAGCAGGTTGGCCGATTTGCGTCGGATGCGACGGTAGACGTTGCGGGCCTTTTGGGCGAAAATGTAGGTTCCGACCACCATCAGCGGCATGGGCAGCAGCGTCAGCAGGGCCAGGCGCCAGTGAAACCAGAACATCACCGCGCAAAGAACCAGGATGGTCAAAACATGCACGATGAGCTGCTGAAAGCCCTGGGCCACGAAATTGCGCAGCACGTTGGTGTCCTCGTTGACGCGCGACATGATCCGCCCGCTGTGTTCGCTGTCGTAGAAGGAAAGGCTCAGGCGCTGCAGCGCCCGGTAGAGGTGGGCGCGAATATCGTGCATCAGCTTGGCGCCGAGCCTGCCCATAATATTGGTGCGCGCCCAAATCGTGACGGAACGCAGAACGAACGCCAGCAGCAGCGCGGCTACCAGCAGGGCGACGCGCACAAGCCGGTCGGCCCGCGTCGCGTCCGGGATCTCGGCGGACGTCGGGCGGTCGCGCTCTCCGCCGCTGCGTGGCCGGGCCGGGCCGACCGCGTGTCGGTCGGCGGCCGCGACCGGCTCGGACAACGCAAGGCGCTGTTCGGCCGGCCGATCGGCATCGGCCGGCGACGATGTCGGCGGGACGCGCAAGGGACCGTCGATCAGGCGCTGCAGCAGTACGCCGGGCATCATCTGGATGGCCGCCAGCAGCAGGGCCAGCAGCAAGCCCAGCACGGCCTCCTTCCAGTAGGGTACGACATAGCGGGCCAGACGCAGCAGGACCGACCGCATATTGACGCATTTCGGACAGACATCGCCCTGGTGCAACAGGGGATAGTCGCAGTTCGGGCAACGGTACGAGAATTTTTTGTCCGCCGGTCCGTCCGCCAGCCCCTCTTTTTCGCGCGCATCGTGCGTCGGGCGGCGACCGAGCCGTTGGTTGACGGTCTCTGCGGCGGCCTGGAAGCGGTCGGAGAGCGTTTTGGTGAAGCGGATCAGCGGGATGCGCCGACCCGTGCGCAGTTGGGCCTCCAGTTGACCGTTGCCGACATAGACTCTGCAGACGACATATTCGACATCCGCGCGCTGGACGCGCGCCTGCAGACCGTCCGGCGTACGCGAGCGGATCTCGTCGTCGTCCATTTCCAGCACGGCCACCCGGTAGTTGCCGTTGAGGTCAATGTCCGAGAGCTCCCGATAACAGGCGTCGTCCGCCGTCTGTACGGGCGCGGCCGGCGCGGACACGGTCCGCCGACCGGCGCGAAATCTGAATTTCATGCGTTTTCCCTTCTGGCGGACATACAACCACAATTGCGCACCGAACGTCCAGTTCATACTTGTCTCCGAATTTTGCGAACATAGTTGACTTTTGTACCGTTTTCGCATACTGTTGCTGTGTTTGCTCGAGTTCGGGTATGTTTGCGCAGCGACAAACGCCAGGCCGTCATGGCATGCGACACCGATCTGAACCTTTTGGACCACGGGATGAATAAAAGAGAGGCCTCTCGATTTTAGCAACCGGCCGTGAAGAACGACGCAAAAGAGGAGGATGCAAAATGAAAAAATCGTATGCAAGCAGTCTGGCCGTCGGCGCCTTGCTGGTCATTGGCGCGGCGTTGTGGAGTTCGTGTTCCGCACGCGAAAAGGACGTTGTGCCATTGGATCCGGAAAATTCTCTGGCGAAGTTGTTCGGCGACAGTTTGCGCGATGCGCAAGGCCGTACGGTATCGGTCGACACCTTGCGGGGCCGTAAAATCGGTCTCTATTTTTCCGCGGCATGGTGTCCGCCCTGTCGGGCGTTCACCCCTGTTTTGGCCGAAAACTACGGGAAAATGCGAGCGGCGGGACACCCGTTCGAGCTGGTCTTCGTGTCCCGCGACGAAAACGACGAGGCAATGCAAGGCTATATTGCGGAATACAATATGCCGGGCCTGCATGTGGCTTTCGATGCGGCCCAGCGCGAGGAACTGCCGAAATTTTTCGGTATTCGCGGCATCCCGACGTTGCTGATTCTGGACGAGAAAGGAAAGACGCTGACTCGCGAGGGTCGCCGGGACGTGATGCAGCAGGGCGCCGCGGCCTACCAAAACTGGTGAACGGCGCTTGTACAGGAGCGGGCTTTGCAAAACCGCTCACGTTATGGAAGGCTTGTCCAAATAACACGGGCAAGATGCCCGTGCCACGTAATGGAAGGCTTGTCCAAATAACACGGGCAAGATGCCCGTGCCACGTTATGGAAGGCTTGTCCAAATAACACGGGCAAGATGCCCGTGCCACTTCTGCGAGATCAAGGTTTTACAGGAGTTTCGGGAGAATAACGATGGCGACAGGAGGCGGTAAACCGGCGGATGCGGATCGACGCGCGCGACTGGAAGCCGAGCTGCGGCGCGACAAGGCGCTGCGTCAGCGCGGCTACCGGGAACGCGCGTTGCAGATGTTTCCGCATCTGTGCGCGTCCTGCGGACGTACGTTCGAGGGCGCGCGCTTGCGGGAGCTGACCGTACATCACCGGGACCACGATCACAACCACAACCCGGCCGACGGCAGCAACTGGGAGCTGCTGTGTCTGTACTGTCACGACCACGAACACGAGAAGAACAGCATGGCGGGATACGGGGGCACGGCGACCGACGAGGCGCCGGAACCCTCGACGCTGTTCAATCCGTTCGGGAATTTGCCGAATTTTACGGCTCCGCCGTCCGCGCCGCCAGTTCGCGATAACGCGCCTCGATGCGTTCCCGCGTCAGATGCGCCAGCGTGTCCAGACTGAAGCCCTCGACATTGAAGGAGGCGACCGCGCTGCCGTACAGCAGGGCCTGACGCAGCGCGGCGAGGGAGGGGCGGGTGTCGCCCGCCGCCGCCAGCCGGCCCATCAGCGCGCCGGCGAACGAGTCCCCGGCGCCGGTGGGATCCACCACGTCCGCCACGGCGAACGCCGGAATGTCGATGCGGCCGGCGGCCGAACCCAGCACGGCCCCGTATTCGCCGCGCTTGACGATGACGAGCCCGGGCCCCCACGCCAGCAGGGTATGGATCGTCTCGTCCAGCGACTCGCAACCGGTCAGCAGCCGCGCTTCCTCGTCGTTCAACGTCAGCAGACTGGAGCGGGCAATGACGCGCATCAGGTCCTCGCGCGCCGCGCGGATCCACAAATCCATGGTGTCGGTCGCCACAAAAGGCGCGCCCTGCGCCTGCGCCAGCACGTGAAGCTGCAGCTCCGGCGAAATGTTGCCCAGCAGAATAAACGGCGCCTGCCGGCAGGCGGCGGGCAAGTCGGGCGAAAAGGACTCGAACACATTCAGTTCCGTGGCCAGAGTGCGCCGCACGTTCATGTTGCGTTCGTACACGCCGGTCCATCGGAAGGTTTTGCCCGGTTTTTTCTGCAGTCCCGCGAGGTCGATGTCCATGCGCCGGTAGAGGTCTTCATAGGCGGCGGGAAAATCTTCGCCGACCACGCCCACCATGCCGTTGCGCACAAAATAGGAGGCGGCCGCGCAGGCGTAGCTGACGCTGCCGCCCAGCAGGTTTTCACGGCGTTCGCGCGGGGTTTCGACCGTATCCAGGGCAATCGAGCCGACCACCGCCAGCGGCAGCGGCCAGGGCGCCGCTGCGGCGCCGGCGGGACGGCATGTTGCGGCGGTATTCATGGTTCAGCCCTGCCGTTCGGAGTTGATCTCGTTGACGCTCACTTCGACGCGGCGCACGTCCTGTATGCCGAGTCCGTTGGCCAGGCTCTCGCGCGCCCGTTTCTGGAGGGTTTCGCAAATTTCGTGGATTTGCGGATCGGCCTTGACGCGAATGTCCATGACGATGTCGAGCGCGCCGCGCAATGGAACCACCCGGATTTTCATGCGGATCACGGTGGGGAATTCCTGTTCGAGACGCCCCAGATAGTCGGCAATGGCCTCCGTGCTGATGTTGACGCGCCCGCCCTCGTTGTCGAAGGAAAGGAAGCGCCCGCGACTTTTGCGGTGCCATCCGCTGACCGCGAAGAGCAGGGCCAGAACGATCAGACCGCCCCCGACGGCCAGCGCCGTGTAGCGGTTCGCGGCGATGGCCAGCAGAAAAGGCTGCCAATTGGCGTCGGACGCGGCCATGCCCAGCAGGGCGACTCCGGCCAGCAACAGCGCCGCCAGCGCCAGCAGACGGAATACTCGGTGCGAAAAACTCATGACTGCGCTTCCTTTCCGTTATGTTTTTCCTTGAGATAGTGAACGAGTCCCTCCAGCGCCAGCTCGTAGCCGTAGCCGCCAAAGCCCGCCAGGTGCGCGATGCAGACGGGCGCCGTATAACTGGTATGACGAAACGATTCGCGGGCGGCCGGATTGGAAAGATGCACCTCGACGCAGGGCAGACCGCTGGCCGCGATGGCGTCGCGCAAGGCGACACTGGTATGCGTGTAGGCGGCCGGATTGATCAACAGCCCGTCGCAGCGGCCGCGGCTTTCGCCAATGCGCGAGACCAGCGCGCCCTCCTCGTTGCTCTGGAAGGTCTCCACGGCGACGCCCAGCGCCCGGCCGCGCGCGACCACGCGCTCCATGATTTCCGGCAGCGCAGTCGCCCCGTAGATATGCGGTTCGCGTTCGCCCAGCAACTGAAGATTGGGTCCGTTCAGCACAAGAATGTTCATGATGGGTTCTCCTTCCCGCCCTTCGCCCGTCCGCCGGCGGACCGTTCCGCCGGCGGGCCGCCGCGCGGCGCCTTTGCGCGCGCGCTCGTTCCCAGTTCCGTTTTGCTTTTCCTGCGTTTTTCGCCGGACACTTTTTTGACGTCCCCCGCCGCGCATTCCACGATGCGGTCGTTTTCCAGTCGCACGCGCACTTTTTCGCGCAGCAGATTGCGGGCGCAGACCCGGCCGCGTCCCTCGGGACATTCCACGAGACAATGGTCGGGAGGGACCCGCCGTTCCATCTGCCGATACTGATCGTACTCGTAGCGCAGACAGCACTTCAGGCGACCGCACATGCCGCTGATGGCGCCGGGGTTGAGCGACAGCCCCTGCGTCTTGGCCATGCGGACATTGACGGAATCGAAACCGCGCAGCCAGGTGGCGCAACAGAGATGGCGTCCGCAGGGGCCCAGTCCGCCAAGGACGGCCGCCTCGTCGCGTACGCCGATCTGGGTCATGGCCACGCGCGTGTTGAGTTCGGAGCCGATGGCTTTCGCCAGTTCCTTGACGTCGGGCCGCTCCTCGGCCCCATAGGTGATCATCAGGCATTGGCGGTCGAAACTGTAGCGGACTCGTACAAAACGCAAGGTCAGCCGCGCGGCGGCGGCCTTGGCCGCGCAGGTGTCGCGCGCCATTTTGCTCATCACGGCGTTTTCCTTGGCCTTGGCCTGATCCATGAGCGTGGCGCACCGCAGCGCCTTGCCGCCCGGCAGGCGACCGCCCGCTTCGTTGTGTTCGACCAGCCGTGTCACACACCCGTAGTCCATGATGCGATCGGCCTCGAAGACGCAAAGATCGCCTTCGTGAACGGCCAGTTCGGGCGGCACGCGACAGTGCGCCACAAATCCGTCGTCCGTTTCCATACGCGCGATTTGGCTCATTTCCGCTACTCCCGCTCCTCTTGCAAAATCTTATGCGTGCCGCCCCCGCCCGCCGATGCCCGCCGCGGGCGCGGTCAGGCCGGTCGCGCGACGCACGCGCCGCTTGCCGGTATCGGGCGCCGGTCCGCCGCGTCCGTCAGCGCAAGGCGCCAAACGAAAGGGCCAACGCCATGCCTTCGGACACGTTTCTTTCCAGCAGACGGTTCATGTTCTCCACGATGCGCACGTTCTCCTGCGCCTGGACCGGAGTCAGCGAGGCGGCTTTGCGGACGATGGCCTCGCGACAATCGCCATGCTCGAAAACCCCCTCGTCCGTCACACCGGCCGCCGTCAGTAAAATGTCGCGGTACCAGGACAGCGCCAGCAGAATTACTTCCTTGCGCAGCTCCTTGTAGCGCGCGTTCACACGGGCGTCAAGCGTCGACTTTTCGTCATCGACATCGGACTGCCCGGATTCCTCGCGGACTTCGCCGGCCACCTGTTCCTTGATTTCGCCCAGCAGCCGCATCATCCGTTGCGCCAGGGCCATGGCCGTAATGGGGCCGACCTTGCCGGCGTCTTGCAGAATGCTCATCGCCTGCTCGCGCCACGCGGCGGGCAGGCGGGCGCTGTCGCCCGTGATCGCGACCCGCTGACAGCGCGAAATCACGGTGGGCAGCAGAAACTGGGGACTGTCGGTCAGCAGCAAAAAGAGCGTTTGCGGCGGCGGTTCCTCGAGCAGTTTCAGAAAGGCGTTGCTCGAACTGGCGTTGAGTCGGTCGGCGGCGTACAAAACGGCCGCCTTCCAGCCGCCGCTGAAGGAGCTTTGCGCCATGTGCCGCAGCAGATCCCGCACGGACTCGACCCCGATAATCCGCGACGTCTTTTCGGGCTCCATCCAGATCAGATCGGGATGGGTGCGCGCCTGCGCCTGCCGACAGCCCCGACAACGACCGCAGGGCGGCTCGGCTTCTTCGCAGAAGAGCAGGCCGAGAACGCGCCGGGCCAGCGCCAGAGCCGCGCCTTGCAGCGAACCGATCAGCACGTAGGCCTGGGCCAGGCGCCGACGATGCCATCCGTTGCGAAACAGTTCGAAGGCCTCCTGCTCGGTCATGGCAGCCTCGCTTGCACCGTTTCCCACACGGCGCGTTCGACGAGATCGGCCGGGCCTTCGCCGTCGATCGTCACCATGCGTTCCGGAAAGCGCCGCGCCCATTCCCGGTAGCCGTTGCGCACCCGTTCATGAAATTCCGCCGCCTGATTTTCCATGCGGTCGTAGCTTGGCTCGCCGCTACGGGCCGCCAGTCGTTGACGGCTCACGTCCGGGCCGACATCGATCAGCAGTGTCAAATCCGGCTCGGTACGGGCCGTGGCCATCCGATTGACGCACGCGATCTCCTCCAGATCCGCGCCGTGCCCGTAGCCCTGATAGACGGCGGTGGAGTCGGCATACCGGTCGCAAACGACCCACTGGCCGCGGGCCAGGGCGGGCAGAATCACCGCACGCGTCAGTTGTGCGCGACTGGCGGCGAACAACAGGATTTCCGCTTCCGCGCACAGATCTTCCTGCGAGGGCGTGTGTTGCACAAGCTGTCGAATCATATCGCCCGTCGTCGTTCCGCCCGGCTCGCGCGTGTGCAAAACGCTGTGTCCGGCGGCCGTCAGGCGGGCGACCAGGCGGGCGGCCTGGGTGGACTTGCCCGAGCCGTCCGGCCCCTCGAAAGTAAGAAAGCGGCCTCGTTCGCTCATGGCCGTTTCTCCGCCCCGCCGCGCACGGCTTTGACCCCGTTCGGAGTATCCTTGAGAACCCAGCCGCGTTGCGCGATTTCGTCGCGCAGGCGGTCGGCCTCCGCCCATTGGCGGGCCGCGCGCGCCTCCTGACGCAAACGGATCAGGGTCTGTGTTTCTTCGTCCGGCGCATCGGCGGCGCTATCGGCATTGAGGAAGCCGAGCACGCGGTCCATGTCGTCCAGTTGCGCCAGAAGGCCGGCCGCCTGCGCCGCCGCGATCTCGCCGCGGTCGAGGCGGCTGTTGCACTCGCGCGCCAAATCGAA
>CAZYAW010000268.1:0-9318 GCA_964646045.1 uncultured Victivallales bacterium | reverse complement strand
CATTTCACCCATATTTCAATATGCGAGAATCGCGCGCCCCGCCTCCAGCGCTGCATCCACAGACGTTTGCGCACTCTCGCGACGAAAACCTCGCTTATTTCAGGGCTTGTCACAGCCATTCATCCTCGACGGACGCGTCCGCGTTCGACAGTCGAAAATAGATTTCCTCGCCGTCCGGATCGGGGTACTCGGTGAACTTCAGGCGCAGATCCGGGGCTTCGTCGACGGGGCGGCCGGGACTCCAGCCCCGCACATGGCAGGCCAGTCCGTCCGGTCGGATGGAGCGGTCGGCGACGGGGCCTTCCACCGAGGCGGGGTCGAGAACGATGTCGCGCAGAACCAGGTTTTCCGGCAGACCGTTGCCCACGCGCGACAGGGTGAACACCAGCGGTCCGCGCATCAGCGCCGCGCGCCCGGCCTGCAAGTCGCGACCGCGTACAAAGCGCCACGGCATGGGAAAGTCCAGCACGAGCTGATCGTCCAAACCCCAGGTGCGCCGTATCGTACTTGACGCCGGTTGACCGTTGAGCGTGATGCGCGGTTCCCGGCACCAGCGCGGCGTCCGCAGCCGCAGCGGGAAATCGGCCGGCCGGGAAGCGGAAACCCTGATTTCGATGCGGCCGTCGGAAGGATAGCGCGTCTTTTGACTCAGCTTCACGGTCAGATCCGCGCTCAGCCGTATCTGCGCCTCGCAGGCGTTGAAGAGATTCACGGCGATGCCGTCCCGGAACCGGTAGAAAACGGACTGCGGCAGACGCGACAGCGCCCGGCGATAGTTGCCGGGACAGCAGAAGATGTCGGGCTTGTAGTATTCGCGTTTTCCGCTGGCCGGGGTAAAATAGCGCAGTTGGCGACCGGCCGGCGCCTGGGCGGCGAAAAGCTGATTGTAGATCACTCGCTCCATGACGTCCCCGTAGCGCAAATCGGAGTCGAGGTTGATCAGTTCCTGGAGATAATAGATGGTGGCCCCCGAAGCGCAGGTTTCCCCGAGACCGTGGCCGCAGTCCTGATCCTCGCACCAGCCCTCGTGACGGCCCATGCCGCCGGTGACGGCCAGTCCCGAGTGTTCGCGCCGCAACAGAGCGGCGGCGATCATGCGCGTCATGCGCAGGTAGCGTTCGTCCGGATCGACGCGATGCAACTGCATCTGCACGGTCATCCGTTCCAGATGACGATAGACATGCCAGATCAGGCGCTTTTCCCTGCCGGCCATCTCCGCGGTCCCGTCGTCGATGACCGCCTGCGTTTTCCTGGCGGGCGCCTCCGTTTGCTGTCGTAAATCGTGCCAGCCGCGCTGGAAAGGCCGGTCGTCCACCCAGTCGCGCAGACTTTGCACCTTGGAGGTGCGTCCCGGACCCAGTCGCGTTGTGCGCGCGATCTCGAGAAACTCATCCTCGCCCGTGATGCGGTACAGCGTGAGGGCCGCGTCGCAGAAGCCGATTCCGGAAAAGGACCGTTCGTGGTAGTCGGCGCGGTCGCGATCGGCGGCGGCCATGCAGCGCACCAGCCGCGCGGCGGCGTCCAGCGAGCGACGGTCCTTGAAATAGAGCGCATGATTGGCCAGGGCCAGCGCCAAATAGGAGCCGTCTTCAAAGGCGAAATCCGTCGGCAGTTGCCGGTTCTGCGGTTCGACCGCGAACTGCCCGATGTAGCCGTCCTTTTCCTGGGTCGCCAAAATCGCGTTGAAAAGACGATCCTTCAAGGCCACGATGGCGGCATCGCCGCTGTAGGCCGCGAAAAAGACCAGTGCATCCAGCGTCTCGCCGAGTCCGTTGAACAACATGCGGCCCTGCTTGAGAAACGCTTTCTTCGCCTTCTCGTCGCGGGGATAGGGCACGCGCTCCTGGAAATGGCGCAGAAAATCGCGCTCGAAATCGAGCGCCGCCAGATTCTTCTGCACCGTCAGCGTCATCCGCCGCCCCAGTTCGCCGTTCAACCGAATCTCGCCGGGCAGTAACGGCTGCAGGACACCCGGCAGCGGACGCGCCGCGGGAACATCGGAATCGCCATCACGCATAACACCCCTATTCCTTTCCTTGTTTTCCGCCGCCCCGGCGGCCTGAAACGACAGGCAGACCCAAAGGCCCGTCCGCAGCGCCATGGTTCCACGCATGTTTCCCTCCCCTACTCTTCCAGCCAGAACGGCTGCGTATGCCGATTAAGCGACTGACTGTGGGCCTTGCGGAAGCGCTCGAACTCGTCGGGCGGTCGCCGTATAGAGCCGCTCGGGGCCGGATCGTCGGTTTCCTTCATCCAGCGCTCCAGTTCCCCGCGCAGGCGGGATTCCTCCTCGCGGCACTGCGGCGAACCGCTGAGGTTGCATGATTCCGCCGGATCCGCCGCGACATCGTACAACTCGTAGGCGGGCCGATCCGCAAAGTAAAAGTCGCCGGTATCGATTTCGGTGCGGCCTCCCGCGCAGACTCCCACATGGGAGCGCCGACCGCGACTGAAATTGCGAATCAGCTTGTAGCGTTCCGTTCGAACGGCGCGCATCACGTTGTTGGGCAGCGTACTTTCCTCGGCGAAGATCTGGTCGTGAACCGCCGCGCGGCGGCCTTCGATCAGCGGTCGCAGCGAAGTCCCCTGCATCTCGGCCGCGCCGGGCGCGTCGCAGTAGTCGAGCAAGGTCGGCAGGATATCCACATGACTGCTCAGACCGCCCACCGTCGTGCCGGCCCGCGCTCCGCCCGGCAGACGCATCAGCAGGGCGGTACGAATGCCGGCATCGTACAGCGTTCCCTTGGCGCGCGGAAAATCGATGCCGTGATCGGTGGTGAAGACCACCAGCGTATCGTCTGCGAAACCATGCGTGCGCAGCGCAGCGAGAATCGTCCCGATTCCGCGATCCATGTTGTTGACTTCGCCCGTGAAGCCGGCCAGATCGTAGCGCAGCCCCGGCGTATCCATCCAGGCCGGCCAGATCTCCACCTCCGCCTCGGGCAGGCGATCGAGGTTGGGCGTCACGGCCTTGCGTCCGTAGCAGCCCAGATAGTCGCCCAGATCGTGAACGACCATAACCACCACGTTCGGAAGCGTGCCGGGAGGAGGATCAGTCATCGTATGACTCCTGGTCATTTTTCAACGACAATGTCGCGGACAAATTCGTTCATCGTGAATCCGCCACCGGCTAAATCTTCAACCGGCTGGCCGTTCAGGCGCAGATTCTTGACGAGCACCCGCTGGACGAGATGCTCGGCGTCGTATCCGATCAAGCTCGAACGCGGCATGGACGGGGCCGTGACCGCGATGTTCTCGAAGAGAATATCCTCGATGTGTCCGCGCACGGCGTCGTAGGTCACATAGCCCACCTGATTCGCCAGCTTGATCAGACCCGGCAGAAAGCCGCCGCGCGCCGCGTCGTCCGGCGGTTCGCGCACCTTGGTTATGACGGGCCGGAACGGCTGGTCGTCCATTTCGACGCGGATGTCGCGATACACGATGTTGCGACAGCGGGCCCGGTCGCAGTTCTGAATGCTCATGGCGACCAGCGGAGTGTGGATCAGATCGCAATCCTCGAACAGCAGATCGCTCATCTCCTCGGCCACCGTCTCGGCGCCCAGCTCCAGGGGTCGGCCCCAGTCGCACCAGATCACGCAGCGCCGCACCCGAATGTCGCGACAGGCCGCCGCGCCGGAAGGATACAGGCCGAATCGATCCTGTAAAGCGGCGAAGGTTCCCGCCTGACCGTAGGCCGTGAAGCGATCGTCCATGACATTCCCCGCCATGCGCAAGTGATACAGAAACGGACCGAAACTCGCATAGCCCTTGACGCAAATCGAATCGTCGAAAGTGCGGATGAAAGAGTCTTCGACGCTGCAATGCGCGCAGTTGGCGAAATCGACGCCGTCGCTGTTGTAGCGCCAGTTGCCGACGATCTTGATATTGCGCATGTGCAGCTCGCGACAATTCATGGGCATCACCGTAAACACGCCGGCGTCGCGCAGCGTTATGCCGTCCATGCGGATGTTTTCGCAATCGTAGAGCGTAACGAGTCCGGTCAGATCCTCGCGCGCGAACTTGGAGCCGTCCAGAATGCCGCGTCCGGCGATCACGGCGTCCCGGACGTGTTCGGCGAGGATCGCGCCGTACACCACGGCGCCGGCCGCCAGATATACCGTCTGTCCGCTACGCATGCGGATCAGGCCCGCGCAATGCACGCCCGGCCCGAAATAGAGCACGTCCGGCGAGTTCGCGTCCGGGATCGCCGTTTCCGGCGGATTGGCAAAGAGATGGAGGGCCCGATGCACGCCGTTGATCTCCACCGTGTATTGACCGGGCCGCTCCAGCGCGAAACGGATCGTATCGCCCGCGACCTCGGGCACGATGGCGGCGGCGCTCGGCCGGACACGTACGGCATCCACCGGAATGCGGCTGACGATTTCGATCGCGACGGGCGCCGCCTGATCCCAAGACGCGAACGAGGCGATTTCCGTTTGTTCGAGCGGTCGCTGATGGTCCGGACAGTACTCGTTGACGGGAAAGGCCGACACCCGCGCCGCGTGGGTAAAGACCGGTCGACCGTCAACGGACACCCGGTAATCCGTCGCCGCCACCTCCTCCGCGGGCACGGTATAGATTTTCGTTCCGCCGTCTTTTGTCGTCATGCGCTGTCCCCTATCCTTTGTCGATCCGGCCGTCCGGGCGCGACGGCCCGCACGACACGCCCGTCCTCGAACGCCGCCCCTGTCGTTTCGCAACGGAGGAGAGACAAACACAATTGCGCGCCGCCTGTCAACACTCGACAGCCATTCTCCGGCCGTTCGAATTTTTGACCGATTTCACAAGGTGGACGCGACGGAGCGCGTCCCTCCATGTCGCAAAACAACGGCGATTCAACGTTTTGGAGGGTCGTGCTGCGTCGCGACCGCACACAAGGCGGCCAAAATGAGAATGGCCGTCCATTCCCGCCCGTTCTATACAGAGCGTCATAGGCAAGGCAGCATGTCGCCGCAGTAGGTCGGGCATTCCTGCCCGACCAGGTCAGCCAGGAATGGCTGACCTACTTCAGGCAAGCTGCAACATTAATGGCGCTCTGTATAATTTTGGAGTAAGAGTTCACGGTTCATAGTTCACGGTTTAGGAAAAGGAAAGCGCTCAAGAAGTCTGAAAAACCGTGAACCGTGAGTTCGAACTGTGAACGGCTATATTTTGGATTCGTTCCCCCGCGACCTTGTGTCGCGGGAACGGAAGATCGGGTTGAAAAGGCGTTACTTCCGCCCAGTCTGCGGTTCCTGCCGCACAAGGCGGCAGGGGGCCAGGCCGCAACGAGAATGGCCAATGTCAAAGCGCTGAAAGCTTGACACGAGCAAAAAAACGAGGTATTTGAGCCGGAAGAATAAAGGAGGTTCCCGCTGAAAACGGTCGTTAGCGAATTGGAATACGGCGACGAAACGCTGCGCCTGCGTCTGCCGGCCGCGGCGGAGCGGCTCGCCATGCCGGACGACCCGCCTTTGCCGCAGCCCGGCGCGGCCATCCGCGACGCCCTGCGGCATCCCATGGGCGCTGCGGCGCTGGAGGAAATCGCACGGGCGAAGACGCGCGCCGTCCCCCGTCCGCAGGCGGTTGTCGTAGTTAGCGACAACACGCGGCCGGTGCCCTATCGGGGCGCATCCGGCATTCTGGAGCCGATCGTGCAGGCGCTGCGCAAGGGGGGGATAACGGATATTCTCCTATTGATCGCGACCGGCACGCATCGTGCGCTGACGCCGCAGGAGTTGCGCGCATTGCTGCCCGCGTCGGTGTTCGACGGCGCCATCGCCATTCTCAATCACGATTGCACGGACGACGCGCAACTGCGCAGCGTGGGCCGCACGCCTTTGGGCACCGAAGCCGTGGTCAACCGTCGCTATCTGGAAGCGGACCTGAAAATTCTGACCGGCCTGGTCGAGCCCCATTTCATGGCGGGCGCCAGCGGCGGACCCAAGTCGGTATGCCCGGGACTGGCCGGCATGCAGGCGACCCACGTTTTTCACGGCGCGCCGCTGATGGAAGACGAGCGGTGCGCCAGCCTGCACTGCACGGACAATCCCTGCCACGATGAATCGATGAGCGTGGCCGAGATGGCGGGCGTGGACTTCATTGTCAATGTGACCCTTAACGGCGACAAAGCCCTGACCGGCGTCTTTGCCGGCGACCTGCGTGTCGCGCATCGCGCCGCCGTGGCGCGACTGCTGGAGAAGAACGCCATTTATATCGAACGCGAATACGACCTGGCGGTCACTCATGCCGGTTTTGCCGGCATCAACCACTACCAGACCGCCAAGGCGGCCGTCGAGGCCGCCAAAGCCGTCCGGCAGGCGGGAGGCATCGCACTGGCGGCGCGTCATACGGACGTCGATCCGGTGGGCGGGCCGCATTATCGTCGTGTTCTGCCCATGCTGGCGCAGATGGGGGCGGAAGCGTGCGCCCGTCGGTTTCTGGACGAAAGCTGGACCTTTGTGCCCGAACAATGGGAAGTGCAAATGTGGGGCAGAGTCTTTCGCAAACTGGAACGTATGGAAAACCTGGTCTACTGCGCGCCCAGCCTGACCGGCGAACGCTTTGTAGCCGGCGGCATTCCGGGTCGGGACGGCGGCATCGGCGTGGCCCCGCGCTCCGACGAACGGGCCTGGGCGGAAGCCATGATGCAACAGGCCATCGACCGACATCTGCGCCGCAACCCCGCCGCCTCGGTCGCGCTGCTGGCACACGGCCCCTACGGAGTGCCCGTTCTGCGCGGCGCCGCTTGAAGCGGTCCGCCGAGGCAATGCCGGTGGAACCGCACGGCGCTTCGATAACGACGTTTGGGACCATATCCGGCGAGGATCCCTGCCAACGCGATTTGTGGATGCGTGGGGAAGGCGAAAAAGAGCAGGCGAGGCGGACATTCACTAGTCACCCCCGCCCACACACAACCTTCTGAATTCTGCGTTTGCAGAACCGGCGGAGACGGTTTTGCAAACGCGTCCCGAATCAATAGGCGTGCGTAGCCAGAACAGCGCCGTGGGCGTCCGTAATGCGACCGCCCACGACCAACGGCTGCGGGGTCAGTCCCATGACGGCGCCCTCGCCGTGCAGGGTGACGCCGTCCGCCAGGGCAATCGGTCGCCGTCCGGCCAGCCGCACCGCCACCTCTACGGGATCCAGGTTCTTTCGCTCGATCCGCAAACGAAGGGCGCCGTCCGCCGCCGGGAGCGGAACGACGTTCGTTGCGGGGGAAGATCGCCCGCGGGTCGGCAGCAGAAGCCAGGCGAAGGTAGCGTTGTTTTTCGTCCTTCCACTATAGACCGCCACTGTGTTGGGCGACTTGACGTTGTATTCCGGACTGTACCAGCCCTGTAGCGGCGGTTCGCTGCGCCCTTTAATCAGATCCAATGTCCAATCCGGCCCGCCCACCGGAACGATCCGCAGATTGCCGACGTTTTCGTCAACGGACGCCACGTTCAGGCCGTCGCGCTCCACCGTGCAAGCGGGATGGTAATGCCACAGACATTGGAGATGGCGCGGCTGCGGGGACGCGATGCGGTCGGCCACCACCCAGCCCAGCCCGCGCAGATAGACCACGGCGCGCGTGTGCGTGACGTCCCGCGCATGGCGCCCGAACCCGTTGGCATAAACGGCCCGCACATAATCGAAGGCGGGTTGCACGGAACTGCTTCTTTCGAGACGCGACCCGCCGGCGGCCTGCTGCCCCGCGCCATCGACGAGGATCACGTTATGCGCGGAACTGCCCACGAAATACTCGCGCCAGACATCGCCCTTGTACCAGTATCGCCCGCTGTCCACCAGCAAATCGCGCCCGTAGGCCGCCACGGAAAGATGCAACTTGTCGAAATGACCATGCCACCCGCCATGGGGACCCGCATCGAAATAGGCCCAGTGCGCGTCGTGCGTCCAGTCGCTGCGCATGACCATTTGTCCCGAGATCGGCCAGACTCGCGACGGCGGACCTTGCGGCCGCGCGCCTTCGAGGCCGTGCGTGACCGTATAGAGCCAGTCCGGCCGGTTGTAGCGACGGGCCGCCGCCTTGATTTGTCCGCGATAGTTCTGCAAATCGCTGTCGCTATTGAGCGGATTGCGGCCGTCCGGGCGCAGCGCATAGGCGGCATAGTCCAACATGCGCTCGACCCCCTGCGCATACGTCGGCGGCAACGGCTTGTCCGCCCGGCGGGCCAGATCGATGATCGGTTCCAAGTTATGAACGCCCACCCAATGATAACTGAAACTCATTTCATAGTGGACGCCGTCGGACATAACCTGCCGTCCGATCTCCGGCGTAATGCGGGCCAGGGCGACGTCGAGCCAGTCTGCGGCCCGCTTGAATTCAGGCCAATAGGAGGCCGCCATGGCCAGACCCCGCATGTTCATCAGACGTTTGTTGCCGCCGTCGGGATAGCGTCGGACATACTCGGCCTGCTCGGCCACACTGCTCAGCATGAGGATGCGGCTGGCCGCCGTGAACTCGTCGGCCCGCTGGAACCCGTAGAAAATGCGCGGCCACACCGTCATGCGCAAGCCGACCTCCAAGGGGCGCCAGGCGGCCGACGGGGTGCGCCGCGCCGGAGCCGGATTGGAGAGAATCCAGTCCTGAAGAAACGCGTCGAACGAACGGGCGTATTCCGGATTGCCGGTTTGGCGCCAGGCGTTCAGCAATGTAGCGAACCAAGGGTGCCGATTAAGAAAGAAGGCCCACTCCTTGTCGTCCGACGGTCCCGTATGATGCCAGTCCAGCCGCCTATCGCCGATTCGTGGCTGACGGCCGGTCAGTGTCTGAAACACAAAGCGGTCGTCCAGTATTGCGTCGGCGCCCCGATCGCGGCCCGTACCGGGCTCCACCGGCGGCACGCGCAACTCGGAGAACGTCGTACCGTTGCGATAGTACGCCAGCAGCGCCTCGCAGGCCGTTGGCCAGGCCTGCTTCTCGACCGCCGCGCGCACGGCTTCCAGGCCGGTCCGCTCCAAATCAAGCGCCGCGAAGAGGGCCTGCACTCGTTGCGGCTGCGTACGGCAAAGTTCGGCCGCAGAATCATCGCCCGGCGCCTGCAACGCAGATCCCACCAGCGCCAGCCCGACTACAATCATCCGCCAGCCCAACGCGCCACGGGCGTCCCGCCCGTGTTTTCCGGACACCCCCCTTCTGCGCACGGGCGCTTCGTCGGACAAACCGCCTGTGTCACAAGAAGTCTGGCCGGTACCGCCCTTGAGAAAGGAATCGTGGACCACCATACATTCCCCCACAGTAACTGCTCAGGAAGCCTCGGTAAGTCGGCCATTCCTGGCTGACCCTCCAACGCCTCGGGGTCGGGCAGGAATGCCCGACCTACTTTTCGCTGCGAA
>CAZYAW010000267.1:0-4691 GCA_964646045.1 uncultured Victivallales bacterium | reverse complement strand
CGCAACGGCTAAGGGCTCGCGCAAAAAAAAATTCACATTTTGACGCAGATGCATCCCGCCCGACTGCGTTGCGAAAACTCGAAATATCGGGAATATTCCTGCGTTTTCACGCCTGGCCGGGCGGGCGCCTACACGCCCAATTCTGTGAATTTATTTTTGCGCGAACCCTAAGAAATCCTCTTCAGGTTCCGAGCCAGGCCCGCAGCCAGCTTGCGAGAAGCAAACTGGCGGCCAAGGCGGTCAGAAGCCATTGCCCCGTTGTCGAGCGCCAGACCGGGTCGGCCCGCAAGGCGAACGGCAGACTCAGCGTCGCGCCGGCCAGAAAGCCCAGGGCGTGCGCCGTAAGATCGCTGTGCGGATCGGAGCCCAACAGGCCCAGCAGCGCGATTCCGGCCGCCAGCGGAACCCAGACCCGCCTGCGCACGGCATGGCCCTGCCGCCATTGCCGATAATGGCGCGCGGTCTGCAGGAGACTGACCATCCCCAGCGCCGCGAAACACAGCGTGGAGGCGCCCACGCCGTAACGCGGCGGCGTGGCCGTATAGGCGGTAGCCACATTGCCCGCCATGCCGCCCAACAGCATGAGCAGCAGCCCGGTCCCCTGCCCCAGCGCGCGCAGCGCCTCGCGGCCGACAAACAGAAGGAAAAGCGCATTGCCAAGCAGATGGACTGGTCCGGCATGCAAGGTCAGGGCGGTGGCCGCCCGCCACCACTGCCCGGCCACGATCAGAGCGGCATCCGCGCGCGCGGCTCGGAACGCCCAACCGTCATGGCGATAGGGACCCAGCCAGACATAGAACAACACCAGCGTGTGGGCGCAAGCGACAGCGGTCCAGAGCGTGACAAGGTCTTTCTGGCGGTCGGGTTCGGGAAACAGCTCGCTCGATGGTCGCGACATCGCGACGCGCTCGCTTTCGTAAGCGCGGATCTCGGACCGGGCGCGTACGCTGTGGGACCGGGGAACGTGTATCAGCCAGCGCCCGCGCCGGTCGCGCGACAACCGGTAGTCCAAGCCGGCGGCGCAGAGAGTGGTGATCCATTCCAACGCGCAATCGGCGTCGGACGGCGCCATGCTTTCCTCGTCGCCCTGCGCGCCGCGCTCCGCGGATACTATTTGATCGTGGCGCGAGTCAGCTTGCACAGCGCTTTCCACATGTCCTCCGGCTCCTTGACCGCCATGAGTCCCTTGCGCGCCTCGGCCGGCATAAACGATTCCATGATGCCGGCCAGCAGTTTGAGATAGAAGCCGCTGGCCGCCGTGGGAATAGCCAGAAAGAACACAATTCTGGTCAGCGCCCGGCCCTGCGCGCCCCAGTCCAGACCTTTGCGATGCACCCCGCAGGCCAGCGTCAGTCCGCCCCCCTCCACGCCGCGCGCATGAGGGATGGCCAGCCCGTGTTCCACGCCCGTCCCCAAAATGGCTTCCCGCCGCATGGCCATCTCCACCAGTTTGACGCCGCTGTCCACAAAGCCTTCCGTCTCCATCTTGCCCGCCAGTTCGGCAATGACTTCCTCCTTCGTGTTGCCTTCCAGCCGCGGAATCATCAGCGTATGCGAGGAAAAACGTGAAACCCCCACTTTGCGCGGCGCGGAACGGCGCGGACGCACGCCGACCCAGCGCGGCGCGGATTCAGGATAGTAAAGCAGGCGCGCGCAGTTGGGACAGCTGTTGACGGCCTTGGCCATACGAACGGCCTGTACCAGACTGATCGGCAACTTCATGTTGCACAGGGCGCAATGTCCGTCGATGACCGGCGACATCACCACATGATCCTTGGCGTGCAGTTTGCCGAACTGCTGCCGGACGACGGGCGGAAGCTGTTGCGTCATCCGCTCAATGGCTTCGTTCAATTGATCAAGCCGGTCCTTCTGCGGCGAAATTTTCTGTTCGTCGCGAATCAGAGCGAGTTCCTGAAGCTGAATGAGATGGTTGACCAGCGGATGCATATTCCCTCCTGAAAACTCAACATAACCGCATTTCTAACTGACCTATACACGAATCCACGCGGCTTGTCAAGCGCCGGACGCAATATTCGCGCGAGGGGCGGGATACTGCGCCAGCGTCTCGACGATGCGATCGAGGCGGCCGTCGGCCGTCGGCGCGGCTATGCCGGGGAAACGACCGTTTGGTTTCCAGAAAGTTTCGCCGCTGATCAGAATCAGATGGTCGCCGCGCGTCTCCACGCGGCGCACCTTGCGGCGCGAGGCCATGATGCGAATGCGCGCAATCTTGAGCAGTCTCTCGACCGGCACGGGCGGCGCGCCGAATCGGTCGGACCAGGCCAGCCGCAAGTCGGACAGAGCGTTTTCCGATGTCGCTTGCGCCAGACTTCGATAGAGTCCGATGCGCAATTTTTCCTGCTCGATATACGAGGCCGGAATATAGGCGGCCTCGTCTGCGGCCCCGTAGGGCGTGGCGCTGATGAAATCCAGTACGACTTCCGCATCGATAATGGGCGGCGGCGTTTCGTTCTTGAGATCGGCCACGCTGTGCTGCAGCATTTGACAGTACAGCTCGAAACCGATGGCCGCGATATGCCCGCTCTGCTGCGCGCCCAGCACATTGCCCGCTCCGCGTATTTCCAGATCGCGAACGGCCAGCTTGAAGCCCTCGCCAAGATGCGCGTGCTCCCGCAGAGCCCGGATCCGCTCGCGCGCGTCTCCGTCGGCGACCCCGCCGGGCGGCAGCAGGAGGTAGGCGTAGCCCTGATGTCGAGAACGACCCACCCGTCCGCGCAACTGATAGAGATCGGCGATGCCGAACCGGTCGGCGCGATCGATGAGAATCGTATTGACGGCGGGAATGTCGAGTCCGCTCTCAATAATCGTGGTACAGAGCAGCACGTCGTATTCGCCCTGCGTGAAACGACGCATGGCGTCTTCCAGAGCGTGCGTCGGCATTTGTCCGTGGGCCACAATCAGACGCGCTTCGGGAACCAGCCGCTCCAGGCGCCGGCGCATGCGTTCCATCGTCATCACGCGGTTGTGCAGGTAGAACACCTGTCCGTTGCGGTTCAGTTCGCGCAAAACGGCGGAGCGCACCACGTCGTCGGTATTGGGCGCCACGCGAGTCTCGATGGCCAGCCGTTCGGACGGCGGCGTTTGCAGCAGACTCATATCGCGCGCGCCGGTCAGGCTCATGTACAGGGTGCGCGGGATGGGCGTGGCCGTCAAGGTCAGCACATCCACCTGACTGCGCAAATGCTTGAACCATTCCTTGTGACGCACGCCAAAGCGCTGTTCTTCGTCGATAACGACCAGACCCAAATCCTTGAAGCGCACCCCGGGCTGCAGCAGCGCATGGGTGCCGATGACCACGTCGGCCGAGCCGTCGGCCAAGGCCGCCAGGGTTTCGGTCTGACGACGCGCGCCGCAGAAGCGGCTGAGCATCTCCACGCGAATCGGATAGGGCGCCATGCGTTCGCGAAACACTTCGAAGTGCTGTTGCGCCAGCACCGTGGTGGGAACCAGCACGGCGGTCTGCCGTTCTTCCAGCGACGCCTTGAAGGCGGCGCGAATGGCCACTTCCGTCTTGCCGTAGCCGGCGTCGCCGCACAGCAGGCGATCCATGGGACGGGCGGATTCCATATCGGCCTTGACTTCCGCAATCGCGCGTTCCTGGTCCGGCGTTTCACGGAAAGGAAAGGAGGCTTCGAATTCGCGCTGCCACGGATGATCGGGACGAAAGACATGTCCCGGATGCGCGTCGCGACGGGCCTGGGTTTCCAGCAGTTGCGCGGCCATATCGTAAATCGCCCGACGCGCCGCTTCCTTGTCGCGCTTCCACTTGCTTCCGCCCAGCCGGTGCAACTTGGCCTGGCGCCGGGAGAGGCCCACATAGCGACTGAGAAGATGCGCCTGCGAGACCGGCACATGCAATTTGGCGCCGTCGGCGTACTCGACGGTCAACACTTCCTGACGCTGCCCCTGAAAGACGATTTCGAACAATCCCAGATAGCGCCCCACCCCGTGCAGAGCGTGGACGACCAAATCGCCCGCCCCCATGTCCGTCCAGGAGCCCAGCCGTTCGCCCATTCCCACCTGCTTGCGTCCGCTGCGCCCCGGCGCCAGGCGGCGCGCCGCCGAACGGCCGTACAGGTCGGCTTCCGCCACCAGCGTCAACCCCAGCGCCCGACTGCTGAAACCTTCCGAGAAAGAGCCCTTTCTCAGAATCAGACGGCGCGCGGCGCTCCGCGGTTTCAGGGCGGCGGCGCGCTCGGCCGTCTGCTTGCGAAAATGGTCCAGTCCGCCCTGCGTATCGAAACTGAACACCACTGTTTGCCCTTCGCGGATCAAGCCGAAACACTGCTCGATCAGGCTGGCGCGGAAGGCCTCGCGCACGTCCGGCGCGGGCGGCGCTCCGCCTTCCGCCCCGGGCATGGCCAGTCCGCTCAGGGCAAGCATGTCGGACCGCAAGACGGAAAGCGGATCTTCAGCCTCGGCATCCGGTTTTTCGCGACCGGTCTGTTCCACCGGCGGCCCGTCGGCGCAATCCGCCACGCGGAAATGGCGCCAGCCGGGACGGGCGGCCACCGCAGCCTGGACTTCCGACCAGGTCGCCGATTTTTCATCCGGACATGTCTCGGCCCGGTTATGGCAAATGGCGGCGGCCCGTTCCTCGTGCGTATCGGCATCCAGCCACAGCCAAAGCGACGACGGCGGGAAATGCTCCGTCACGGCAAGACTCCCGC
>CAZYAW010000266.1:0-5375 GCA_964646045.1 uncultured Victivallales bacterium | reverse complement strand
GTTACCGTTATTTTTTCGTAACGGCTCAGGTAGACTCACGGTACACGCTGAATTCGCAGTGAAAAGTAGGTCGGGCATTCCTGCCCGACCCCGAGGCGTTGGAGGGTCAGCCAGGAATGGCCGACTTACCGAGGCTTCCTGAGCCGTTACATTTTCCCTTGACCCTGCGCGCACGAATTGGTTTATTTCCCACTTCTTATTCGGGGATGTTATGAGTCGTAGAACCATATTGCTGGTGGATGACGAGCCCGGGGTGCTAACGGTTCTGGAGCGGCTGTTGCGTGCCACGGTCGATTGCGACGTGACCAAGGCGGCCGGCGGCGCCGAGGCGCTCAGAATCCTGGAAACGCGCCCGTTCGACATTGTGATCTCCGACATGGCCATGCCCGGCATGTCGGGAGCCGAGTTCCTCGACATGGTGCAGGAACTGCATCCCCGTACCATGCGCATGATTCTTTCCGGGCGCTCCAGTCGGGAGCAGGGATTGCAAACCGTGGGTTCGGTGCATCAGTATTTTCTCAAGCCCAGCGATGTCGCTTCCATTTCCAAACGTCTGGGCCAGGTGCTCAAGCGTCGAGAATTGCTGCCCGAGGAGGGGCTGGGCGCCGTGATCGCCAAGGTGGACACTTTGCCCAGTCCGCCGGACATCTATCTGGCGCTGGAGCGCGAGATCGTCAAGCCGGAGGCGTCCGCCGAAGACATCGGGCGCATTGTGCAAACCGATCTGGCGATGAGCGCCAAGGTGCTGCAACTGGTCAATTCGGCCTTTTTCGGATTGCGCGAGCGCGTTTCGAGTCCGGCCCAGGCGGTCGCCCTGTTGGGCGCGGATCTCCTGAAATCGCTGGTGCTGGCCGTTCACGTATTTTCCGCGGTTCCCAAAGCCGATCCGCGCGAAGGCTTTGTCAAGAGCCTGTGGAGCCACAGTCTGTCCGTGGCCACGGCGGCCCGGGAAATCGCGCTGTTCGAGAGCGCCGCGCGCGAGGCGGTGGAAGACGCCTATGTCTCCGGTCTCTTTCACGACATCGGCAAACTGGTGATCGCCATGCATTTGCCGGATGCGCACAATCATATCGATCGCCTGGTCGGCAAGAAAGGGGAAACGGCTATCGAGGCGGAACGGGCGGCGATCGGAACCACGCATGCGGAAGTGGGCGGATACCTGCTGGCGTTGTGGGGGTTTGCGGACACGATAGTCGAGACGGTTGTTTTTCATGAAAATCCCGCTCAGACGAACGCGGACGGCAAGGGCTTCTCCACGTTGGCCGCCGTGCATGTCGCCAACGTGTTCGACCACGAGAAGGCGGCGTCCAACGGCGGCCGGCAGGCCCGCTTGGACGAAGCTTTCCTAGCCCGCCTGGGGCTTGGCGCAAAACCGGCGGCCTGGCGGGACGCCGTGGCCTGAATATAATCCGGTCGAGAAAATCTTGCGCCGGACCGGTTTCCCCGCTCATGCGCCGCCGCTTTTTCTATGACCGCATAATCAGGTTGGATTGGCAATGCGGAACAGGCTTTACGCCTGTATTGTCAATACACAAGCTGGAAGCTTGCGCTACTTTCGGCAGATCCAACCGAATTTTGCGGTCATAGCGTTTTTTCATTGTGGCACGGGCGTCTCGCCCGTGTTTATCGCAAGAGATTTCCATTCCGCAAGGGGTTTTGCCATATCCTCGTTTAATGAACCGCCTCGGTCAAAAGGCGGCTTCGATTCCGGCGCGGAAACGCCGGCCGGGATCCGACCAGCCCACCACGGTGGAGTATTCTTCGTCCAGCAGGTTGTCGATGGCGCCGTAGAGACGTATGCGATTCTGGTCTCCGAAACGCACGCCGCCGATGAGGGCGAGATCCCAGTAGTCGCCCAGATCGTGGTAGAGGTTGTCTTGCGCGAAACGGAAGTTTTCGTAGGCGTCGGCGTACTTGGTCAGCAGCGTGCCGTCCCAGCGGCCGATGCGGGCCTGAGCGGATCCGGAAAAAACCAGAGAGGGTATCTCGCGATATTTTTCGTAGGCGCCGTCCGTTTTGACGTCCGAGCGCATCCAGGTGAGCCCGCCCGACAGAGAAAGACGGTCGCGCCAGAAAGAGGGCGTGCGCAGTTCCGCTTCGAGACCCTGCTGGCGAATGTCCTGGTTGGCGGAGAAGTAGAATTCGTTGCCGACCGCATCGATACCGGTCTGGTTGATGCGCGCGATGGCGTCCTGGCGCCACAGGCCGAATCCGGTCAGCGTCAGTCGTCCGCTTTGTCGCGGACCCCACAGGCTTTCCCAGCCGAGGTCGGCGCTGAAACGCTGTTCGGCGTCGGGCGTCGATCCGTCCGGCCGCACGGCGCCCGGGCCCGGTCGTCGCGTGCTCGTGCCGCCGTGTACGAACAGACGCCGGGCGTCGTCGAGGGCCAGCGCCGCGCCGAGCGTGCCGGAAACCACGCTTTTATCCCACTCGTCGCGGACCGTTTGCAGTTGCGTGGAGCGTCCCGCGATGTCGAATGCCGGTCCGCTGAAGTCGTGGAAATAGGATTGCGCGTAGCGCAGTCCGGCATCCAGCGTCCAGGATCCGAGCTTGTGTTCGTCGGCCAGAGCCAGGGCGAGACTGCTGACATCCTGTTTGGAACCCACGTAGGACTGTTTGCCGTTGGGCGCCGTCCAGCGATGCGCGAACAGGCTCATGCGCAGCGTGTTGGCCGGTTGCAGAGCCATACTCTGAATCCACTGCGCGCCGTATTCATGGTCGTCTTCCTTTTCGTCGGCGGGGCCGGGGCCGGGGCCGTCGGCCTTGATTTTGTGCCTGATATAGCGCGAGCGGCGGTCGGAGTAGAAGACCTTCCAGTCGGAGCTGGATTGTTCGGAGTGGCGATGGAATCCGCGCAGGTTGATATGAGAGTAGGTGAGAGGATCAAAGCGTTCCCGGCGGTTTTTCAGACCTGTTCCGGCCGGCCCGTCGGGATCCGGCATCTCCAGTTCGCGAAACCCGTGCAGCAGCCAGCCGCCGACCGTAATGCGGTGGTCGGCGTCGGAACGCAGCAGCAGGGTTCCGAACACACTGGAGATTTCCTCGGCGGCATTGCGGCCCGACCGTCCGTCGGTGCGGTAGTACTGTCCGCCGATGTTCAGAGCGCGCTGCGTGTCGGGTGTGAGCCGGCCCAAGACGTAGGCGCGCAGCGTTCCGTAGGAGCCGGCTTCCGCGCCCCATTCCAGATCGGGTCCGGGCGCGTCTGCGGACCGGGGCGCGCGCGGCACCAGATTGATGACGCCGGTAACGTCGGACAGACCCGAGAAGAGCGTGGCCGACGAACGCATGATTTCAATGCGCTCCAGCGCCGCTCCGGGATAGACATAGAGCAGCTCGAGCGCCTCGCGCTGCCAGAGTCCGTCCAGCAGCAGGCTGGGGTAGGGATAGATCTGGCCGCGGAACGAATGAAAAGTCTTGTATTTGCGGCCGCGGGTTTCCGTATGAATGCCGGGCGCCGCTTCGAGGGCGTCGCTGGCGGTGGCGGGCCGGAGGTTTTTCAGCGTGTCGGCGTCGATCTGCGTGGTGGCAATTTCCAGCGCGGCGGATTCGCGGGTCGGTTCCATCAGCACGTTGCGTTCGGGGCGGACTACCAGATCGCCCAGGCGATGGGTGACTTCATTGGTTTGCGCTCCCGCCATGGTCGCCACCGTCAGACTTGCCAAAACCGCCGTTGTCCACCCTTTGCTCCCGTGTGTGTTCTGCATTGCGTCTATCCTTTCCCTTTGTTTCCTGTTGTTGCAAAATCCGCTTGGTATTCGGAACAGGCTGCTTACCCTACTCTCGACAGATCCAAGCGTATTGTGCGCAAGAGTGTGTTTCAGCCCGGCTGTTGCAGCAGCAAGGCGTACAGTGTGCCATTGTGACCGTTGAAATAGCCCCATCCGTTTTGCACGGCGAGGCCGCCGCACGATCCGGCCAGTTTAAGCGACCAGACCGGCGTTCCGTTGCCGTGATCCAGAGCGAATACCTCCTGTTTACGGATGCCGCCCACAAAAAACAGCAGTCCGTTGGCTTCCGCTACCGGGCTGCAGCCTTCGACATGCGCAGACCACAGGGTTCTGCCGCTGTCGGCGGCCAACGCTTCCAGCTTGTGCGATTTCACGTACACACGACCGTGCATCGCCTGCAAGTTGAGCGGCGCGCGGGTTTGGCGCTGCCAGCGGGGCGTCCCGGAGCGCAGGTCGAAGGCCGCCACGGAGCCGCGGTCGGGTGCGGTGGCGCGGGCCAGATACAGGTGTTCGTCGTCGCAGGCGATGAAGGCGGACGACCCGAAGGCGGACAGGGACTGCTCGTGCGGTCGCTGCCACAGAACGGCGCCGCTGGCGGCGTCCAGGGCCCAGTAAGAGTGATCCGAGAAGGCGTAGAGGCGATCCGCCCCGCAGGTCATGCCGCGTACGCGCCGACCGTCGGCCGCCTGCGACCAAAGAAGTTTTCCGTTGTCCTTGCGCGCGCATACGATATGCGGACCGGCCGTCCAGCAGAGGGTCTTGTCCAGCAGCAGGGGCGGACGCGCGGACGAGGAGTAATGCGAAGCGGTCTGCGGCGCGTCGTTCCGACTGCGCCATAATTCGTCGCCGTTGGCCGCGTCCAGGGCCAGCACGCGGCCGGAGCCGGATTCCCGCAGATAAATGCGGCGGGCGTCCGCCGCGAGGGCGCCCATGCCGGGAACCGGCGTTTGCCATTGCGGAAGGCCGGTTTCGCGATCGAACACCGCGACGCGCGGACCCTGTCGATCAAGAAAGGCGGTTGCCACCCTGTTGCCGACGACGATCGGATGCGCCGCCGTATCGCCGGGCCGACCGACGATGCCGGGTCGGGTCCAGGCCACCTGCATGGCCGCCTGCGGCGCGACGGCCGGACGCCAGTACGGCAAGGCGACGGCGCCGCCCAGCAGCGCCAGCGCCGTTGCGGCCAGCGCCAGCCGCGAACGATTCCAGTAGCGGTCTGCGGCGGGGCGAGCGCGGAAGGGCGTTGTCGCCTCCGGCCTGTCGGCGCGATCCCGGATGTGCGGCAAAGCGAGGTTCAGTTCGTCGGCGTGCCGACGGGCCTCGTCGGCCAGTTGCCGCAGCAGAGCCTGGCGCCCCTGCGCCGCCGCGCGGCACGAGGCGCATTGCTCCAGATGCGCCGCCACCCGCGTTTCCGCCTCCATCGTCAAGGCGCCGAGCGCGTAGGCATCCAGATGTCGTTGAATCGAGGAACATGTTTTCATGGTTTTACTTGTTAATTCGTCGCTCGCCACGCAAAAGGGACAGGGATTTCGATTTCTTTTGCGTTTCTCGTAAGCGTTCACGGTTCAGAGTTCACGGTTCACGGTTGAATAATTTGCAACCCTGTTTTGGACTAAGCCATTAAATGTCGGAGATAACGCGAGGCAA
>CAZYAW010000265.1:0-13083 GCA_964646045.1 uncultured Victivallales bacterium | reverse complement strand
ACGCCCGTGCCACATTCGAACACGGGCAAGATGCCCGTGCCACTTTCAAACACGGGCGGGACATGCCTGCCGCGCGGCGGCGCAGGTACGGCGCCGGTGACACGGGGGGCGGCAGGTTGCAGGATGGACGGGGCGAATTCATGACGAAACCGTAGAGATTTGCGAATGGGCGGTCAAGCGCTTTGTTTCGTGAATTTCACATCTGCTTTTGCCGCGATCCGTCCGGTGTCAGGCCTCGTTCCGGATGGTGGAGATCCGCCCGGTGTCAGGCCTCGGAAAACTCGCGGACGACTTTTCCGGTCCAGACACCGAGCGGTTACGCTTTCGCCTTCGTCGAGAAAATCGTGGGGCGAGGTGAGGGTGCGAGAGTTTTTAAGGAAAAGACGGCTTGACGGGCGGATGAGGAAGGCTCTATCTTGCCGCCTTTACGGAGATCCATGGGTACGTCCGGGGTCCTGTCGCAGATGCAGTTCTATAGGAGGGTACGCAATGGCTAAGGTGGTGTTGATCGGTGCAGGCGGTTTCGGTTGGACGCGCAAGTTGGTTTCGGATTTTCTAACGTATCCCTCGCTGCGGGACGGGACGCTCGGTCTGGTGGACATTCACAAGGGGCGACTGGAAACGGCGGAGAAGATATGCCGGCGGCTGGTCGAGGCGGCCGGCACGAAGATGAAGATCGAAGCCTCGACGGATCGCAAGGAAGTCCTGAAGGGCGCGGATGCGGTGGTGATCACGATTCTTTGCGGGGCTACGAAGGTCTGGCGGCACGATATCGAGATTCCCAAGAAGTACGGCGTGGACATCAATGTCGGCGATACTCGCGGGGTGGCGGGCATTATGCGCGCCATGCGTACGATTCCGGAGATGGTAGCCATTTGCAAGGATGTCGAGCGGCTGGCGCCCAAGGCCATCGTGCTCAACTACACCAATCCCATGGCGATGGTGTGCCATGCGGTGCAACGGGAAACGAGCGTTCCGTTTACCGGTCTCTGTCACAGTGTGCAGGGCACGGCGGGCATGCTGTCGAAATGGTGCGGCGTGTCGCCGGACGAGGTGTCCTACACGTGCGCCGGGATCAATCATCTGTCGTGGTTTTTGCGGCTCGAGCACGAGGGGCGCGATCTGCTTCCGAAATTGCGTCAGGTCGTGCAGAAGGACAAGTCGGTCTACAATCACGAGCAGGTGCGCAACGAGATGTTTCTGGCGCTGGGGTACTACGTGACCGAATCCAGCGGCCACAACTCGGAGTATGTGGCGTGGTTCCGGAAACGGCCGGACCTGATCGAGAAGTACTGTACGCACGGCACCGGATGGAATCCGGGCGAATATGCGTACATCCTGAAGGAGTATCAGCAAAAGGAGAAAACGTGGCGGCGCGAGCAACTGGGGTGGCTGAGTAGCGCCGAGCCGATCAAGATCAATCGCAGCCACGAGTATTGCTCCGGCATTGTCAACGCCTGGCTAGGCGAAGACGTCTCGCGCTTCAACGGCAATGTTCCCAACGACGGGACGATCCCGAATCTGCCGCAGTATTGCGTGGAAGTTCCCGTGATCTGTACGCGGCGTTCTTTGCAGACGGTGCATGTGGGGCCGCTGCCGCATGAGGTGATGCCGCTGACGGCGAACCACGCCTACAGTGAATTGATGGCCGTGGAGGCCTGTCTCGCGGGCGATGCCGAGGGCGTGTACCGGTCGATCGTCAACGATCCGCTGAGCGCCGCCGTGCTTTCCCTGGCGGAAATCCGCAAGATGGTCGGCGAGCTGCTGCGCAAGAACCGCGCTTATCTGCCGACTTTCAAGAACGTGAATATTTGAGACTTATACCAAAGCCGTTGGAGCATGGGCCGGTTCCTCGCGGCACGCTGCCAAGTGTTTCGTCGTAAGAGGCGACGAATACTTAAGAAGGCAGACGAGGGACGATGCGATATGAAGCGCTACTACGGGTTTAATTTTTTGTGGATGTATTCGCACGAGCAGAAGCAGATTGTCGATGCGGACGAGAAGGCTCTGGATTTTCTGGCGGATCACGGGCTGAATTTCGTGCGCATTCCGACGGATTATCAGATTTGGACGAAGGATTACGAGTATACGCGCCCGGACGAGACGTTTTTCGAGCATTTCGACCGCTATCTGGCGGCTTGTCGCGCCCGAAACATCCACATGAGCCTGAATATGCACCGGGCGCCCGGCTATTGCGTGTCGCACCAGGATTGGGAGCGTCACAATCTGTGGACGGATCGCGAGGCGCAGGACGGTTTCGCGTTTGTGTGGCAGACTTTGGCGCGACGCTATCGCGGTGTGCCGGGCGAGGCGCTCAGTTTCGATTTGCTGAACGAGCCGCCGTGGCCGGGCAAAATGACGCGCGCAACGCACGAGGCCGTTATGCGGCGGACGGCGCACGCCATTCGCGAAGTGGATCCCGAGCGGACGCTGGTGGTGGACGGGGTCGGTTGCGGCAAGCTGGCCATTCCGGAACTGGCGGATTTGGGAGCGATGCACAGCGGGCGGGGCTATACGCCCATGTCCATTTCGCATTGTCAGGCGTCTTGGGCGGGCATGCCGGCCGATCAGTACCCGACGGCCGTCTGGCCGGGGGCCGCCTCGGTGGGCAGCGATTGCAATACTTTGCCGCAGGGCGGCTGGAATATGGACGCGCTGCGCGCGTTTTATCGTCCGTGGCGGGAGGTGGCCGAGGCGGGGGTCGAGGTTCATATTGGCGAGTTCGGCTGTTTCAACCGGACACCCAACGATGTGGCGCTGGGCTGGCTGGGCGATCTGTTCGCTCTTTTCCGCGAGTACGGCTGGGGCTACGCCATGTGGAACTTTTCCGGGGCTTTCGGTATTATCAATCATGGCCGCGCCGGCGCCCGGTTCGAGTCGTACAAGGGCTATGAAGTCGATCGCGATCTGTTCGATCTGTTTCTGGGCGGACGCGCGGAGAGTCAGGAAGCTGGGGAATGACGCCTTCGTGGAGAATGGCGACGGTACCGAGAGGCGTTCTCGTTTTGGGCGCCGGCCGGGTTAATCCGATCAGCACGTTCGCAGCGCGTGCTGTCTTTTTCCCGTGCGGAAGGCGGGTGCAGCGGGCGCCGCGAGCCCGCTGTGGCGCGGTAGCGAGAACGGCCCGGGAATTGGGTCTTGCGTTTGGCCGCGATTTTGCTAGGAGTAGCGGAGGTTTGGCCTTTTGCCGCTGTTGCGGGGGCGTCGGCGGGGATTGAAATCGATAGTGCGGCGCGGCCCGCACGGGGGAGCGCATGAGAATACTGTCCGGAATACAGCCGTCCGGGAAGCTGCATATCGGGAACTACTTCGGCATGATGAAGCCCGCGCTGGAATTGCAGAGTCAGGGCGAGGCGTTTTTGTTTATTGCCAACTACCATGCCCTGACCAGCGTGACGGACGCGGAGGCTTTGCGTCGCGAGACGTTCCATGTGGCGCTGGACTTTCTGGCCTGCGGGCTCGATCCGGAGCGAACGGTGTTTTTTCGACAGAGCGACGTGCCGGAAGTGGTCGAGCTGACATGGCTGCTGTCCGTGGTTACGCCCATGGGGCTGCTGGAACGCTGTCACTCCTACAAGGACAAGACCGCCAAGGGACTGGCGCCGACGCACGGTCTGTTTTCCTATCCGGTTTTGATGGCGGCGGACATTCTGGCCTACCAGTCCACGCTGGTGCCGGTCGGACGGGACCAGAAGCAGCATGTCGAGGTGACGCGGGACATCGCTCAAAAATTCAACAATCTGTACGGACCGGTTTTCACGATTCCGGAGCCGAGCATTCGCGACGACGTGGCGGTGGTGCCGGGGCTGGACGGCCAGAAGATGTCGAAGTCCTACAACAACCATCTGGAATTGTTCGGCGACGAAAAGGAACTGCGCGCGCGTGTCATGCGCATTGTGACCGACAGCAAGAGTCTGGCGGAGCCCAAAGACCCGGAAACCTGCCATGTGTATCGGCTGTACCGTCTTTTTGCCGACCCGGCGGCGGCCCGCGAACTGGCCGACCGCTACCGGGCGGGCGGCATGGGGTATGGCGACGCCAAGAAGGCGCTGTTGGAGGCCATGCGGGAGGCGCTGGCGCCGTTCCGGGAAAAACGGACGGAGCTGGCGCAAAAGCCGGAGGCCGTGGAGGCCGTTTTGCGGCAGGGGGCCGAGCGCGCCCGCGCGGAGGCGCGCCGCACCCTGGATCGGGCGCGGCAGGCAATGGGGCTGGACTGAAACGATGAAATCTACCGAAGAGTACAAGGTGGAACTGGATGTTTTCGAGGGGCCGCTGGATCTGCTGCTCTATCTCATCAAGAAGAACGAGGTGGATATTTACGACATCCCGATCGAGCGCATTACCGGGCAGTACATGGAATACATGAGCCTGATGCGTATGCTCGATCTCAATATTGCGGGCGAATTCATCGTGATGGCGGCCACGCTGATGATGATCAAAAGCCGCATGCTGCTGCCGGTCGAGGAAAGGCCGGAGGACGAGGAGACCGAGGAGATCGACCCGCGCTGGGATCTGGTGCGGCAACTGGTGGAATACAAGAAGTTCAAGGATGTGGCCGGCGAGTTGCAGGCGAAGGAGTACTATCGCGAGAACGTTTTCGATCTGAGCAGCGAGAATGTGGCCGTGGAGGAGGAATCCGGCCTGGATATGGGGGAGATCGGGATCTTCGACCTGATTTCGGCCTTCAAGGAGGTGCTGGCGCGCGCGCGGCCGGAGGAAATCGGCGAAATCGCCGCCGAACGTTATACGACAGCCGATAAGGTCGTCCACATTCTGAAGCGACTGGAAAAAACGGGGAGTCTGCTGTTTACGGATTTGTTCGGGGCGCAGGCGTCGCGTCACGAGATTGTCTGTACGTTTCTGGCGCTGTTGGAGCTGATCCGCCTCAGTCAGGTGCGGGTTCGGCAGGACCGGCATTTTGACGCGATCGCCATCTTCGCGCAGGACGCCGACGGGGAGGAGGCGTCATGAGCGGGGGTTCCGTGCCGGAACTTAAACAGGCGCTGGGGGCGATGGTCTTTGCCGCCGACCGCGCTTTGACGGTCAAGGAAATGCGGAGCTGTTTGCGGGAGACGGCGCGCAACAGCGGTGAAGACGCCGACTTCCCTTTTGGCAAGGTCAAGGAAGACGAGATTGTGGCGGCCTTGCGGGAGCTGGCCGTCGCGCTGGAAGAGACCGGGGCCGGTTTTCTGTTGCGCGAGGTGGCGGGCGGCTACCGCTTTCAGAGCGATCCCGCCTGCGGGCCGTGGCTGCGGCGCCTGCTGGATCTGGGTCAGCCGCGTCGTCTTTCCTGGCCGGCGTTGGAAACGCTGGCGATCATCGCCTATCGGCAGCCGGTGACGCGCGCCGAAATCGAGGGGGTGCGCGGCGTGGCGGCCGATCATATGGTGCGCGTTCTCATGGAAATGCAACTGGTGAAAATCGCCGGACGCAGTCCGCTGCCCGGCCGGCCGTTTACCTACGGCACCACGCACACTTTTCTGGAGCATTTCGGCTTGAAAGGTCTGGACGATCTGGTGCGCATGAATCCGGATCTGGCGCGTCCGCCCGAACCGCAAGGACCCAAACTGCGGCAGGCCGACTGGATCGAGGAAAGTCACAGTGCGGTATCGCCGTCGCCGGAAGCGGAGCCGGAAGAGGATCCGGAAGCGCGGCGGAACCAGGAAACCAAACAAGAGCCGGAAGCGGCACGGAACGAAGATTCGCAATCTATGGAGCCCGGCCGCGAGGGGGCGGCGGTTTCCGCGGATTCCGCCGCGCCATCTCCGCGAGAGGAGACCTCGGCATGAGCGAAGATCCCCTGGATCACTGGCGCGCCGAGGTGGATGCGCTGGACAGAGAGATTATCCGTCTGCTGGTCGAACGGGTGGAGGCGGCTCGCAAGATTGGCGAGGCCAAACGGGCGCTGGGCGCGCCGTTGCAGGATCCGGATCGCGAGGAGGCCGTTTTGCGGCGCCTGAAGGAGCAGAACGGAGGACGGCTGGGCGACCGCGCGCTGGAAGCGGTGTACCGGCGGATCTTCGAGATGTGCATAGAAGCCCAGAAGGAGATGCGGCCATGAGTTCCGAAAAAACGTTTTTGCGTCTGGCCAATGCGGGAGTGGAATCTTTGCCGGTGTACGAGCCGGGCAAGCCGGTCAGCGAAGTGGCGCGCGAGCTGGGTTTCAATTCGGATGCCGATCTGGTCAAGCTGGCCTCGAACGAAAATCCCCTGGGGCCTTCGCCGCTGGCCGAGGAAGCCATGCTGGCGGCCGCGCGAAGCATGCATCGCTACCCGGACGGCGGCGCCTTCGTTTTGCGCCATGCGCTGGCCGGCAAACTGGGCGTGCAGCCCAATCAGATCATTTTCGGCAACGGCAGCAACGAGCTGATCGAGCTGGCCTGCCAGGTCTGGCTGGCGGCCGGACGCAGCGCAGTCGTTTCCGAGTGTTCTTTTGCGGTTTATCGTATGGCCGCGCTTAAGACGGGCGCCTCCGTTTTCGCGGCCCCGATGCGCAGTTTGACCCACGATCCGGACGCCATGCTGGCGGCGATCCGGCCGGACACCTCGATGATTTTCTTTGCCAATCCCAACAACCCCACTGGAACGCTGGTGGAGCAGGAGGCGCTGGACCGCTTTATGGAGCGGGTGCCGGATTCGGTGACGGTCTGTTTTGACGAAGCCTATCTGGAACTGCTCGAACCCCAGTTGCAGCCGGATACGCTGAAATACGTGCGCGAAAAGCGCAAGGTGATTCTGCTGCGTACGTTTTCCAAGGCCTACGGTCTGGCGGGTCTGCGCATTGGCTATGCGATCGCGCCGGCGGACGCGATCACGCTGCTTAATCGCGTACGACAGCCTTTCAACGTGAATGCCATGGCGCAGGCGGCCGCGCTGGCCGCGCTGGACGACGAGGCGCATGTCAATCGCACGCGCGCCGTGGTGCGGACCGGGTCCGACAGCCTGATGCGCGAGCTGGACAACATGGGAATTCCTTTTGTGCCGTCGGTCGCCAACTTCATGCTGGTGGAAGTGGGGGAAGGCCGCCGCATCTTCGAGGCTCTGCTGCGCCAGGGCGTGATCGTGCGTCCCATGGACGGATACGGGCTCCCTCGCTATATTCGCGTTACGATCGGAACGCGGGACGAGAACGAGCGTTTTATTCGGGCGCTCAGCGCCGTTATGAACGGCGTGACGGCCTGAGGCGGGCAACCCGCGTCTTGTCAGGATCGGCGGAGTCATGGCCGCAAAGCGTGACGAGAATTCGGATAATAAAGGAAGTCGTAAGGACATCCAGCAACTTTGATTGCGGGCGCAGGCCGCAGGCGAGACAGGGTTTTTCATGGACGAAGCAAACGGCAAGACGGTGTATCCGCATCCGCATGCGGTTCGCGCCACGGTGGAGGCGCCCGGCGACAAGAGCGTTTCGCACCGCGCCGCCATGCTGGCCGCCTTGGCCGGCGGGACTTCGATTATACGCAATTTTCTGGTGAGCGAAGACTGTCTCAACACGCTGCATGCGGTCGAGACCCTGGGCGCCGCCGTGCGGCGGGAGGGGACCGACATCAAGATGGTCGGGGTGAACGGACGTTTTCGCGTGCCCGCTCGCGAACTGGACATGGGCAATTCCGGGACCGGCATGCGTCTGCTGGCCGGCTTGCTGGCGGGCCATCCCTTCGTGTCGGTGATGACCGGCGACGCCTCCTTGCGTTCGCGGCCGATGCGGCGCATCCGCGAACCGCTGGAACGCATGGGCTGCACGGTGGAACTGCTGGGGCCCAACCAGTGCGCCCCGATTCGCATTCGGGGCGGAGCGCTGGAGGGCGTCTGGTACGATATGCCGATGGCTTCCGCGCAGGTCAAGTCCTGTTTGCTGCTGGCCGGTCTGTTCGCGCGGGGTCGCACGACGGTGATCGAACCGTTGCCGACGCGCGATCATACGGAGATCATGTTGCGGCGCCTGGGGGCGACGGTGGAAATCGACGGGGCGCGCGTGACGGTGGAAGGGTCCGGGGGCGAGCCGCCGGCCCTGCGCGGAACCACGCTGACGGTGCCCGGCGATTTTTCGTCGGCGGCTTTCTGGATGGTGGCGGCCGCCGCGCGGCCCGGTTCGCAGTTGACCTTGCGCCATGTGGGGCTCAATCCGCGGCGTACGGCGCTGCTGGACGTTTTGCGCCGGATGGGCGCCGCGATCCGGGTGCAAGCGCGCGAGAGCGAAGACGCGCACGGCGCCGAGGAGCTGCAGGGCGACATTGAAATCCGGGGCGCGGAACTCGAGGGCACGCAGGTGGGCGGCACGGAAATCCCGAATCTGATCGACGAGCTGCCCCTGATCGGCGTAGCCGGCGCGCTGGCGCGCGGCACGACCTCGATTCGGGACGCCGCGGAACTCAGAGTCAAGGAATCGGACCGCATCGCCACGCTGGCTCAGGGACTTGCGCGCTGCGGCGTGTCGGTCGCGGAGCGGGCGGACGGACTGGAGATCGTCGGCGGGAGCCGTCCGCAGGGCGGCGCCACAGTGGACAGCGGGGGCGATCATCGCATCGCCATGGCCATGGCCGTGCTGGCGCTGTTTGCCGATCGGCCGGTGCGCATCGAGAATGTGGCCTGCGTGGCCACGTCGTATCCCGGCTTCTGGGACACGCTCGCCGATATTTATGCGCAAAACAAGGAGGAAGCATGAGCGGTCGTTCCATAGTGCGTACCGTGGAATGGGTGCGGGAAGGCTCGGCGGGTCTGGTTCCCGGCAAAGTTCGCATTTTGGATCAGACGCGCTTGCCCGGCGCCTGCGATTTTATCGAAACCGCCGACATCGAAGTCGTGTTCACCGCCATACGAACCTTGCAGGTGCGCGGCGCGCCGGCCATCGGCATTGCCGCCGCCATGGGCGTGGCGGCGGCCATGCAAACGTTGGCCGACCGTCCCGCCGCCGAGCGGGTGGCCGAGACCCGACGTTTGGCGGACCGTCTGGCCGCCGCGCGGCCCACGGCGGTCAATCTGTTCTGGGCGCTGGATCGCATGAAAGCCGCCGCGCAGTCGGCGCAGGCGCTGAGCGCGCGGGAATTCGCGGAGGCGCTGGCACGCGAGGCGCAAGCCATTCGCGACGAAGACGCCGTCAGTTGTCGGGCCATCGGCGAATTCGGCTCCGCCCTGTTGCGCGACGGCGACACGGCGCTGACCCATTGCAATGCCGGCGCGCTGGCGGTCTCGGAGCTGGGCACGGCGCTGGCGCCGATCTACGTGGCCAACGAGCAGGGCAAGCGCGTGAGCGTGATCGCCGACGAGACGCGTCCGCTGCTGCAGGGTTCGCGACTGACCGCCTGGGAACTGCAGCGGGCCGGTATCGAGGTGGAGATCATTTGCGACAACACGGCCGCGCAGGTGATGAAAGAGGGCCGGGTGCATGCCGTGCTGGTGGGCGCCGACCGCATCGCGGCCAACGGCGACGCCGCCAACAAGATCGGCACCTACGGACTGGCGGTTCTGGCGCGAGCCCACGAGATTCCGTTCTACGTGCTGGCGCCGACTTCGACCTTCGACGCGCGTACGCCCGACGGCGCCGCCATACCCATTGAACAGCGTTCGGGCGAGGAGGTCGTTTGCGGTTTCGGGCGGCGCACGGCGCCCGAGAATGCGCGTGTATATGCGCCGGCCTTCGACGTGACGCCCGCCGCCATGATCTCCGCGATCGTGTGCGAGCAGGGCGTGCTGCGGCCCGTGAACCGCGCGACCGTGGCGGACGCCTTGGCGCGGGCGGACGCCGCGCGCCGGAGCCGCACTTCGTGAAAGGCGTGCGGGTCGCGGTGGGCATGAGCGGCGGGGTGGATTCGTCCGTGGCGGCCGGGCTGCTCCTGGAGCGGGGCTATACGGTCTTCGGTCTGACCATGACCATTTGGGACGCGAGCCTGCCGCTGGCGCAGGGCCGTCGCAGCGGCTGTTTCGGGCCGGGCGAGCGGGAGAATGTCGAAGCGGCGCGGCAGTGCGCACGGCGGCTCGGCATTGCGCATCATGTCATACCGCTGGCTCGCGAATATCGGCAGAGCGTTCTGGACCCTTTTCGTGAAGGCTACTTGCGCGGCGAGACGCCCAATCCCTGCGCGCTGTGCAATCCGCTCATTAAATTCGGCGCGCTCTTGCGGCAGGCGCGCGCGGCTGGGCTTCCATTCGATTGGTTTGCCACCGGTCACTACGTGCGTGTCGCGCGCGATGCGCCAGACGGGCGCATGCGCCTGTATCGGGGCGCGGATCGCGGCAAGGATCAGTCCTATTTTCTGGCCCGGCTCGATCAGGCCCAGCTTGCGCAAACGCTTTTTCCGTTGGGCGCGCTGCGCAAGGAGGAGACCCGTCGTCTGGCGCGCGAACGCGGCTGGAGCGACACCGAAGGGAAGGCGGAGAGCCAGGACTTTTTCGAGGGCGACGATCGCGCGCTGTTGTTTCCGCCCGGCAGCATCGAGCCCGGTCCCATCGAGGACGAGCAGGGGCGGCGTCTGGGAACGCATCGCGGCATCGTGCACTATACGGTGGGACAGCGATCCGGCCTGGGCGTGGCCGCCGGCGAGCGCGTGTATGTCAAGGAGATCCGGCCCGATACCCGTACGCTGATTGTCGGGCGAGAGGAAGAATTGCTGGCGGCGGAATGTCGCGTGGCCGATCCCGTCTGGATTGCCGGTGCGGCGCCGTCCGCCGCGCCGTTTCGCGTTGCGACCCAATTGCGCTATCGTCATCCCGGCGCGCCGTGCCTGGCGGAGCCGCAGGACGACGGCACACTGCACATTCGCTTCGACCGCCCGCAACGAGCCATTGCTCCGGGCCAGATGGCCGTTTTCTACGACGGCGACGAAGTGCTGGGGGGCGGCTGGGTGAAGAGAGGTTTGAAGGATGAAGGTTGAAGTTAGAAGGGGAGACGGTATGGAATCGAGAGAGCGTGTGCTGGCGGCTTTACGCCGCGAGCAGCCTGACCGGGTGCCAGTGATCGAGTTCATTGTGGACGAAAAAATCTGGTCGCGGGCGGCGCCCGGCGCCGCCGACATGGCCGACGCCATGGATCGACTGGATATGGACGGGGTCGGCTGCGGCGCCTTTTTTGCGCGCGTCGAAGAAGGGGCGGACGGAACCTATCGCGACGAGTGGGGGGTGGAATATCGTTGCGGCGTCGAAGCGGTGGCGCATCCGCTGCGCGGACCGATTGTCGATATGGCCGATGCCGAGCGCTATCGGCCTCCGCCGGCGGACGCGCCGCGCCGGCTGGGCCATCTGCCCGATTTGGTCGGCCGCTACAAGGGCCGGCGGGCGATTTGTTTCCACCATCGCGCGGCCTTCATGTGGGCGGCCTATCTGATGGGGATCGAGAATCTGATGATCGCTATGATTGCGGAGCCCGATTTGGCGAACTTGGTCATGGACAAAGTTCTGGCGACCAACATGGAAATCGTCCGTCGCGCGATACGCGCCGGAGCCGACGTCATCGTGTTGGGGGACGATTATGCCGCCAACAACGGCCCGATGTTCAGTCCCGACATGTTTCGCGCGTTTATCGTGCCGCGTTTGCGGGCGATGATCGAGATGATTCACGGGGAGGGCGCCATGGTGATCAAGCACAGCGACGGCAACCTCTATCCGATTCTCGAGGATATAGTGGCATGCGGTCCGGACGGCATTAATCCGATCGAGCCGGTGGCCGGCATGGACCTGAAGACCGTCAAGGGTCTGGTCGGCGACCGGGTGTGCCTGACGGGCAACATCGACTGCGCCAGACTGCTGCCGTACGGAACACGGGAGGAAGTGTTCGAAGCGGTGCGCCAGGCCATCGAGGATGCCGCAGCGGGCGGCGGCTACATTGTGA
Organism: uncultured Victivallales bacterium; assembly: GCA_964646045.1. Classification (GTDB taxonomy): domain Bacteria; phylum Verrucomicrobiota; class Kiritimatiellia; order UBA8416; family SLMC01; genus CAZYAW01. Next base: position 1,262 of record CAZYAW010000265.1, on the reverse strand, counting down.
CCAGTTCCAACAGCGTGCATTCCTCGTGCCGCCCCGAGAATTTCCGGGCCATGATCGAGGCCGTTCACGCCTACGGCCGCTACGGCTGAAGCGGATGCGCCATGCGTCCGGGACGCTTTCACCCGACCGTGTCGTCCGATCGGTTTTTCAGGGGGAACGTGCGCCATGGCGTTTCGGCGCCGGATCGGCGCGTAGGTCGGGTTCTCGGCGGGTAGACTTCATCTGACGGTACCAGCGCGAAAAGGCGGCGGGACAGGAAAAGCCGAGGTTTTCGCTGATTTCCTTCTGATGACAGTGGCGCGCGAGATCCTGTTTCACGCGATGCATGCGACAGCGATTGACGTATTCGTGAACCGAGCATCCGGCATGTTGTCGGAAAAGACGCAGGAAATGGTACGGGCTGTACCCGGTCAGGCAGGCGAGACTGCTCAGCGTAACCCCTTTGCCGGACGTCTGCTCCAAATGCCGGCATACGGTCCGGATGGCTTCCGCCTGGAGCGTTTGCCGTGTCAGGATATCCGCCGTCCGTCCGTCTGCGGCCTGTCGCAGGATTTCGGCGACGATCCACTGCAGCAGAGCGCATACACGGAGGCGATAGACAGCGGCCGGCGCCGATTCCGTTGCGATTTTTTCCAGCAGGGTTTGCAGCGATGAAAAACCGAGCGTCACACTGGCCATGTGGCGCTGCGGCGGGCGCAGCGCCTTGACGGCTCCGTTTTTCAGCGTGAGCAGAGAAAGAAAAACGCCGTTGCCCATTACGCCAATCCAGAGATGCCTGAGGTCCGGAGCGCCCGGCGCGTAGCCGTTGTCATGCTTCTCGTCGATGTCAAAAAAGAAAACGGTGCCGGGTCGGCACGCGAAAAAGTCGTTTTCGTGCGTACAGACCGTTTCGCCCCGCAACGCGACAAGAAATTCGCGATGCGCATGACGGTGGCCGTGATGCGCGGACCATGCACGGCGCTCGGCGGAGACGTTTTTTCGCGCCGGCACGTCGGGCGGGCAACGCCCGGCGACGATTTTCCACTGCGCCGCCTTCTTCAGGATACGCGTATCCTCGGCGTCAAAGAAAAGTTTGGCCATGTCGGTTACCGCAAGAATGGTTAACTATTCGCAGGTTTGGTATATTGACGCAACCTCGTCCGGCGCAATACATTTTTCTTCATTACAGTGCAGCAGTCGATATGTCGAGCGCCAATTATCTGTCAATGAGGAATACTATGAAAGCAATTAATGTAAATAAAGCGCCGGTCGTGCTGGGCGGA
>CAZYAW010000264.1:0-2582 GCA_964646045.1 uncultured Victivallales bacterium | reverse complement strand
TTTTCAATTGGGGGGCGGGCCTCCTGCCCTGTTTTATATAAAATTATTGGGGGGGCGGCCCGCCCATGCCACTAAGCCTGAAATAAGCGAGTTTTTCTGCTGCGAGCACGCCAACGCCGACGCCTGCGGCACTTGAGGCGGGGGCGCATTTCACCCATATTTCAATATGCGAGAATCGCGCGCCCCGCCTCAAGCACCGCATCCGCAGACGTTGGCGCACTCTCGCGACGAAAACCTCGCTTATTTCAGGACTGGTTGGACGGTGAAGTTGCATTCACGCCGGGCGATTGCGTTGACGTTCGACGAGGCGTTCCTTGAGCAGAGACAGACGTTCGCCGAGCCGCGCGTCGAAATAGCCGTTGCGGCTTTCGATCAGCGCGTCGCCGGGCCGCAGATCCTTGTCGGCCACGATCTCAATGCGTTTGGGCAGAGATTCGGAACCGTCCGGCAAGTCGCGGGTTTTCAGCAGAACTTCCGCGTCGCCGGGATGCAGGCGAACGGTCGCTCCCTGCAAATCGCTGACCGGCTCCAGCGTTTCGAGGATGACCTCCCGGATCATTTGCCGGTCCGGCAGTTCCCGTTTCAAGATGATTTCGGCGACGCGCAGGGACATGTCGAGCAGTTGTTCGCGAATTTGCGTTTCGGCGTCTCGCAGGAAGCCTTCGACGCGCCCTTCGATCGTTTGCCAGAGCTGGGCAAAGCGCTCGCGCTCGGCGGCGATGGCCGACTCGGCTTCCTGTCGCGCCTGGGCCAGGGCGCGTTGCGCATCTTCGGACGGTCGCGCGCGGTCGGCCTGGCGCACGGTCGCGCGGGCGGGATCCGCCGCTACCAGACGGGTCATGCCGATATTCATGCGAAGACATGCGCTAGACATATTCGTCCTCTCCCCCCGCGCCCGTCGCGATCTGTCCCTCGGCCTCCAGCGTCCGGATGACGGCGACCACTTCGCGTTGTTTTTCGCGTATTTCTGAAATTTTCATTTTCTGGGAAAACTCCATTTCCTCTTTCAATCCTTCCGTGGCGCGCTTCGACATGTTCTTGAAGAACTTCTCGCGCAGGGCGATCGAGGCATTGCGCAGCGCCACGCTCAACAGACCCGTATCGACCTCCTGCAGGAGGCGCCGTACGGCCGCGTCGCTCAGTTTCACAATGTCTTCGAAAGTGAACAGGCGGTCGCGAATCTCCTTGCCGATCTCTTCGGACGTTTCGTCGATGGCGGCCAGCAGATCCTCCTCGACCGACTTGTCCACATGCTGGATGATGCCGGCGACGGCCTCGAGCTTGTCGGCGGCATCGTCGTCCTTCTGGTCCGTCTTCTTGTCGGGATCGATTTTGGACTCCAGAAAGCGCTCGATTCGTTCGAGCAAATCCGGCGCCGGCGCCTCGGACGAGCACAAAAAGACGATGGCGCGTCGTCTTATGTCGGACGGCAGCAGCGCCAGAATATCGGCGGCGCGTTCCGCGGGCAGATAGCGCAGAACCACTCCGGCCACGGCGGGCTGCTCGTGCTGCAGGATGGCGGCCAGCTCCTCGAGCGGGGCGCGCGCGATTTTCTGGAACGCCTGCCCGCGCGACACCGGTCGTTCCTGCAACAGGGCCGACGCCCGTTTTTCGCCAATGGCGCGCGCCAGCAGACTGTTGACGGTTTTTTCGTCGCCCTGCACGACCTGGCCCATTTCCACGATGCCGCGCACGCATTCGGCGATCGCTTTCGAGCGCACTTTGCCGGGAACAATGCCCAGACTGCGAATGGCGTCGGCCACCCGCGTCATGACTTCGGGATCCAACTGCTGCAAAATGGACGCCGCCACCCGCTCGTCGAGACTGGCCAGCAGGATGGCGATCTTTTGTTCGTCTCGCAATTCCATTGTTTCCGGCATGATACTGCTCCCCAAGCGGGTTTCGCGGTGGCGTGCAAACCAAGTGATCAGTAATCACTGATCACTGGCTCCCTGCGGGCGCCTGTCTCACCGCGCGCCCTTGCTGACGTTGGTGATCCAGGCCGCGATGGCGCGCGGATTCTCCTCGGCCAGACGCGCGACTCCGTCGAAGGTAGGTTCGATTTGCATCCCGTCCACGCTCAGCAGGCCGCCTTCTTCGCCGCCGCCCGCCGCCAGCGTTCCGACGGGCGCTCCCAGCTCGGTTCGTTCCACCATGAGCGAGGCCATGACGCGACGGCTGAACAGATAAACGATCAGCAAGACCAACAGGGCGCCCAGTCCGCGGGCGACCGTGAAGGCGAAGGCGGGCGGCGCCTGCCACCAGGCCGGCGCGGAGACCGGGTCCGCCGCAACGGTCGTGAACGGCATTTCCACCACCTCGATGGAATCCGCGCGGGGGGCCGCTTCCACAAAACCGACCGCGTTTTTCACCATGTTCGCGATGCCCGTCAAGGTCGCCTCGTCACGCGGTTCGGCGCCGGCGGCCACCGAGACCGCGACGGAAAGCCGTTGAATGCGAGCGCCTTGCTGTACGACATGCTCCTGCCCGCTGGGCACCTTGTAGCGGGTGTCGATATCTTCCCTTTTGCGTTTGCTCATAGGCTGCTCGACCGTCATGCGACCCGGGTCGCCCACCGGCAC
>CAZYAW010000263.1:0-3710 GCA_964646045.1 uncultured Victivallales bacterium | reverse complement strand
CCCATCACGCGCTCTACATTGTGAATCGATTGCAGCGCCCAATCGTCAAAGAACAGAATGGTGGCCATGGTCAATTGTCTCCGATTTCAAACTGAAATGACGCGCGGCCCGCCATGGACAATAAAGGCCGATTGATGGCGCCGGCCCGGCTTGAGCGGCGGTGCGCGCTCTCGTGCATGAATGCCTTTTCCACGTTCCGGAAAAACCGGATCCCGCCCTGGCAAGGCTTGTCATCGAATTTTTTACTCCGGCTCCCATTCCATAGGCCCACGGCCTCGGAGGTTCGCAGCGGGCGGTCGTATATTCGAAGTGCGTGGAGTGTGCCGTTGAGCTGCGGGGCCATGCGGAGATTTCCGTTCCCGGAGACATCGCCCAGCGAGGGATTGAAGAATGACCAGCCGAACTGTCGGTCTTCGCCGCCGTCACAAAGCCGGCCGTCAACCAGCGCCGAGACGATGCGCGGCCCGCCATTGACAATAAAGGTCAATTGATGGCGCCGGCCCGGCATGAGCAGCCCGGAATCGCAGTCCCAGGAATGCGGCGCGTTTCGTCCGTCATCCAGTGTCAGTTGCACGGTTTCGCGGTCTGTTGTTGTTACGCTCAAGCCGCCGCGTTTTGGGCTGCGCGAATCCAGCAGTACTTGGCCGGAGTCGAGATTTTCAAACGTGACAGCCAGGTCGATGGTGAACCCTTCTCCCCCGGCTGACGGCAGTTTCTCGAGCGCGCGGGTTTGCGGTGAAACCGGATCGTCCGCGCTATTCAGCAGCAAGCCCTTGGTCGGTACGGTCCTGTTTTCAAACTGGCTCCACATTCCCTCGAGCAGGGAGGCGTCGATTTCGTGGATGCGGGCAATCTGCTTCTGGGTCTCGGTCACCCAGTACCGTCCGTCCTCTTCGATCAGATCGGGATAGCTCATGCCGTGATCGTGAGGAAACCCGAATCCGTAGAGCAAAATTTCGGGTTGGGACCAGTGCATCAGCCCGTCTTTGAGCACGCCCCCGGCAACCCAGGCCGGATTGCGATCCCGGTTGCGCATGGGCGTGCGGCGACCGTCGTTGTTGTGATACCAGAGCAGGTATTGGCCGTTCTCGCACCGGAAGATTCGGCAGCAGGCCCGAGGCTGCTTGATGCGGCGTCCTCCCGGCGTATAGGTGGCAAACTCCGTAACCGGCCAGGTCTTTCCGCTGTCCCGGCTGTAGGCATGACCGATGTAACCGGTCATGGTCCGGAACGTACAATACATCCCTCCCTCCGGGAGCGGCACGGCGGTGTGCTCCTGCTGAAGGCAGCCGAGCTTGTCGCTGCGTATGCCGCGATCGCCCCGGGGCAGCATTTCCCAGCGAAGCTTGTCCGGATCTCGTTCCGTCAGCAGGTTGTCGGACGCAAAGAGCGATCCTTCGCCATACATTTCCTTTGTTTTGCGAAAGCGCGAGAAAGAGACGTAGACTACGCCATTCATGGCGAAGGGTTCGTTCACGCCCCAGGCGCCGACCCGAATGTCTGCCTGATCAATAATGGTCTTTCGCTGCTGAAGAATGTATCGATCCGACCAGGTCTTCCCATTGTCATCCGAATATTTGTAACAGTAACTGAACATGTAACCGGGAGCAAAGGGTTTGCTGATATTGTAAAACGCATAGACGCGTCCGAAGGGCGCTACAAAGAGCGTACCCCACGAAGGCTGCGGGGCTTCATCCGGCTCAATCACCGCTTCGGGATCGGACCATGTTCTTCCGTTATCGCGGCTGCGGCAGAGCACGAGGGTTCGATCCTCGCCACGCTCCGTCGTGGCGCTGGTTGTAATGACGCAGAGCCATGATCCGTCCTTAAGCCTGGCCACGTACGGCTGATCCGCGTACCCGTTCCGCAGGATCACGACGCCGTTTTCATTATACCGTGGATCATCCGCCGGCGGAGTTTGAAGAGGAATCCGGTATTTCCGGGAAAGATAATCCTCAACCCGTTTCTGTTCTGTTTCGCTCAATGCCCGATTGTAGACCAGCGCCTCGGCAATCACGCCGGTATAAAAGCGACTGCCCTGCATTCCGCCCAGCGTGTATCCGGACGGATACGTCCGTGACTGGTCGCGCAGCATTCCGCCGGGTGCGATTTTCAGACCGTTGCGATACAGAACCGCTTCGTGTCCGGACTTGCGGAACGAAACAATCTCCATGCCCCCGGCAGGCGGGCGTATCGATTTAACCTGCCCCATGTCGTGTTCGCCGCGCAGGCACACGGCGAAACCGTCTCTCCCGTCACGCATGTATCCGATACCGTAACCATTGCCTTTCTGGAGGTCATAAGGATCGCATTGCGCGGCCAGAACAGGGCGGAACGATGATCCGCCGGACGTCTGCTTGCGGTCCTGGCAGACAATAAACACGGTTGTGTTGTGACCGATCCGCAGTCCGGGCAGATCCAGCAGCGTGTCCCTGCCGTTGAAACGAACACCCGGCTTCCGTCCGTTGACGCTATCTTTGCCGAACACCGGCGCCTTGTGCCCGGAAGTCATACGCACTGCATGTTTCTTCGGCCCTGAATCCGGCCAGACCTCCACTGGAGCGCCTTCGGCTGCGCCTGTTATCGCGTCCGCCTTCAGCCAGAGCTCAAGCCCCGCGGATGCAGGCGGTTCTTCGTCAGCAGTCTGCGCGCCAGCCATTGACAACCCCAGAAAAAGGGTCAGGCCCAAAAGAATTCTCGGCTTGGTTTTTTTGATATCCATATAATAGTATCCTTCCCAGCAGCTTCTTTTTGCCTGTCTTCTGTTGCCTCTGTTCTGCTCGGATACCGCGAAAAACAATCTGCGCGGCCTGCGATATAGCCTTGGTAGCCAAGCCTGCCTTGCGGGGAGTCGGCAAACCCAAGCGCAAGCAACACACGCTCTGCCCGAAGCCAGACCGGCCGTCTGCCGCGCATATAAAGCGGATAGCGGCTCCATGGATAGGCCCCAAGCCCGGATTCCAAATCAGGGCGTAGGCGTGAACAATCCATCCCGTTTGCTCGCAGACTTCCCCGAGGGTGTCCAGAAAAGCCTCCCGGTCGCGATCGCTGCGCAATATCGCCTCGCCACCGTCTCCGCGGCACATCACGTGGTATACCGCCCCTTCGTATTCAACTCGCAATGGCCTCGGCATGATCACTGCCTATCACGAACCCCCACTCCCGAGCAAGCATTAATTACGATAATACGGGACCCCTTTGCCCTCGTGATTTCACAGACTCCATCAGGTTTTTCGAGGGTCTGAATATCCAATAGCCAACAAGGGATTTCCAACCGACCAAATTTTTTGTGTGTTTGCCTTGGATAATGGATATTCCTTGCTGTGCCTCGCCATAGCCGCAGGCGACGGCCGGTTGGCTTTTGGACATTGTTCTCAGAGACAAGGGAACAGACAATCCCAGGCTTAACCCGGAAGTTCCCGAAATATTTTTCTTCTTGCGTTTTTCGGTTTTTCAGACAGGGTGTTCGGGCCTGCTTGTGCGGGAATCTTGAAACAAAGCCTACCCGTCGTGGGTTAGTAAGGAAGAGCGGTGGACATGGGGTCCGCCGTCGTACATGCCGGCAGACAGGGAATACACGTATGACAAAAACGCGAGAAGGGATTGAGAAAGCCGTTCCGCCGCTGCTCGTGGCGGGTCTTGGCGCCGCTGCCATGGCGGCCGGCGCCGCGCTGCCGACCATCGATACGGAACGCGACTGGCGGGCCTAC
>CAZYAW010000262.1:0-6089 GCA_964646045.1 uncultured Victivallales bacterium | reverse complement strand
GAAGCATTGTCCTCAATATGAAGAACATTTACCGCGGATTGTGAATGATGCATGGCAAATCCTTTCTTCGTTTCCACATTCAACCTCTATCGAGGGTCTTCCCTGCGCGGCTCGTCACCGTGCGCGGCGGCATATTGACTATAGGCGTGGTAGCCACTGTAATAGTTGTACCAAGGGTGTCGGTAGCCGAATAGTGCCTGCTTCGAAAAGACGACATCGTTGACCACCACGCCCAGGGGGACGGTCTGGCAATCGAGCAGGCGTTCCCAGGCCGCATGGAGCGAACGCTTGCGGGTGGTATTGAAACGCGCCACCATCAGCACATCGGACGCATGGCGGGACACGCACAAGGCATCGGCCGCGACCCCGACCGGAGGCGTGTCCACAATCACCACGTCGAAATGGTTTGCGGCCCATTCGATAAGCTGGCGCGTCCGGTCCCCAGCCAGGATTTGCGAAGGACTGATGCGGCGCACGGGAAAACTGACAACCACCTGCAGGCCGGGGATGCCCGACTCGTGAACCAGCGACGGGAAGTCCGGCTCGGGTTCATCCGCCAGGGCATGCAGCAAGCTCTGGTCCTTCGCGGCGATATCCCAGATACCGGCGATCCGCGGGCGGCGCAGGTCCAGATCCATCAGCAACGTTCGCCGCCCGGCCAACGCATGGGTGATGGCCAGATTACAGGCAACCACGGTTTTGCCCTCCGACGGACCGGGACTGGTTACGACAAGCGTATGGCCCGACATCCGGGCGGCGAGCACGCCACGCAGGACGGAATAACTTTCGCTGACACGGTCGAACTTGTGAACCGATGCGATGCGATCGATATCGGACCGGTGCTTGCGCTCGACGCGCGGCACGATCCCCAGCAGTTTCACATTCGGAACGCCCGGAACGGCGGACGCGATATCGACCGGTGACCACAACCGATCCCGGAGAAAAGCCGTCAGGAACGCGAGGCCCACGCCCGCCACGCCCCCCAGCAGTAGCGCCAGCGCGAAGATGCGTGCGGCGCGCGGTTCGGATGGCGACCGCGGCGGGCGCGCGGGCTCGACAATCTTGATCGTGGCGGTCTCCTCGTCGGCGGAAAGGCGCGCCTCCTCAATCCGACTCAGGATGCCGCGGAACATTTCCTCATTCACGTTGCGATCGCGTTCGAGCGACTCGACGCCTGCCTTTGCCCGATGCAAGGCTTGCTCGAGACGGAGCCCTGCCGCCGCCTGCGCTTCCGCTTCGCGCCGCAAGGCAAGCGCTTGCCTTTCCAGCAAGGTAACGTTGGCGCGCACCGTATCGACGGCCCGCCGATACAGACGCCGCAACTCCATCTCCGCTGCAGCAATCTCCGCCTGTTTGGCGAGCGCGTCGGGGTGCTGCTCGGTATAAACCTGGAGTAAGGCGGCCTCCTCCGCGCGCAGGGTTTGAAGTCGGGCCAGCACCGTTTCGATAGCGTTCAGACCAGGCGTCTCGGTTGGCAGTGCGCGATTCTCCTCGGGCGGGATCGTCATCGCTTCCAACGATATCAGCAATTCCTCCCGATCCAACTTGCGGGCGGTGATTTGCGTCAGTTGCGCATTCAGGTCGCGCATGGCGTCGCGGGCCAGATTCAGGTCGGCCTGCACGGCGTCCATGTTTTGCGCCGTGCGGAACTCCAGCAATACATCCTCTGCGGCCTTCAGCATCTGTTGCTGTGCCGCAGCCTGCGCCTCGAGCCAGCGAACGGCTTCATCCGAACGCGCCCGGTTTCCATCCACAGCGAATCGGACGGCCTCTTGCGCGTACAGATTGGCGATGGCCGCCGCCTGTTCCGGGCTCGCGTGGCGCGCCGAGATGGCGACCAGGGTTGAGCGGCGGCGCGGCACGATCCGAACGTCCCGAATCCAGGCGTGCGCCGCAGCCTTGTCCAACGTCGGGCCATTCTCCTCAATCCGCGCCAGCACGCGGTCACGTAAGGACGCCGTCTCGAGCATAGCAATCTGGGTATTGCGCAGATCTTCAACCTGCGTGCGCGATTCCTCGATCACGGCTTCTTCCTGGCGCATAATCCGCGGGCGGCGAACGCTTAATTCCACAAGGGTTTCGGCCGTATAGATAGGTGTTGCCGTGCGGACATACCACGTCGCCAACCCCAGTGCCGTCATCACACATAATACAGCGGGCAGCTTATGCCGCCAGAGCGTGGACAGAAGCGTGCCCAACTCGACGCCCGGCGGGCCCGCTGCGCCATAGCCGGAGTACCCGTAGTCCGGCATTCCGCCGTACCCCGGCGCTGTGCCGTAAGCGGATGACCGCTCGGGCTGTCGGGGTGCCCGTTCACGTTCGTCGGACGCTGGCGAACCCGTCGCGGGCAAGTGCGCCGGCAATGGAGGGGAAGGCTTGTTCGATTCAATCATAACGCGTGGGATTCCTTATCTTGTTTTGAATGGGTCAGAACCTATAACCCAGCCACTGAAAACCGCTGTCAAGCAAAAAAAACGTTATTTTTGAACATCGAACGTTCACCTCGCGAAGCGAGGTTTCCCTTGAGTGCGGCGACCTGCCGTTGAACCGCATCCACTTCCCAGACGCCGACGGCGGCGAGCATGGCGCACCAGAGAAACATGACCGCCGGCGAGCGGAACGGCAGATCGAGCAGGCTGTGCGCCACCACGGCGGCCAGACCGAACATGACAAAGAAGGGTATCGGGCTCAAATGAATGCGCCGCCGGAAGAACGACCGCAAACAGAAAGCGGCCGCCGCCAGCAGCATGCCGACCCCAACGACGCCGAACTCGGCCAGAAATTGCAGTCCATCGTTATGGACATTGGCCCGGCCCCGGCCCTCAAGCAGCGTGTACTGTTCGGGTTCCATGTATGCGGCCACGAGATGCCGGTAACCCCATCCGCCGACGCCGAACCAGGGATGATCGCGCCACATGCGGATGGCGGTCCGGTACTGCCAGCCGCGAATGCTATATTCATACGCCGGACGCGTCCGGGCCAGTTTATCTTCCAAGCGTGCTCGCTGCGCATCGTCAACCCAGGTTGCGAGCACAAGGCCGCCGGCGGCGATGGCCGCCACAGCGGCACAGGCCGTTACCCTTCCGGCAGGCGGGACGAACCTCCAACCCGCAACGATGACCCACAGCACGGCGACCGCGATCAGCGACCAGGTCATGACAATCGCCGCGCGGCTGAATGTCAGGTGAGCGGTTAGAACGAGGATCCCGCAGGCCGTCAGCAGCGCCAGCAACCTGGCGCCACGCGGGGGACGGGGCCAGGCCCGGACCAACTCATGCCCCGTGATGCCCAGGGTCAATGCCAGACATAACAGGAAATAGGAGGCCGCGTGGTTCGAATAGCCGAACGAGGCGAAGAAATGCCCGCTCAACGGCGTCATCCAATAGATGCGATCGGTTCCCGAAAGATATTGCACCAACCCGAACAGGGCCAAAACCAATCCATTCGCGACCACCAGACGGAAAAACTTTACAATCTCAGGGCGTGAGCGCAAGCCATTGCGGACGATCAGCAGTACGCTCCAGGCAGGAAAAAACCAGAGCCACATCTCGCGCGCTTCGCGCGGCAGAATCGCCGACGGCAACCAGGGGATGCGCGCGGGGAGGTAGACCCAACGGCCGGCATCGTAATCGAACCGCAACGCGCGGCCAGCGTTGAACCACTGGGTAAGGATCAGCGCAAGGAAAACCACCGCTGCATAGAGGACAGGATCCCGTGTCAGAGCCAGACACCGCTGCCCGGCGCGGCTGAGCATACCCGGTTCCGTGGCGTTACCGTCGCACATCGACGATCGTGGCCGCACGGGCGAAAACAAATAGACCACCCAAACCATCAGTGCCAGCCAGGGCATGGGCGTTTGCCAGCCCGAATGCGTGCCGCCGCGCACCCACGCCGGGTAAGCCAGCAACAGCAGTAGTGCTTCCGGCAGCCAACGAATCGGGGAGACCTTCTGGTTAGCGCTACTGTCCTTCATACGGGTGTGCGCGGGGCGGAGCCGGTGGTGCCAGGATCGGAGTCTGCGCCGGCAGCACGGGTTCCGCCGGGGGCTTGACGGTTATGGCATGAACGCTTTGGACAGCCCCGACCACCTGGGTGGCGAGTGCCGCCCCCACCACAAGGTCGGGACTTCGAGCCGCCTCGGCGGCGACTCCGGGGGCAAGCTGCTCACCCGCTGCAACAGCGGCATTCACTATGGCCTGTCCGGCCGGATCGGTGCCCGCTGCGAGCGCAATCGTCGCCACAATCGTGGCCACATGTTCAGACCCGCCTGCAACGACCAATGCCCGTGCCATCGCAGCGCCATCGTCCGGAGGAACCATCGCGATACATGCGGCGGCAAGCCTGGCGATGACCTGTTGCTTTTCGCCCACGGATATATCCATTTGCACGGCGTTACGCATCACTTCCTGAGCCGTCACGAGGCGCGTATTTGCGTTCATGCCATCAAACAAACCGGCTATGGCGCCCGCAAGGTCGAACTCCGGATCGCCCGCCTGGAGAACAATCTCCCCAAGACGAACGTCATCCGCACGATACGGGGCAGCCGACGCTTCCGGCTGCGCAAAACCACTCGACAGGGAACCGATCAGCATCACGAGGGCAAACAGTCTACTATTCATTTTTACGGTCCTTTCTTGATGGCCTGATTTTTCAGGTACTTGTTATTTCTCAATACTGCAAGCGGGCGCCGACGCCGACAACGTGCGACGCATAATCGTTGGCATCGAGCGTCGAATCGCGCTCCTCGATCTTCAAATCGCCGAACAGCTCCAGTTTACCGCCGCCTGGCCGATAGGCGCAGCGCAGCATACCCGTCCAGGTATCGTCGCGCTTCTTCCGGTCGACGCCGTTGATTTCGACCGGTCGATCATAATCATTCCGGGCATACATCCCGGTCAGCGAAACCGTGATGTCATTCACGGGCTTGAAATGCAATGCCAGTGACGTGCGCGTCACGGTGTTGTAATTGTCGCGGTTCTGTCGCGCCGGCTCCACAGTCCTTAACGCCGTGAGATCGATGCCGAGCCTGTCGCGCGGCTGCCATCGGACCGCAATATCGCCACTGGGTGTGGAGATTGCGTCTTCGATGTCGTGATAATGCCAGCCGAGACCGACGGTGGCGCTGAATTTTGGCGAATTGCGCGTCGTGATCCCCACATGCGCCACACCGAAATCGGCATTTTCAAAATTTCCTTCGCTTGTCTGGCGTCCACCCCGCAGCAGCAGCGTGCCGACCGTGCGACGGGTCAGGTCGTGTCCCAGGGTAAGATCGAGTGTCTGTTGATCCCAGTCGAAGAGACGTTCCGATTCGTAGCGTACGTCCCGGTAGCGGTACGCCAGGTCGCCGTCGAGCTTATCGCTCAGGCGCTTACCCAGCAACAGCGATGCCTCGGTCTGCTTCCAGCCTTCGATCGAACCCGTGACGATATCCGATGCCGTGCGGTCTTCGTAGCGCTGATCGAGCACTACCAGCAGCTTTTCCCGTTCCCAGAAGCGAATGTGCAAACGGTTGCCAAAGTCCTGGTGGGCGCGCTCCGTATAGTCAAGATATTCTTCCGCCAATACCCAGACGCGGCCATCGATCGTGCATAACCGGGTGTCGTTGACAAAATCCATCCCGGCCTCCAGGATTGCCGATAAGTCGTCGAGTTCGTTATCCGGTGTCGCATCCAGATTCGAATCATAAACGCCACGCAGTGAGACATACGGACGCAACCGGAGATTCGCCGTGTAGCTGCGCGGCCCGAGTTCCTGGCTTTGTGCAGCCGCAAGACCGCATACGCTGATTGCCACCAAGAGTGGCCATACGGTTGTCTTCTTCATCTTGTATCCTTTCTGTTCTTCAGATTCCGTCAAGAATAGGCGCTAGGCGCTAGGCGTTAGGTGCTAGTCCAGAATGACCTAACGCCTTCCTCCCTAACCCCTAATGCCTTCCCCCCTAAAACAGCCCCTCCGGCACAAAGATCACGTCTCCACTACGCAACGGCAGCCCGCCATCATGGCGGTTTTCGTTATCGATGCGGTGCAGGTTGACGCGAATCGTCTCGGGGGGCGATTGACGTGACACCTGCACATTCGATATCCGCGCC
>CAZYAW010000261.1:0-8788 GCA_964646045.1 uncultured Victivallales bacterium | reverse complement strand
GAAGAATCGCGATGCCGTCGTCCGTTTGACGCGTCTCCGCTTCAAGACATATCAGGCAACAGCGCTCGGCTATGAATAATCTTGTTCATGGCTAAAATTTATCCGGATAATTTCACTTATCAAGGAAAATCATCAAGAAAACATGGGCCCGCATTCGCTCCCTTCGTGTTTCTTCGTGCTCTTCGTGGTGAATACTCCGGCAATCTTTGCGTTCTCTGCGGTGGAATCGGTCTTCGTTTCCGGAATTCTTTTCACCACGAAGGACACGAAGAGCACGAAGGGGTCGGAAACACGAAAGAAAGAGCTTTTCCCCTTTTTTAACCTTCGTGATCCTTCGTGCTCTTCGTGGTGAATTCTCCGGCAATCTCTACGTTCTCTGCGGTGAAATCGGACTTCTTGTCCGTAATTTTTTTCACCACGAAGGACACGAAGAGCACGAAGGGGTCGGGAGCACGAAAGAAAGCTCCGCTTTTTGTGACTTCTCGTGACTTTTTGTGGCCATTACTCCCCTGATTCCTCATAAGGCAGCCGAGCACGAAGGGGCCAGGCCTGGCTGGAGCCTGGCGGCTCCGGGCTTGCCGGACACCGGGGTTTTACGAGGACAGCCATTCCGTAACCGACCCTCTCCGCATACGCGGGCACACTCCGTGCCCGTCAATTATGGGCGATCTTTGCGCACTTTCTTGCAAAACAACACGTTACGCAAAATGACAATCAGAAAGCGTATACAGCAGCAGCCCGGCGTTTGTCAACCCCTATTGCCGACAACCTTGCCCAAAATTCAGTATGCGCCCTCCGCGCTGATCACGGCGTACACGGTACGCAGGAGGATCTGCAAATCCAGTATCCAGTTGCGGTTTCTTAAATAGTAGATGTCGAGCAGACACATGTCCTCGAAGGGCAGCCGACTGCGGCCGGATACCTGCCACAGGCAGGTGATGCCGGGCAGTCCGGCATGGCGGCCGTAGTGCCACTTTTCGTAGTAGTTCTCATAGTCGCGGCGCGGCAGCGGGCGGGGGCCGACCAGCGCCATTTCCCCTTTCACCACGTTAATCAGTTGCGGCAATTCGTCCAGGCTGAGCCGTCGCAAAAGGCGGCCGATCTTCGTGACCCGCGGATCGTGGCGCATTTTGAAGATCGCGCCCCCGGCCTCGTTGCCGCCCTCGATCTCCGCCAGTCCGGCTTCGGCCTGCGCGTGCATGGTGCGGAATTTGCAGATCCGGAACGGGCGATGATCGAAGCCGATCCGCTCCTGAAAAAAGAAGACGGGGCCGCGATCGGTCAGTTTGACGGCGAGAACGATCAAGAGGAATAGCGGCGCCAGCGCCGCCAGCAGCAGAGCGGCCAGGATGCGACTGGCCACGCGCCACGCTCGGGCCGGCCGGGCGGCGTGCGGCTGCGGCGCGGCGAAATACAGCATGGCGCCGCGCGCGAAGAGGTCGGCTTCCATGCGGGCGCGGTGAACGATGACATCGAGCTTGTCGGAAAGCACGTGCGTGGCACAGCGCAGTTCCTGCGCCAGCTCCAGGAAGCGCATGATCTCGCCGATTACCAGTGTGCGGCGGGCCACAACAAGGTGCTGAACGCGGAGCTGTTGCGCCTGGCGCCGGATTTCCGGCAGGGCCTGTTCCAAATCGGCGCTTTCCTCCAGCAGATAGCGGCCCGCGACAAGGATGCCGTGCGGGCGTCGTTCTTCCAGAAAATCGTTCAGGCTGTGATAGTCCGCGCCGCCGCCGACCAGCAGCGCATGGCGCGGCTCCAGCTTGCCGACGCGGTGCAGCCATGCGAACAGTCTGCGGCAGGCCGCGCGCAGCAGGATGCCGTACGCGGTGTTGAGGCCGAGCATGATAAAGAAAAAACTGCGCGGGTGGAAGATGTTGCGCTGCAAATACCAGTAGGCGTAGAAGATCAGCAGGGCCAGTCCGTTGGCCAGGGCGAGCGGCGCGGCGACGGGCGGCGGCTTGAGAAAGCGGCGTCCGGAGTAGAGTCCGCCCAGGGCGTAGAGCAGGCCGAGCACGATGGCGACCTGCAGCAGAATGCGCGGGGCGGAAACAACATAGTAGCGTGCCAGGTCGTCGCTCAGGTCGGCCAGAGGGCCGAGGCCCAGACTGCGGCTCGCGACATTGAAAAGATCGTGTCCCCATCCGCCGTGAAAGCGCAGGAACAGCGTTGTGCCGTACGCGGCCAGCAGTGCGAGCAGATCGCAAAGCCAGGCCGCCCCGTGCGGATTCCAGACGCGGAACGCAGCGCCGCCGCTCCGCTCAGGCGGGGCGGCGGCCGTCTTCTCCCTGGATGGACGTGCGAAAAACATAGTCAGCCGTTCACACTCCACGATGTTTCACTATGGCCGCCAAATCCGGCCGGCGCCGCCCACCGACCTTGTGTCGGCGGAGGCAAACGTTTTCTTTGGAACATACGCTCTTTCCCCAGTTTTCTTCACCGCCGGCACGAGGCCGGCGGGATCGACTTTGGCGCCCATTCATTTTCCGGAAACCAGCCCGCTGCCCCTGTCGCGATCAGGAAGTCTGCAAGCAAACGCGGCGGGACGCCTCGTCTACTGTGCGCCCATGAAACCCATTCAACGCCTTCTTTTCAGCCGACCGCCGCCTCTTCCTCGGCGGGGCCTTTCGCCGCCTCCTTGGCGCCCTAGTGAAAGGCGAGATACGGGAGAATGATGTTTTCACGCAAGACATGGGTCAGCGCCTTTTTGTCGGCGGGTACGGAGTATTCCTCGTAGTCTTCCGTCACGACGAGGAATTCCACCGTTTGCGTCTCGCGTCGATACACCAGCGTCAGTCGGACGAGCGGGGTGTTGTACACCTCGTCCCTGAAATCGCTGTATGACATTTCCAGGTCCAGCGGATAGTGCAGTCGCCAGGAAAAGGCGTCTGCATCGCGCGAAACGCGATACGGCAGCCAGCGCCGCAAGACAAAGGCCAGTACCGCCGATTCTCCGACGCAAAAGAGCGCGAGACGATTTGGAAAGAGCAGGCGCCCCTTGAGAGCATGCCCGGCACAGCGCAGCAAGCGCCGACAAAAGCGGTCCCAGCGCGCGTACTGGCGGCACAGAGCCCGTCGCTCGTCGGGCGGTATCCGCTTTTCGTCCGGCTTCGCCGCCAGCGGATGTTCCTCCAAAATGTCTTTAAATAAGTGCGACATATTTTATTCACCTGAGGCTCTTGCAGAAATTTCGCCCCCCCCCAGCGACCCAAAAGGCGGTTGTCGCCGACTAACCCTAAAATAAGCGAGTTTTTCTGCTGCGAGCACGCCAACGCCTGCGGCACTTGAGGCGGGGCGCATTTCACTCATATTTCAATATCCGAGAATCGCGTGCCCCGTCTCGAGCGCTGCATCCGCAGACGTTTGCGCACTCTCGCGACGAAAACATCGCTTATTTCAGGACTAACGGTCGCCCACCGGGGTCGGAGTGGGACGCGGACGAGGGGCCGGCGTGAGCGGGGCTTGCGCCGGCGCCCGCAGCATGCGCGGGTTGCCGGGGACGGCGGTTTGATCATCCTGCGCCACGTCCGACATCGGCGCCGACATTTTCCCGGAGTCCACGCTCGCCGTCCAGACGCCCAGAACGGCCAGACCGTCCGCCGCCAGGTGCGAGAGGGTCAGTATATGTTTGTTGTCGTCATCTTCCGACGGAACAAGCGATATTCGGATGAACTGATCTTTTCCCAGGGCGAGCGACACTTTGTTCCCGTCGGGACCGAGCGCTCGCACCTCGAACCGCCCGCCATGATTTTTGACGCGCAGCAGATCGCGCCCGTCGGAAAGGGCGACGGATACCCGGTCGCCGGCCTTCAGCAGGGGAATATCGAATGATTTTGCGAAAACACCCTTCCCGTCCACTTTAAGCGTACCCTCCTCGACATCCGCCACGACTGCGGTCATGCCGTCCTGCCGGTCGACCCCCGCCGTGAAGCGCGATCCGGTCGGCACGAGCCGTGCCGCCCGGGTTTCCACGCTCAAGGTATGCCGACGATGGAACTCTTCGGCGAGCGCGACTTGGATGTTGCCTTCTTCCAGCATGACGCGGACGCTCCGCCCGGTCTGCTGAAACTGCACCAGAGACTCGGCCGTGACACGCACTTCGCCGCCGGCGGGGAGTTCCATCAGGATCATGGCGTCCTTGCCGGTTTTCAAGCGGCTGCCCCACGGATAGTTCCGGCCTTTCTCGACAGGCCCAAATTCTCCGGCGTCTGGCGAAAGAATTCCAGCTTCGCCCCGGACGTCCTTGACGACCGGCCCGCCAGTGTCGGCCCGCACCAGCGCCACGCACGTGAAAACGGCCATGCCAAACGAAACGACGAGATTGCGGTTGCTTCTCCTCATGCTACACCTCCTTGTTGGAACCCCTCGGTATTCATAAAAACCAACGGCGGCCGACGATGATGGTGTCGCCCGGTTCAATGGGCGGATCGCGTTCGCGGCCGGCTTCGATGCGATCGACATCGTAAACATTCTTGACTTCGCTGCGAATCAACTGGACCTGGCCGGCTTTGGCGAACTCGGTATAGCCGCCCGCCGCAATGATGGCCTGCGTCAGGGTCATGCCCGGACGCCAGCGATGACGACCGGGGCCGCGCACCTGGCCGCGCACGAAAAACTCCTCTTCCTGCGAAGAGATCGAGACATTGACGCCGCGATAGATGCCGCCCTTGACATAGGCGTCCTCGATCGTCTGTTTGGCCTCCGACACTGTTTTTCCCGCCAGTACCACGTCGCCGACAAACGAGAGACTGACGGCGCCTTGGTCGTCGATGACATATTGACGCTCCTCGGGGGTCGGGATGCCGCTCAGGGCGATGGCGATGCGATCGCCGGAGCGAAAGATTCTGGACCAGGCGCCTTGCGTGACGGTTTCGGGCGCGGCCGTCTCCTCGGGCGCGGCCGTCTCCTCCGGCGCGGCGGTTTCCGGCGGAAGCGGATCCTGCGGCGTTTCCTCGTTGGGCCCGGTCCAGGCCGCGACATCGCGGCCGGCCATCTGCGGACGATAGGGGGCCACGCGGTTGCGGGAGGCGTCGTGCGAGACGCAGCCGACCAGAAGCGCAACGGCCGCCGCCAGCGCCGGCGCGGGCCAACGAAGTTGAAATATCGGACTAGGAGGCATGACGGCCCTCCCCCTCGGTATATTTGCCGTAGCCGTAGTAGCCGTGGTATCCGTAGCCGTAGTAGGAATAGTCGCGAGACATGTTCAGGTTGTTGACCACAACGCCCAGCAGATTGCCGCCGACGTTTTCGATGGCGAATTTCGCCCGGTTGGAAAGAGCCCAGGGATATTTGCGGTGCTGCACCACCTGGATGACGCCGTCCACCTGGCGTACGATGCGCGAGGTGTCGCTGACGCCGACTACGGGCGGAGAGTCGATGAGAATCAGGTCGTAGCGCTCCTTGCACAGGGCGACCACCTCGCCCAGTCGGGCGTTGTCCAGCAGACCGTGAATGCCGGACGTCAATTTCCCGCTGGGCAGAAAATGAAGGCCCGCCTGGCCGGTCTCCCGCACGGCCTCGTCGAATTCCGTGTCGCCGACCAGCACGTTGGCCAGTCCTACGGCGTTGCCAGAGCCGACCATTTTATGCTGCGTGGGGCGATGCAGGTCGCCGTCCACCAGCAGAACCTTGTCGCCCAATTGCGCGCATACGAAAGCCAGGTTGAACATGGTCAGGGATTTGCCTTCGCCGGTGCCGCCGCTGGTGACGCACAGCGCCTTGCCGCCCTGCAGCTTCTTGGAAAAATGGATATTGGAACGCAGCACGCGATAGGCTTCGGCATGCGAGGAGCGGGCCTTCTCGTTGGTGAACGGCTTGACTTTCTGGGGGATCACGCCCAGAACCGGCGTATTCATCTTCTGTTCGATTTCGTCGATGGTTTTGACCGAGGTGTCGAGGTACTCCACGAAGAACGCCAGCCCCAGACCCGTGGCCAGGCCGACCAGAATGCCGAGCGCGATGTTGAGCGCGTGGCGCGGCCGCACAAACTCGTCCGTTCCCGGCGCTTTGGCGCGAGCCAGCACTTCCACGGTGGTGCGCGGAATTTTCAGCTCGATGCTTTCCTGCATGTGCCGAACTTCCAGCATGTTGCGCATTTGCTTGGCGTGTTCCAATTGTTCGACGGCCGTCTCGAACTCGCGGTAGCCTTCCGCTTCGGCGGTGCGCTCGCGGGCTTTGCGCGTCTCGAGCTGCTCGGTCATTTCGTCGTACTGCGCCTGCAGGGCTTCGGTTTCGATGCGCAGTCCGGTCATCAGCCCCTGCAGGGCTTCGCCGATTTTCAGGTTGAGTTCGGCGATCACCGCGCGGGTTTGCAGCACTTCCGGGTGACGGTCGCCGAAGGCCTGGAGCTTCTGCGAGAGATCCACTTCGCCGCGACGCAGTTGCATGACCAGGTGGGAGAGTCCTTCGTCGCGCAGCACATGCTGGGCCGCGTGGAGGCGCTCTTCGGGAGTCAACTTGGCCAGCCGCTCGAAACGCGAACGCTTGTCCACCATCTCCTGGCCCGCCAGAATGCGACGCTGTTCCAGCAACTGCAAACTGATTTTATCCAGCGAGGCGTCCGTGCCGGTCGCGCTGCTGACGAGAGTGATTTTGTACTTCTGCCGAATGTCATTCACCACGGCTTCGGCGGCGGCGACCTCCCTGCGGCGCTCCTCCAGTTCCTCCTTGAGCGCGTCCAGGGCGGCCACTTTCTGGCTGTGGCTGCGACGCATGTTCTGCGTGCGATAGACTTCGGCGATCATGTCGGCGATGCGGGCCGCTTCGGCCGGCGCGCTTTCCGGACTGTCGCCCAATTCCGGCACGTACACCTGAATTTCGATGAGGTTGGTATCGCGGTACTGCTGGGCGCGCATGGCCCGGGTCAGCATCTTGACGGTTTGATCCAGCGCCCGTTCGGCGCCGGCGTCGGCGTAGCCGAAAGCGCGCGAAAACTTTTCCGCCAGGTTGAGCCGCCGCACGGTCTCCTCGATGACGGGCCGCGACTGGATGATCTCGAACTGCGTACGCAGAAACTGCGGGTCGGTCCGATTCAGATCGCGCGTGAACACCTCGACATCGGGCGTTTCCTTGCGCACCTGCACCAGCGCGGACGCCATATAGGTCTTGCGCATGTTCAGCGTGACGAGCGTTCCGGCCACCGCAATGGCCAGAAAAGCCGCCAGCACGATTTCCTTGCGCGAGGCTACGACGCGCCAGTAGTCCAGAAAATGGACGGCTTCCGGCGCGTTGTCGGTGGGATTCGACGGCTGCATCAGAACGACTTGCCGATTTCCAGCCACGTGCTGTTGCGCGCGTAGGATACGCTCACGTCCGAGTCCACGTCCTCATGCGTCTGACGCAGGCGCAGAGTGGAGGTCGAATCGATCTCGAAGGCGAGTCCGCCCCAGACGTGCAAGGTATTCTCTTCGCCGCCGACCGGACGCGCATACGATGCGTCGTCGCTTTGCACCGGCGCGGCATCGTCGTCGTAGTCGCTCATCCGATAGGCGCCGCCGACTTCCAGCGTCCAGCGCGGGGGGAAGATTTCCCAGTTCGCGTCGAGGCCGAGCGTGGTGGCGGTTTGGGAGACGAACGGATAAACATCGGAACTGCGCAGACTGTATTCGCCGCGCGCGGAGATTCTCATGCCCGGATGCCGGTCGACGGCGAGCGCGACCCGAGCGTAGGGCGCACTGTCGCTGCCCTGAGCGCTGTCGTCGTACTCCTGGCGCAGGTAGCCGACACCCAGCGAGCCAACCGCGTTGGCGGCCACCTGGCGGGTGGCGGAGAGCCCGCCCGATACCGCGCTGTATCCGCGTTTCATCCCGCGCCCGCCGGCGTAGTCGAATTCCTCGTAGGCGCCGTCGAGCGCCACGCGCAGGGTCGGACTCAATTGCCGGCCGAAACTGAGCTTGGCCCGAGCCTGCTCCTCGTCCAGTTCGCGGGCCACGGCGCGGCGGTCGTACATTTTCTTGACGTGCAGCGCGCTGACATCGACGCGGCTCATCCCCCCGACACCCAGGCGCGCGCCGGCTTCCGCGCGATTGCGCCCGTAGCTGCTGTCGCGCCGGAGGGTCAGACCGTCATCGACAATGGCGGGGTTTTCGCTGAACGTGTAGCGCTCGCGCGCCCACATATCCACATTCGGCGTGGCCTTGAAGTCGAGGTTGAGGCCGGCATCGTAGTACACTTCGAGATCGTCTTCGCTGGCGCGAGCTTCGGTACGATAGCGCAGGTTCGCTTCGCCGAAAAAATTGAGAGTGAGCCGCTCGCCGCGCACAAAGGCGTCAACGCGAGGAATGAAACTGAAGTCCGTGTTTTTCTCCTTGGTCGGCAGACCGTCGCGGTTGTCGGTGTGTTCGACCCGAAGGCGCACGGAGGGGCGCACGGCGTCGCCGGGTTCCTCCGCGTTCAGCGCCGACACGGCCGCCGCAACCGAGCAAACCGAAGCGGATACAAGCCAAAGACGTTTTATGTTCACAATGATTCCTCCCTGATTTGGATTCCGGCGTTCCGCTTCCCGCATCCATGCGGAATGGCCAGGAACAGTAACAGTAACCGTAATCACAAAAAATGGCATATTTAGCGACAAGTGTCAACCCCCCCCTTTTTTTTATAAAATAGTTATAAATCGTTCTGGCGCAACAAATTATGAATGATGAAATGCGTGAAAGAATTAAAATGGAGTAACTGCTCAGCTATCCATTCACTACGAAACAAAAAATTTTAGAGCAAGAGGGCGTCTTCTTTTCTTGAGGCTCTTGCAAAACCCATGCATTCGCGATTCCGGGTAGGGACGTTTCTCCGA
>CAZYAW010000260.1:0-13147 GCA_964646045.1 uncultured Victivallales bacterium | reverse complement strand
GGGGTTAGGGGTTAGGGGTTAGGGGGTAGGGGTTAGGAGGCAGCGGACTATGGCTGTGAGGGATGTGAAGGAGTTGACGGTATACATCAAGGCGTACCGGTTAGCCATGGAATTCTTCGAAATCAGCAAGAGCTTTCCCGCGGAAGAACGATATGCTTTGACATCTCAAGGTCGTCGTTCTTCCCGCTCTGTCTGCCATAACTTGCGGGAAGCGTGGGCGAAGAGACGGTACGAAGCCCACTTTGCCAGCAAGCTCTCTGATTGCATCGGCGAGAACTGGGAAACCGACACGGCGTTTGACTTTGCACATGACTGCGGATATATCAACAAGGAAGTGCACACAAAGCTCACGTCGATGAATTCAGAGATCGGCAAGATGCTGCGATCAATGCATGAGCATCCAGAAAAGTTCCTAACACCTAGCCCCTAACACCTAGCCCCTAACACCTAATCCCTAGCACCTAACGCCTAGCCCCTCGCCCCCGGGAGAAGAACAACCAGTACTCTACAAGCAGTGGATGAAACGTAGGTTAAACAGGAACGGCATTCTGGAAAGAACGAACCGCTCCCTCGGAAGGAAAAAACATGAAAGTGGCCGTAATTGGAGCGGGTAGTATAACTTTTGCGCGCGGGATCGTCCGCGATTTGATGTCGGTGCCGGAATTCCGCGACACGACCGAGATTGCGCTGCACGACATCAGCGCCCGCAATCTGAACATGGTGTACGCGCTGTGCAAGCGCGATATGGAAAGCAACGGGGTCCAGTCCGAACTCAAGGCGGAGTTGGACCGGCGCGCGGCGATCAAGGAGGCCGACTATATCTTCTGCGTGGTGCGTGTCGGCGGACTGGAGGCTTTCCGCACCGATATCGAGATCCCGCTCAAGTACGGCATCGACCAATGCGTGGGCGATACGTTGTGCGCGGGCGGCATCATGTACGCGCAGCGATCCATCCCCGTTCTGGCCGAATTCTGCCGCGACGCCGCGGAGCTGGCCCGCCCCGGTTGTCTGTTCCTTTCGCATGTGAATCCCATGGCCATGAATACCTGGGCTTGCAACCAACTCGGCGGCGTGCGATTTGTCGGTCTTTGTCACGGCGTTCAGCACGGCGCCCACCAGCTCGCCGAGGTTCTTGGCGTGCCGGACGGCGAGCTCGACTACCTGTGCGCCGGGATCAACCATCAGACCTGGTATGTGCAGGTGCGCCACAAGGGCCGCGACATGACCGGCAAGCTGCTGGCCGCCTTCGAGAAGCACCCCCGGTTCGCCCGGACCGAGAAAGTGCGCATCGATATGCTGCGCCGCTTCGGCTACTATTCGACGGAATCCAACGGCCACCTCAGCGAGTATGTGCCCTGGTATCGCAAGCGGCCTCGCGAGATCCGCAAGTGGATCGACATGGGAACATGGATCGACGGCGAAACGGGCGGCTATCTGCGCGTCTGCACCGAGGGACGCCAATGGTTCCGGACCGAATTCCCGAAGTGGATGAAACAGGAGGCGTGGCAATACGGTCCGGAGCAGCGCAGCGCGGAGCACGGGTCGTACATCGTAGAGTCGCTCGAAACCCGTCGCGGGTATCGCGGCCATTTCAACGTCGTCAACAACGGCTGCATTTCCAATCTGCCGGCCGACGCCGTGGTCGAAGTGCCGGGATACGTGGACGGCAACGGATTGAGCATCCCGCAAGTGGGCGAGTTGCCGCTCGGTTGCGCCGCGGTGTGCAACGCCAGCATTGCCGTGCAGCGTCTGGCGGTGCAGGCGGCCCTGTCGGGCGACGACATGCTGCTGCGCCAGGCCCTGATGATGGACCCGCTGGTGGGCGCCGTGTGCAATCCGCCGGAGATCTGGCAGATGGCGGACGAGATGCTGGTGGCGCAGGCGAAGTGGCTGCCGCAATACCGCAAGGCGGTTGCGGCCGCGAAACGCCGCCTGGCCCAAGGATCGCCGATCAAGACGCGCACCACGCGCGGAGCCGCGCGCCGGTAAGGCAGCAGAGGGCCCGGCAAGGAGTTTACAGGATGACCACACCCAGAGAAAACCTGCTGAAAGTGTTCCATCACGAGACGCCCGACTGGCTGCCGGTCGTCGGGCATTGCGATCCGTTCAATCAGCCCGGCCGCGAGGGTATGGACCCCCGATTGGCCGAGGCTTTGGGCGAGGTGCAATGGGGAGGGACGGCTACGATCGAGTTTTCGCGCTGGCTGGGGCTGGATATCCTGGACTGGTTTGGCATGCCGGCTGTGGGTATTTCGCGCCGGAACGTGACGAGCGAACAGACCGTGGAAGGAGACGTCACGACCCGCCTCTGGCACACCCCGGTCGGAGATCTGCGCGAAGTCAACCAAGTCAGCCGGGATCCCTCGTCCCTTGCCGTATCGTCCAACTTCACGGAACACCTCGTCAAGGGGCCGGAGGACCTGCCGGCGCTGGCGGCGATTTTCGAGGACGAAGTCATCGCGCTTGACCCTGCGGGACTGGAGCGTACCCGGCGGCGGCGCGAGTCGATCGGCGAAGACGGACTGCTTCTGGGGGTCATGGACGGCACGCCGCTCGGCATGATGTACCGAAAATTTTCGGGCGTGGAAACCCTGGCCTATCTATGTGCCGACGCGCCGGAGGCGCTGCGGGATTGTTTCACGGTCATGGAGGCCAACTACCTCCAACGACTGCGTGTTCTCGCCCGGTCGGATGTCGATGCGATTGTCAGCGTTGACGACACCTCCACCACGGCCATCTCGCCGGCCATGTTCGAGGAATACAGTATCGATCCGACCGAGGCCCGGGCCGAGGCCGCGCACGCGGCCGGTAAACTCTATTTTCACCATTCGTGCGGCCTGATTCGCGATCTCCTGCCCCTCTATCGCCGCACGAAAATGGACGCCGTGCATGCCTTCACGGTCCCGCCGGTCGGCAACGTCACCGTGGCTGAAGGACGCCGCGCGCTCGGCAGCCGCATCACCGTGATCGCGGGGATCGGCGGTTTTCTTGCCGGGCCGCTGGACGACCGCGCCACCGTTCGCCGGCGCATCCACGCGATGCTCCGCGAAGCCGAACCGTGGGATCATTTCGTTACCGGCGTGTCGGCGCAGCCTCACCGGACCATGGAACAGACGCGGTTCGTGGTGGACTGCGCCCGCGAGCTGAGCGAAAGGCGAGCGGACCGTGCATGAGGCGAGGCCTATCTTCCGGAGTATCCTATGATCATCGATGTCCACTCGCATTTACGAGAACGAAATGACGCCGCGTGCGCCTGGTGGTTGCCCGGCGAACCGCAAGGCCCGCTGCCGATCGAGCGATTCATGGTTCATCTCGAGCGCGAACCGCTCGACCATGTGCTGCTCTCTTCGCATCCGCGCGCCAATACGCCGGAGGACTACCGGTACTGCAACGATCAAACCGCTCGAGCGGCGCTCTTGAATCCCCGGCTTGTGAGCGGACTCTGCCAGATTTCGCCGCAGTGGCCCGACTTCTCCCTCGAGGAAATCGACCGATGGTTCGCGACTCGTTCTCGACAGGGGATGGTTGGATTGGGGGAGCTGTGCGGTTATCAGCGCGGCTACGAAAACGACGATCCCGGTTTCGACCCGATTCTGGAACGAACGGTCGAGTTGAATCTGCCCGTGCAGATGCATGCTTCGACGGAAGCGCATTGCCAAGCCGTCGGCCGTCTGGCCGCCCGGCATCCCGAGGCGAAACTGATCATGGCGCACGTCGGCGGCATGTACGGTTGGCCCCATGGCGTCGAGATCGCGCGGCGCCATCCGAACATCCGGGTCGATACTTCCGGTTTCGTGATGCTTCGCAGCGGCGCCATGGAGCGGACCATAGAGGCGCTGGGGGTGGAACGCGTGCTTTTCGGCGTCGACTTTCCCGAGGTCATCGCCGGCCCGCTGGTGCGAGCGCTGAAGGATCTGCGACTTGCGGAGGACGAGTACGCGCGAATTGCCTGGCGCAATGCCGCGGAGTTGTTCGGCATCGAGACAGACGGAAAGAATATATCGGGGGAAAAGCTTGCTCGGCAAGGCGGGGCAAACGATTTTCCCGTGAAACGCCCGACACCGTGACATGTTACGGCGCGCAGCGGGGCGGGGAGAAGGTTGGATGGCAAATGTAAATGTTCGCGGCGTGTGGCCGGTGATGCTTACCCCTTTTCGCGAGGATCGCGGCATTGACTGGACCGGGCTCGACGCGCTGATCGAGTGGTATCTGGCCGCCGGCGTTTCGGGGTTGTTCGCCGTCTGCTTATCGAGCGAGATGTATGAACTCTCGCCCGAGGAGCGGGTGCGGCTGGCGGCGCATGTGGTCAACCGCGTTGCGGGACGCGTACCGGTGGTGGCCGCCGGAGCGTTCGGGGAATCCGGCGCCGTACAGGCCGAGGCGGCCCGCCGGATCGCCGCAACAGGCGTGACGGCCGTGGTGTTGACCGTCAACCAACTGGCCGCCGCGGAGGAGTCCGATGCCGACTGGCAGACGCATGCCGCCGCCATGTTCGACGCCTGTGCCGACATCCCGCTGGGGTTCTACGAGTGTCCCGCGCCGTATCACCGCAAACTCAGCCCGGCGCTGCTGGGCTGGGCGGCGAGAAGCGGCCGCGTACTGTTCCTCAAGGACACTTGCTGCGTTCTCTCGGTGATCCGCGCCAAACTCGATGCCATTCGCGGCACTTCGCTGGGCTGGTACAACGCTCATTGCCCGAGCTTGCTGCCATCGCTGCGCCTCGGTGGTCACGGCTTCAGCGGCATCGCCGCCAACCTCTACCCGGATCTGTTCGTCCGGCTCTGCGCCGAGTTCACGGAACAACCCGAGGAAACCGAACGGCTGCAGCGATTTCTGACCCTGACCGACATGACCATCCGCCACCGCTATCCGGTCCTGGCCAAACGCTGGCTTGGCATGCAGGGCCTGCCGATCGGCGAGACCTGCCGGTTGCCGATTGCCGGCGGCCGGACGGACGACGACGAACGGCTCATACTCGAAAACTTGCGCGAGGCGGTGGCGGAGATCGCCGGTCGCGCATCGCGTGTCGCGCGTCCAGCGCGGAAGGAGACCTCTTGACTATTCATCCGTTAGCCAACGACTTCGTACCCCTCTATCGGTCGCCCGATCCGGAGCGTTTATTCGTGTACAGCCCCGGCTTGGTCCGGCTCGACAGCGGCCGACTGGTGGCCACCCTCGACATAGGCGGGCCGGGAGGCGCCGACTTGCCCGATCCCATATTCCGATGCGGCGAAACGGGCTGCTGCCGACAGGGCAAAGTTTTGACCTCCGACGACCGGGGCGAAACGTGGACGCACCGCGCCGATTTCCCCTTCATACATGCCCGGCCGTTTGCGGCGGGAAACTCGGTGTACGTTCTGGGT
Organism: uncultured Victivallales bacterium; assembly: GCA_964646045.1. GTDB lineage: Bacteria > Verrucomicrobiota > Kiritimatiellia > UBA8416 > SLMC01 > CAZYAW01. The sequence goes on along the minus strand of CAZYAW010000260.1, from coordinate 7,784 downwards.
CACGCCCGCGATTTAACGATCCTCCGCTCGGATGACAACGGCACGACCTGGTCGGCTCCGGTCAAGCTGACCGAAGGCCAGTTCTGGCATCAGGCCCCGTGCAACGTCCATTACGCCAATGGCTGCGTCTATCTGGTCATGGAACGGCGCACCCGCTTCGAGACGCCGATCTGGTACGTAAGCGAGTTGGCGCCCGTGCTGATGCGCGGACGCCTTGGCGACGACCTGACGAAACGCGAGAACTGGACCTTCGCCTCCGAACTCGCCTTCCACGACGCGATGACCGGGGATCCGCTCGACCATTTCGGTGTGCCGTTCTTCGAATCGAAGTTCTCCGCGCCCACATTCCCGGCGCCCGGCCGGGCGATGGCGCCTATCGGCTGGCTCGAAACCAACGTCGTGCAGTTCACCGATCCCGATCACTTGTGGCATGATCCCGCCGGCCGCACGCTTCACCTGTGGATGCGCGCCCACACCGGCGGCGTCGGCTACGCCTGCATGGCCAAGGTCGTGGAGCGGGGCGCCGCCCCCGGCTTTGGCGAGATGGTCACGATGCTGGAGAAAGCGCCCTCCGGCCGGACCATGCTCTACGTACCCTGCCCCGGCGGCCAGATGAAGTTCCACGTGCTCTATGACGAGACGACCCGGCTCTACTGGCTCCTCTCGACCCAGGCCACCGACAGCATGATCCGCCCCGACCGCATGCCGTCCGACCGCTACAACCTGCCGAACAATGAACGCCGTCGCCTGCAACTGCATTTCTCGAAGAACATGGTCGACTGGTGTTTCGCCGGCCTGGTGGCGGCGGGTCCGGTCGAGAAGGCTTCACGCCACTACGCCGGCATGGTCGTCGACGACGACGACCTGGCGATCCTGAGCCGCTCCGGCGACGAGCGGGCCAAATCCCCGCACGACGGCAATATCATTACCTTCCATCGGGTGAAGAATTTTCGGGCGCTGGCATATTGAAATGCGGCCGGTTCTATCAAGTGTTCACGGTTTTTCAGACAAGCGCGTTCTCCGGCACGCCGCATTGCGGCGGCAGATGATGACGGCGCGGAGAAATCAGCCCATCTCCGCCTTCTCCCAATATCGGCGCATCTCCACGACCGTACCGCTGTCCATGGCCTCGTCAATGGCAAAACAGGTCACGGCCGACTCCAGCCCCTCCGTCAATCCGACGGACGGACGCTTGCCGCATAGCATGCTCTCGGCCAATTCGGCGGCCAGCGCCTTGTCCCCGCCGCCATGTCCGCCCCGGCCCGCTGTGGACAAATCTTCGGTGGCCGTATCGAAACCGATGGTCTTACAGTGAATGGTTCCGTTCAGCACATCGGCTCGAATCGCGCCCGTGGTGCCCAGTATGTACATCCGTCGCTCGGGGATGGCGGCATTGCAGTTGGTGTGAAACGTCGCGCGCACGCCGTTGTCGTATTCGATGATCGCGACCTGATTGTCCACGATGTCCTTGTCCGACGTAAAGGGGTTGAGCGCCACCAGCCCGCCCATCGCAAAATACGCCTGCCTCCCGTCTGCGCGAGCGGGAATCTCTTTGATGCGGCCCTTGTTCTCGGGTCGAAAGAAGTTCAGTCCGCCGAAAGACGCCACGCGCTGGGCCCGCGCTCCCACGATCCAGTTTACGAGATCAATGTCGTGACAGCATTTTTCCAGCAGATGCGTTCCGGCGTTCGCTCGCAACCGCCGCCAATCCCCCATGATGTACCCGCCGTGATTGAACCCCAGGGTCTCGTTGAATTCCATGCTCACGATGCGCCCGATTTTCCCTTCCGCGACCGCTTGTTGGATCCGGCGATAATGCGGCGAATAGCGGAGGGTAAATCCGATATTGAACATTTTACCGCTTTTCTCCCAGGCACGCTTCATCGTTCGGCATTCCTCCACGGACAGCGCCAGAGGTTTCTGGCAGAAAACGTGCTTTCCGGCCGCAAAGGCGTCCAGCGTTTGTCGGGCGTGCTGGCTGTTCCAGGAGGCGATCATCACCCATTGCACATCGGGATGGGTCGCCACCTCCCGGTCGTCGGCACAGATGCTGAAATCCGTTCCGAGCGAGGCCTGCGCCCTGGCCAGCGACCGTTGGTCCGGATCGTAAACCGCCGCCACCCGCAGGCGGCTGTCGCAGGCCAGAAGGTCCTGCACAACGCCCAGCCCCATGTTCCCGCACCCTATCATTCCAATTTTAATTGTTTCCATTCCGCCCCCTATCATTCCAATTTTAATTGTTTCCATTCCGCCCCTGAGTTTTAGCTTGTGTCGTATTCTTTCAATTTTGAGCGACAGACGGCTCCGCTGTCAGCGGTCGGAAGCGCCGAAAAGCCTGCAAAGCCCGCAGCAGGAAGGGCACGGCCATTATCACGCTCCAGACCAGGGCAAAAGCAACCCCTTCGGGGCGGTGCTTGCTCTCAAACAGCGCCAGGGGATTGCCCGGTGTCCAGGCGCCGAAGCCGGAATGAAGCAGCGAGCCGTTCGCCAAGCCGATCAGGATCGGCGTCAGCATGCCGATCGCCAGCGCCACGAGCGTCACCAGCCACACGTAGCCGCGCGCCAGCCATCGGCGCAGCAACAGCGCCCACAGCAGATAGCCCGTTTGCGTGTAGGCGAAGGTATAGGCCAGCCAGCCGCCCATGACCTCGAAAAACTCCCAGTCGTAGGGCGGCGAATCCATATCCCAGTATGCCAGGGCCCCGAAACCCAGTGCGGCTATTCCGGTCAGGAGCGCCCAGAGCGTGCCGGGAACCGCCCCGCTGAAGAACGGAAACACCGCCAGGCGCAACGCCGCCCGTCGCGGCACCGAGCGGCGCAGGCGCCGCCCGAACTCGTCGCGCTCGCAGACGGCGACCGCCAACCCCGCCATGCCCATCAACACGGTCAAGACCACCCAGGGGTACAGAAAATCTTCGTCCCGGTTAACGAAGGCCGCCATCAGGCTGAAGGCGCCCAGCAGAGACGCGGAGACGGTCCCCCACAGGCGTACCGGCAGGGCCCGATTGGCGGCGGGCGGACTAAGGCGGGCGGTCGCCAGCGTGAAGAGCAGCCCGCCCGCCATCAGCGCTATGATCAGAACCATGCCGGTTCCGATCCAGAACTCGGCGGTCACGATCCGACTGCCGATGCCGTTGGAAACCATTGCGATGGCCACTGCGGAGAGAGCCCGGAACGACAAGAGGAGAGCCAGGGCGCCGAGCAGTCCGAAAACGGCGCGCCAGGCCCGATTACCCGGCAGGATGGCGAGGGTCAGGGTGAAAATGGCGGCCAGCGCGCTGACCAGCAGCAGCAGAGCCAGCGTGATAAAGGCCGACGGCAAATCCACGCCGCCCAGACGGAAGCTCAGCGTCGTGAAAGGCAAAGCGGCGCTGACCATGAGAGCGGTCAGGGCCAGGGCCGCCAGCAGTTTGCCGCGCAGAATGGCGCCCGGCGAAAGGCGTGTGACGAAGTGCAGGTCCAGATGATTGTCGCCGCGTTCGGCCGCCATGCGGACCCCGGCATAGACGGGTACGAACAGCATGCAGACCATGCCCAGAGGCACGAACAGCGCCTGAAAAAGAGAGCGGCCCATGCCGAAAAACGCGCCGGCGTCGTGTCGCAGTTCGGTGGCTCCCGCCCAGATCACGATGCCGGTCACCACGGCGAGCACCAGCAGGAAGAGGCAGTAGGCGACCGAGACGAAACGGCTGCGCACCGCCTGCCGCAGTTCTTTGAGAAAAATGGGGTTGAGCGTCGGTGCGGGTAGGCGCATCATGCCAGTTCTCCTTTGGTCACGCGCATGAAGATGGTTTCGAGGTTTTCCTCGACCGGCGCAAACGAGAGCAGGGGTATGTCGCGTTGCACCAGCAGGCGCAAAAGATCGGCCAGTTCGCGGTCGTTGCAGGCGCAATCGACGACCAGTTCGTTCGCGACCGGGCGCACTTGGCGCACATAGGGCAGTTCGAGCAGAATGCGTTGCAGAGCCTCCGGCGAGCCGAGCGCGCGCAGAGCCACGCTCCGGACGGCCGGCTCCGCCGCGTCGGCCGCCTCGCCGCTCGCATCGCCTTCCTCCGGTGCGCGACCGTTGCCGCGCAGGGCGCTGCAACGCAGGATGCGGCCTTTCTCGATGATAATCACGTCCGTGCATATTTCGGAGAGTTCGGTGAGAATATGCGAGCTGACCAGCAGGGTCTTGCCCGCGTCGCCGAGGGCGCGGACCAGTTCGCGCAGTTCCACGCGGGCGCGCGGATCGAGTCCGGCGGCCGGTTCGTCGAGGACGAGCACTTGCGGATCGTGCACCAGCGCGCGGGCCAGACTGACCCGTTGCCGCATGCCCTTGGACAGACTCTTGAGCGTTTTGTCGCGCAGAGGTCCGAGTCCGGTGAATTCCTCCACCCGCTCCACGGCGCTTTTCAGCTTGGATCGTCGCAGTCCGTGCGCCCGCGCGAAAAAGTCCACATATTCGCGTACGGTAATGTCGCTGTGCATCGGCAGGGTGTCGGGCATGAAGCCCACCGCCGCGCGGGCCACTTCGGGATAGTCCACGATGGAGACGCCGTCCAGCAGCACGTCGCCGCTGGTCGGTTCGTCCAGCGTGGCGATGGCGCGCATGGTGGTGGTCTTGCCGGCTCCGTTGGGTCCGACGAACGCGTACACGCGACCGGGCTTGAGCGCGAACGAGACGTTTTCCACGGCATGCACCTTGCCGAAGGTGCGGGTCATATTCTGCACTTGCAACTGCATGCGCTTACCTCGGGCTGGCGGCGAAACGGCCAATCAGAACGGTTCGCTCGGTGTTGTGGAGGTGGCCGGTCAGGCCGCGTTCCAGAAACGGACACACGCTCAGTTCGGCGGCGTAGGAGCCGGGCTCGAGAGCGAGTTGCGCGATGCGCAGACCGGTCAGACCGGCCGCCCAGCCTTCCGTTTGGGTGGCCGCGTGCACGGCGGCGGCGGGCCGCGCGGCGGCGTCCGGCGGCGCGGCGGCGGGGGTCGGCGCGGCGCGGCGTCCGGCGCCGAGGGGGCCGAACTCGTACCAGCGTCCGTCGGTCGCCCGCACGCGCAAGGCGCGAATGTCGGCGCCCAGTCCGTTGACCACGACCAGTCCGTCGGCGCTTTCCTGAATATCCAGCCGTTCCCGCGCGACCAGCGGCTTGCGCACCTGGGCGATCGCCGGAACGCGGGCCTGGGCGAAGCCCGCCGTCCAATGCTGGTCGCGCGTATGGTCGATCTGCCAGGCGGGCTGCGTGCCGCCGGCGCGGCGCCATCTGTTTTTGACCTCGAAAGGAGCCAGGGCGGTTTCCGGCGCGAAGCGGAAGCCCTGGCCCGGCGTCAGCGGCGCGTAGTAGCCGACCAGTCCGAGCAGGGTCCCTTCGTTGCGGGTCTGATCCAGCAACACCAGCGTGTCGGCGCGGCGATGCGGCGTGACGCCCTCGGAGATCAGAGAGTACGCCAGAATGAGAACGCTGGCCGAAAGCGAAGCCGTCGGCACGACCCAGAACAGCCAGATCCGCCGGCGCTTGCGCGCCAGTACGAACAGCAGCGCCGGGCCGACCAGCAGCGCGAAGAGCAGCAGCATATAAAAGAAGCCGGCGGCTTCGACCTTGACGTTTTCCTTGACCGGATAGATTTTGTGGGCTTCCCCGACATCGAACTCGGTATGCCAGCGCCGGGCCGCCTCCTGCAGCCGCAGGGCGGCCCGATTGCGGAATTCTTCCGTCCAGTTTTCGGGCGAATTCGCGGTGATCGCCCAGTGTCCGGCGCCCAGCGCCAGGAACGAGCCGCCCGCCACGTCCTGCCGTTCCAGAATCCAGCGTACCGGCGGCGGCGTTTGGCCGACCAGCAGCACCAGTCCGCCGCAGGCGCCGTAGCGCAGCAGCGCCTCGCGCACCGGCGCCGGCGCGGCCTCCCATTCTCCGGCGGTCAGGGCCACGGCCGCATAGCCGGAATAGGCCAGCCAGTTCGGACTCCAGGCCGCCATTCCGGATTCCGCGCGCGTCAGCGTCGCTTGCGGGTTATGCGACGACCGGTAACGGTGATGGGACAGAGCGGCGGCGGCCGGCACGGCGGCGAGACCCTGCGTCAGGGCGCCGTTCAAATGATCGCTGTTGAGCCGGCGCGCCACGAAAACCGGTAAACTGTTCTGATAGGATTCCAGAGAGGTATTCACGGAAGGGATGAAGACATTGCCCGCGTCCTGGCCGAGCACGGTGATGCGGGCCCGACGGACGCCGTTCAACTCGCGACTCGGCTGCGGCAGCGACAGTTCCGCCGAATCGAGCGGATGCAGCACGACGCGCCGCGCAAGGCGGTCGATGCCGCCGCCTCCGCCGTGCGACGCACGTTCGGACGGGATCACGACCTCGACTGTATGCGTCTGCTCGGCCGAAAGATTGCGCAGCCGCACGCGATGCTCGATGTAGCCGAAGCGCCAGCCGGCGGCTTTTTGCGGCGACAACGAAATCACCTCGACGGGTCCGATGCGATCCGAGGCCGCCGTTTCGCGCGCGCCCGCCGCCGCCAGCAGGATCAGCAGCGCCGGCAGCGCGCTTCGTATGACGAGGGACGACCGCCTCATGTGCGCACCTCCATGCCGGGCGGCAGGGGTTCCGCCGCTTCGGGAACCTCCGCCAGCAGATCCGCGATGACGGCGCCGACCGGCACCTGGTCGAAGCGGGCCTTGTAATCGAGAATCAGCCGGTGGTTCAGCACGGCCGGAGCCACGGTTTTGACATCCTCGAAGCCCGCCGTGGGGCGTCCGGCCAGCAGGGCGTGGGCGCGGGCGGCCTCCGCGATGCCGATCGCCGCGCGCGGCGAGGCGCCGTAGGCGACATAGTCGCGGATGCGGCTCGGACTGTCCGGTCGTGCCGGATGCGTGGCCGCGACCAGTCGCGCAATGTAGTTGGCGACCGGAATCGGCAGCACGATGCGGCGGGCCATGGCGAACAGGCTCAGCAGTTCCTCGCGCGAGACCTGCCGCCGGGGTTTGGGCGGCACTCCGTGATGGCGCGTCACGATGATCTGCTCCATCACGGCGGACGACGCGGCGCCGACCTTCAGCTTGAACAGGAAACGGTCGAGCTGCGCTTCGGGCAGCGGATAGGTGCCCTCCAACTCGATCGGGTTCTGACTGGCCAGCACGAAAAACGGATCCGGCAGCGGACGGGTCACGCCCAGCAAGGTGACGCGCCGCTCCTGCATGGTCTCCAGCATGGCCGACTGCGTTTTGGGCGAGGCCCGGTTGATTTCGTCGGCCAGCAGCAGATTGCAGAAGACCGGGCCGGGATGAAACACCAGGTCGCGTCCGCCGTCGGCGGTGGGCTGCAGGATATTGGAGCCCAGAATATCGCCCGGCATGAGATCGGGCGTGAATTGGACACGCTTGAAATCCAGTTGCAAAATGTCGCCCAGCGCCTGGATCAGCGCCGTCTTGCCCAGTCCGGGCAGACCTTCCAGCAGAATGTGGCCGCGGGCCAGGAGTCCGGCCAGCAGCAGACGATGCAACTCGCTGCGCCCCAGCAGCATGGCGTCCAGTTCGTGCAGAATACCGGCCGCCAGCGCGGCGGCCGGCTTCAGTTCGTCCGGACTGGGCAGTCCCTCTCCGTTTTCATGTTCGTGTTCACGGTTCATGGCGATGATTCCTTTTGGGCGTTCTGATTGAAAAAAGCGGCTACCGCCCGCCGGTGGCGAGGCAGCACCGAACGACGGCGGGGGGCGCCGCCCCCCGCCCCCGCCCCACCCTCTCCCCCACACCCCCCCGCTGCCCCCATGGCGGCCGGCAGGCGGAATGCGGCGGCGCCGAGGCC
>CAZYAW010000259.1:0-7048 GCA_964646045.1 uncultured Victivallales bacterium | reverse complement strand
ATCCATCATCTTGCTTGGAGAACGTATTATCTGTGACTGTCTGTTTTTCCGGGCGTTTCTCAATTACTCGACGGATAAATAGCCGGAATTCCATATAATGTCAAGCTTCTGGTTGTGGTTATGTAATGTAATCTCAATATTTAGACGTTATCCGACGGGTTGCATAATGCGATTCATCTTTCGGAAATCAACCCAATATTGGGGTTGTGATTCGTGTAATAGCTCTCTATTGGTATGTTATGCGGACTGCGCATAATGTCCTAAAATGTGTAATATATTGGAGGGTAGTGAGTTATGGATGAGTGCCGTTCGCGGTCAGTCCCCTATTCTCGTAATTTTGTCCAAGCTGTTCTTTCTTATTTCGTATTATGCGCTCTTTGCTCCTTTTGATCCGATCAGAATATCGGGGAAAACAGTCGATCCTTCCCGTTGCCTCGGCTATGTTCAGCGGAATCGCCTGAGAAGCGCGCAGCAACTGGTCTTTGGCGTTGCGATGGCCTTTCAGGCTTTCGCAGAATCGGTAGGCCCAGCCGACATACTCGATGGCTGCGCGATACACTTCCAGTTTCTCGTGTCCGAATCCCTTTCAACTTCCTTTCGATCCCGATTCCGATAGCGACCCCGACCCCGATTTTACTTCGCCAACAGGTTTTTCATGCGACATCACGAGGCCCCGTCCCCACTCTTCGTCTTGAAACGTGACCCGGGCCCTTGGCCGACATGGCGGCCAATGGAGCGAAGGCGGGCCAGGAGGCAGCCCCGGCAGTCTTCGGCGGTTTCGTTGATGCAGACTTTGGCGGGATATATCTCGTACAACGCGCGATACTGTACCGGCGTCAGGTTGGGCATGACCACGTTGGCTCCGCGGCACAGTCCGGTTTCGCGCCCGCTGGCTTTGTTAAGCGTGGCCAGGGCCGTGGTGCTTGGAATATTGGCTTCGGGACACAGCAGTCGGGCCAGAGCAAGCGCCTTGTAGACCATGGCCTCCGTGGCGGGGACTTGTTCCGCACCGCCGTCGAGAGCGTGTTGGGCCAGATCGGATGCGGGATGCAGGATGAACGGACCGGTGCCGATCATATCCAGGTCCAGTTCCCGGAATTTCAGAATGTCGTTGGCCAGACTGTCGTATGTTTGTCCGGGGATGCCGATCATGACGCCACTGCCTATCTCGTAGCCCAGCCGACGCAAGGTGCGCAGAATGGCAAAGCGGTCCGATTTGCGACCCGGGATATCGGGATGAATAAACGCATACAGGGCGGGATCGGACGTTTCGAAGCGCAATAGATAACGATCGGCCCCGGCGCTTTTCCATTCGGCCAGTTCTGCGTCGTCGCGTTCGCCGAGGCTGAGGGTGACGGCCAGCGGCGTTTCCGCTTTGATGCGGCGAATCAATGCCGCCATACGATCCGACGTCAGACCATAGTCTTCGCCGGTTTGAATCACCACGGTGCCATAGCCGTATTCCACCGCTGTCCGGGCGCATTCCATGACTTCCGTATCGGTCATCCGGTAGCGTTGAATCGATCGATGGGCGGCATGCAGTCCACAATAGGCGCACTGGCGCCGGCAGTGATTGGACATTTCAATCAGGCCGCGCAGATGTACGGCGTCGCCGACGGTATCATGTCGGACCCGATCCGCTGCCTGCCAGAGTCGTTCCAGCGCGGCCGCGTCGGTCTCGCGCAGCCAGCTCGCGACGGTTTCCCGATCGGGCTCAGAAGTAAAGATCGCGGTCGCCCTGGCAGATTCGATCATGGTATTCCTTTACCGTGGGGTAGAACAGCGGAAGATCGCGTTTAATGGCCGCTAATTCCTTTTGGATAAGAGGTTCGCAAAGCGCTTGCGCTTCTGGGCCGGCAAAATCCTCCAGCCACTCGCGGAAGGTGAGAACGGCATTGACCTTGCAGAATTTCCCTTCCTTGCCCGTTTTCAGCGCATCCATAATGCAGCCGCCGGTGCGTCCGCAGCGATACGCGGCGGTACAGAACGAGGTAATCATCCCCATTTGCGCGAGATCGACTATCAATTCCTCGAGGCTGCGCGTGTCCCCCAGCATGAATTGCTGATGATCCATGGCCTGTGTTTCGGCGGCTTCCGCATAGCCGCCAATTCCGATACGGGTGGAGGCGTCGGTCTGGGTGCACCCGCTGAGAATGGCCGCCCGGCGCAACTCCGCCGTCTCGCGCGCTGTTACAATCATGCCGGTATAGGGAACCGAGAGCCGAAGAATGGTTACCAGTTTCCGGAAATCGGCATCGTTGACCCGATAGGGCGAGCGCCGGGTGATGGGCGCGTTTTCCGCCGGTTCGAGGCGGGGAAAAGAGATCGTATGCGGACCGACATGGAAACGCCGTTCGAGTTCGCGTGTATGCAGCAGGAGCGCCAGCGTTTCGAAGCGCCAGTCGTAGAGGCCGAAGAGCGCGCCCATCCCGACATCGTCAATGCCGGCCTCGAAGGCGCGGTGCATGCAGGTCAGCCGCCAGCGATAATTCCCCTTGAGGGTGTTTTGCGGGTGAACACTGCGATAGGTCTCGTGATGATAGGTTTCCTGGAACACCTGATAGGTGCCGATCCCTGTTTCGTGGAGAATGCGCAGATCGTCGATCGGGAGCGGCGCCGCGTTGATGTTCACCCGCCTGATTTGACCGGTGCCGCGGCGGGTTTTCACTTGGGTGTCGTACACGGTGCGGATGGTGTCGGCAATGTAGTCGGTCGAGGTCGTAGGGTGCTCGCCGTACACGACGATCAATCGTTTGTGTCCGATCTTTCCCGCCAGCGTTTCGGTCTCGCGCCGGACTTCCTCCATGGTCAGCTTGCGGCGAGCCACCGCGCCATTGTCGGCTTTGAATCCGCAATAGGCGCAGGCATTGACGCAAAAATTGCTCATGTAGAGCGGGGCGAAGGTGACAATGCGGTTGTCGTAGACCTTGCGCTTTACGGCCAGGGCCGTGTCCTGCATTTCCGCCAGCAGGGCGGGATCGCCGACACGGATCAAAGTGGCGGTCTCGTGGGGTTCGAGTGTCTCGATGGCCAGCGATTTCGCAAGAATGTCGCGGACGTGCGCGGCGTCCGGGGCCGGGGCCGGGGCGAGTAGTTCGTGGATCAGATCTTCATCAATGAAATCCGTCTCTTCATCGGGCAAGTAGCGATCGATCTCGTCGGGACGGATGATGCTTTCGATATATTCGCGAACGGCCTCGTTCATGAGATGTCCTCTTTGGCAGTGAATCCAGCGTCTTTTTGTCGTGTTAGCTCGTGCAGATAGGCTTGCCGGGCGGCGGGGAAGGGGGCGAGGGCGCGGGACAGGACCCCTTGGGTTTCGGCGATGCAGATTCCGTAATTGGTAATCGCCACCCGCGCCTGCTGCGCCTTGCCGATGCGGGCGAGGATCTCGCGACGGTTCTGCATGCAGCCGCCGCATTGGACTACCAGGCGAAAATCGGCGAGGTTTGCGGGGAAATCCCGCCCGGCGCTGTGTTCAAAGACCAGATCCGCTCCGGTGAATTGACGCAGCCAACGGGGAATCTTGATGCGTCCGATGTCGTCTTCCAGCGCGTGATGGGTGCATGATTCCGCAATGAGGACACGGTCGCCGTCTTGCAGTCGGCGAATCGTCGCGGCCCCGGCCGCGTACGCCTGCAAGTCCCCCTTGAGCCGTGCAAAAAGAATCGAGAATCCGGTACAGGGGACGTCCGGCGGGGTATCGGCGATGGTCTTGAGAATGACCTGGGAATCGCATATCACCAAAGCGGGGCGGATCGTCAGGCATTGTAGAAAATGCCGGTATTCCCGTTCCTTCACGACCAGTGCGCCGCCATCGTGATCGAGAATGTCGCGCAGGGTCTGCACCTGGGGGAGTATCAGGCGTCCTTGCGGCGCTTGTAGATCGATCGGAACCACCATCACCACCAATCCGCCGCCGGGAATGAGATCGCCGATCAAGGCGCGCGGGGTGACAAACGATTCCGGCAGAAGCAGAAGCAAGGCGCTCTTGAATTCACGGATCAGCCGTTCGCGCTGATCCGACAGGATCGCGCTGCCGGTGATGAGGGCGTCGCCTGCGGCGCGCAAGGTGTCGAGCAACGCGCTGGAGGGGGAGCGCAGATCCGTTTTGTTGACCATCGTGATAATGGGCAGTTTGCGTTGGCGGGCGGAAGCGATAAGCTGCTCTTCCGCGGAGACGATGCCGGAGGAATCGGTGACGAGGACGACGATATCGGCGCGGTCGAGGACGGCCAGGGAGCGGGCGATGCGGCTGGGCCCGAGCGGACTGGTATCGTCCAGTCCGGCCGTATCGAGAAAGACGACCGGTCCGACGGGAAGCAGTTCCATGGGTTTTTCCACGATGTCCGTCGTGGTGCCGGGATGTTCCGAGGTGATCGCGACATCCTGGCCGGCCAGCATATTGAGCAGCGTCGACTTGCCGGAATTGGTGCGACCCAGCAGGGCGATTTGGAGCCTGAGCGATTTAGGTGTCGTTTGCATCATGGGTCCCTGTAGCCGAGCGAGTTCAGCGACTGAGGCGCGAGCGCCTTGACGACGGTCTCGGCGCCGATCTCGTTCTCCAGAAAAGCGCGCAAAGGCAGCGCATCATAAACCTGCGCTCGATAACGCCGCATCACGGCGGTGGCCTCGACATAGCCCAGTACGGGCACCAGCGCCGTGATAATGGCGTCGCTGGCGTCAAGTGTCGCGAGGCAGCGTTCGGGATTGGCGGTGATGCCGCCGATATGGCTCGCCAGACGCAGCGCGACGCTGCGGATAAGATCGAGTGCGGCAAGCAGACTGGCCGCCAGCGAGGGGAGAAATTCCACGATCTGATGCGTGCCGAGCGCCGCGCAGTCGGTAACGACCAGGTCGTGCGCCTTGATCTGGATGGCCGCGGCGATGGCCCATTCGCACATCACGGGGTTGACCTTGCCCGGCATCAGGGAAGAACCGGCCTGCACCGGCGGCAGATTGATTTCCCGCGCGGCATGCAGCAGGCGGAGATCGTTCGCCAGTTTATGGAAATTCACGGCGGCCGCCTTGAGAATTCCGGAGACCTCGACAAAGGCGTCGGCGTGGGCCGTCTCGCCCGGCAGGTTCTCGCCTCGCGCGAGCCCCATGCCGGTCAACTCGCGCAATTTCTCGATGACCAGAAAGATGTATGGCTGCGGAGCGGCCATTCCGGTTCCTATCGCGGTTCCGCCAAGATTCACCACGCGCAAGCGCTCCTCGCATTTGGCCGTACGCCAGCGGTCGCGGCCGACCGCTTCGGCCATGGCTCCGAACTGGGCGCCCAGCAGCATCGGCGCCGCCGGCATCAGTTCGGTGCGCCCGAGGGCCGGGATGCGGGCGAAGGCTTGTTCGCGACCTTGCAATGCGCCTTGCAGTTGCGCCAGCGCCCGACCGGTTTCCCGCACGTTGGCAATCGCCGCGACTTTCAGGGCGGTAGGAAACGTGTCATTGGTGGATTGGTGCAGATTGACATGATCGAGCGGCGAGACGATCACGCGGTTGCCGGCGTCGCGACGATCCATAATGTTTTGCGCGCGGCGCGCAATCACCTCGTTGAGATTCATGTTGAGCGAGGTGCCGGCGCCGCCTTGCAGGGCGTCCAGCGGGAAAAGACCGGGATCGAAATCGGCCAGCAGTTCGGTGATGGCCTGTTCGATGCTCTCGCCGAGGGGGGACGGCAAATAGCTCTGCTCGCGATTCGCGCGGCAGCAGGCCTGTTTTACCTTGAGATAGGCGACCAGCAATGACGGATGCACGGGGCGGGTCAGCAAGGGAAAGTTGTTCCGCGCTCGTTCGGTATGGATTCCCCACGGGCAGTCCGGGGGCAATTCCATTTCCCCCAGCAGGTCGTGTTCCACGCGTGTTGCGGCGCCGGTCGTCTTCATTGGTCGGATTCGCTCCCATCGTTGACAGGCGCTCCGGGTTGAAACCGTCGTGAATCTCGGAGTACACGGCTCCCTGCCGCCGACTGCGTAATGGTCAAGTATACGGACGGGATACTACTTGTGGTGCCGGGAAAAAGCAAGGGAAAAACATAACGACTCAGGTACAGATCCTCACAGGCGAAGAGTTGCGAACCTACGACGAAGACGGCGAAGGAACGCGGCACAGAGCGGCCCGGTTGCGGCGGCGGCTTTCCACAAAGCGGAAAGCCGATTCCGGCGTCGCATTGACGATATTGGCGGACGAAATCCCGCTGGCCTCGATCAGCGGGCGCACGGCGCGGTCGTCGCCGACTTCACCCACGGCATGGGCGTCGCTGGAAACCGCGACCAGACATTGGGCGTCGCGGCAGACGGCCAGAAAACGCCGCATGGCCTCGACTTCGACCCGCCGATAGCGCACCTTCGAGTTGTTGATTTCCAGCGCCACGCCCCGTTCCCGGGCCGTCTCGGCCAGACGCTCCAGTTGCAGCGGAAAGGTCGGATCCAGCGGGTGCGATATGATGTCCACAAACGGATGTCTGCGTATGGCGTTCAGCAGCGGCTCGGTCCAGTCCGTCGCCGCCGCGCGGCGCTCGAAGCGGATATGCAGACCGAGCAGAGCCACGTCCAGCATGGGAATCATCCACTCGGGAATATCGACGCCGCCGTCCTCGTCGGTGACATTGGCTTCGATGCCGCGCAAGAAACGGATACCCGCCAGCGGCTGACCGAGGCGCTCGTACACGGGGCTCGGGTGTTTCCCGCCCAGGGCGGGGCCGTGATCGGTGATCGCCAGCCCCGCCATCCCGCGGGCACGCGCCGCCTCCAGCATCTCCAAATGCGAATGAATGCCGCAGGGGCTCAAAAACGTATGGGCATGAAAATCGACGCCATTCACAATGTCACGACTTGTCGCGTTTCCCATATACCGTATGCAGGAGGTGATGCGACTTTTCGCCGAGCGGCGCCTTGAGGAATTCGGCGTACAGTTGCTGCACCTCCGGGTTCTCGTGCGATTTGCGCATTTTTTTGCCTTCGTCTTCCTTGTAGATGGCGGCCATGCGCTTTTCGCGGACGCTGTCGTCGGTGAAGCGCGGCTGGCCGCCGCCGCCGATGCAGCCGCC
>CAZYAW010000258.1:0-6824 GCA_964646045.1 uncultured Victivallales bacterium | reverse complement strand
GGGCCTGTGGGTGATGGAAGCGGGCGCCGACGCGTCGTCGTGCGAGCCTGCGCCGGTTGGCTGGCGTCTGGGGGACGAGCGACGTTACGGCGACGCGGTTCTGCGCTTCTGGTCGCGTGGCGACGGTGACGCAGGTTCCTCCTTCCGGATCGCGGACGAGGAGAATGGGGCGGTATGACATCGTTGGCCGTATATGCGGGATCGTTCGACCCCTTGACGCTGGGTCACCTGGACCTGGTGGAGCGGGGTGCGGAACTTTTCGACCGGCTCGTGCTGGCGGTGGGGCGCACGGCCCACAAGAGCCCGCTTTTCAGTGTCGAGGAACGGGTTGCGATGGCCGCGCGGATCGTGAAGAAATTTCCGAACGTGGAGGTGGATTCGTTCGACTGTCTGCTGGTGGACTACGCGCGTCGGCGCGGAGCGCGCATCCTGATTCGCGGGTTGCGGGCCTACTCCGATTTCGAGTACGAATTCCCCATGGCGCTGACCAATCGCAAGCTGGCGCCGGATATCGAGACGCTTTTTATGATGCCCAAAGAGATCCACAGCTTCATCAGTTCGAGTATTGTACGGGAACTGGCGCGGTTGGGCGGGGACACGCGCCAGTTTGTGCCCGCTCCGGTGCATCGCGCCATTCTGGCCAAAGTGGGCCGTAAAGAGGCGGGAATCGACCTTTAATTAAATGTTTCGTCGCAAGATGCGCAATGGCGTCGCATCATTGCGGGAAAGGGAGAAGGACGGTTTCATGTTCGTTCGCGCGCGGGACATCGGGTTTGAGCGCAGGATTTTCGAGGGGGAGGATCCCGCCGCCATTCTGGAGCTTGGAGGACGCGAGGAGGACCGCGTCGTACGCCCGGCGGGCCCCGTGCGCTATCGGCTGGCGATCTACGAGGCGGGCGGTGAAATCGTGGTCGCGGGCGCGGTGAGAATGCAGGTCGAATTCCGCTGCTCGCGTTGCGACCGCTATTTCGGCGCGACCGTGGAGGAGCCGTCCGTTCTGGAAGTTCTGGACGTTCCGCAAAAGGATGAATTTGTGGACTTGACGGATCGGTTGCGTGAAGCTATTTTGCTCCGTTTTCCGTCGCACCCGGTGTGTCGCGAGGATTGTCCGGGGCTGTGTCCGCTGTGCGGCGCGCACCGGGGCGAAACGGCCTGCCAGTGCCGTCCGCCGTCCGACGGACGCTGGAGCGCGCTGGACGGTTTGCGGCCGTTCACGGGAGCGGAATTGTAAGATTGAGCTTGTAAGTGTAGAGGGAGACATTATGGCCGTACCCAAGAGGAAATCGTCGAAGAGCAAGATCCGTTCGAGAAAAGCGTCGCATCGCAAGACCTATGCCCAAACCAGTCCGTGTCCGCAGTGTGGAGTCTCGCGACAGCCTCATCGTCTTTGCGCGGCCTGCGGTTACTATCGGGGCCGTCAGGTTGTTTCGGTCGAGGCGTAGCCCATGGTCGCCAAGCCTGAAAGAAGACGCGCCAAGTCTTCCTGTGTTAAGTCGAAGACGGAGCCGGGCCGATGCGTATAGCGGTGGACGCCATGGGAGGAGATTTCGCGCCGCGCGAGATTGTACGGGGCGCGGTGGACGGCGCCAACGGCCTGCCGCGTTTGGAACGCGTGATTCTCGTGGGGGACCAGGACGCCATTCGCCGGGAGCTGGACGCCTGTCCGGGCAGCAAGGCCAAGATCGAAATTCTGCACGCCTCCGAAGTGGTCGGCATGAGCGAAGCGCCCGCTTTGGCGGTGCGCCGCAAACGCGACTCTTCCATCGGGCGCGCCATCGACCTGGTCAAGTCGGGCGAAGCCGCCGCCGTGGTGTCGGCGGGCAATACGGGGGCGGTGGTGGTGGCCGCCACGTTGAAGCTGCGCACGCTGGAAGGGGTGGAGCGGCCCGCCATCGCGGCGGTGCTGCCCACAACGGACCGTCCCTTCATCCTGGTGGATGCCGGAGCCAATACGGACTGCAGTCCCGGCATGCTGGGCGAATTCGCCTTTATGGGCAGTGTGTATTCGCGCGTGGTCCTGCGCCGGCCCACTCCGGTCGTGGGCTTGCTGAGCATTGGCGGCGAGGAAATCAAGGGCAACGACATTACACGCGACACGTACGGGTTGCTGACGGAATCGAAGCTGAATTTCCGGGGCAACGTGGAAGGCCACGATTTGTTTCGCGGCGAGACGGATGTGGTGGTTTGCGACGGATTTGTGGGGAACATCGTGCTCAAGACCAGCGAGAGTACGGCGGTGGCGGTGGGCCGCTGGATGAAGCAGGAGTTTCGTAAAAATCCTCTGCGTATGGCGGGGGCGCTGCTGCTGTCCGGCGCGCTGCGGGCCATGAAACGGCGGCTGGATCCGGAGATGTACGGCGGGGCGCCCCTGTTGGGCGTGAACGGCGTGTGCATTATCACCCACGGATCATCCTCCGCGCGGGCCATTTTCCATGCGATCCGGGTGTCTTGCGATTCCGTACACAATTGCCTCAACGAAATTGTCGTGGAAGATTTGCATAAAATGGGCGGAGCAAAGGCATGAAGGAGAAAGATTCGATCGTTGCCATCACGGGCACCGGAGCCTATTTGCCCGCACGGGTGCTGACGAACCACGATCTGGCGGCCATGGTCGATACGTCGGACGAATGGATCCTGACGCGCACCGGCATTCGCGAACGTCACATCGCGGAGGAGGGGGAGGGCGTCTGCGCCATGTCGGCCCAGGCGGCGCGGCAGGCTCTGGAACGGGCCGGGGTGGCGCCCGACGAGGTGGACCTCATCGTGCTCGGGAGTTTCACGCCCGACGTGTACATGCCGAGCGGAGCCTGTCTGGTGCAGGATATGCTGGGAGCCCGCGGGGCGGTTTGCTTCGATCTGGCGGCAGCCTGTTCGGGCTTTCTCTATTCTCTGGAAACGGCACGCTGCATGATCGCCGCCGGATCCTATTCCACGGCGCTGGTGATCGGCGCGGAAAAACTCAGCGCCTTCGTGGACTGGGAAGATCGGCAAACCTGTGTGCTGTTCGGCGACGGAGCCGGCGCGGTCGTGTTGCAGTCCGTCGAGCAGTCCGCCGGTCGCGGACTGATTGCCAATGTCATGGGCTCGGACGGCAGTTTATCCTCGCTGCTTTCCATTCCCGGCATCGGCAGTCGCCATCGTTTGACCGCCGGGCATATCGAGCGCAAGGAGACCTGTCTGCGCATGGCCGGCAACGAGGTGTTCAAGCACGCCGTGCGCTGCATGTGCGATGCGGCGCAGAAGGCCCTTGACATGGCCGGCATGAGCATGGAAGAGGTGGATGTCGTGGTTCCGCATCAGGCCAATATCCGTATTATCCAGGCCATCGAAAATCGGCTGGGGGGGTTGCAGGGGAAGTTCTTCGTCAACCTCGCGCGGGTAGGCAACATGTCCGGCGCGTCGGTACCCGTGGCGCTGGACGAAGCGGTGCGTTCGGGCCGAATCCGGAAGGGGTCCATTGTGCTGTCCGTCGCGTTTGGCGGCGGATTCACCTGGGGCGCTTCCCTGTTGGAGTGGGGGTACTGACGGCATGAAAACGGTATGGATGTTTGCGGGACAAGGGGCGCAGTTCGTGGGGATGGGCCGGGATCTGGCCGAAAAATACGTGGCCTGCCGCGATCTGTTCGCGCGGGCGGACGACACCCTAGGCTACGCGCTGTCCGAAATCTGTTTTGCCGGCCCCATGGAAAAGCTGACGCGTTCGGACTATTGCCAGCCCGCGATTTTCGCCGTCAGCGCCGCGTGTCTGGAGGCGCTGCGCCAGGAGGGCCGGGGGACGGATCCGGTCGCGGCGGCCGGCTTGAGCCTGGGGGAATGGACCGCGCTGTACGCGGCCGGGGCCATTGATTTTGAAAGCGGACTGCGGATTCTGGAGGCGCGCGGGCGTTTCATGCAGGAGGCCTGCGAGGAAAAGGACGGCGCCATGGCCAGTGTCATTGGCCTGGACCTTGCGGTTGTCGAGGGCCTGTGCCGGCGGGCGGGCGCCTATGTCGCGAACCTTAATTCCCCGGAACAGACGGTGGTGTCCGGCGAACGCGCCGCAGTCCTGGCGGTGCAGCGCGGGGCCGAGGAAGCGGGCGCCAAGCGGGCGCTGCCGTTGAAGGTCGCGGGGGCCTTTCATTCGCCGCTCATGGAATCGGCGGCACGGCGGCTCGAGGAGCGTCTGGCCGACTTCGTGCCCGGCGCGTTGCGCTTCCCGGTGGCCGCGAATACGACCGGGCAGTTTCACGGGGGGGGCTATGATATTCGGCGCCGTATGGTGGAACAGGTCACGCATCCGGTGCAATGGGTGGAGTGCCTGCGGCGACTCGGTGAGCGGCAACCGGATTTATGGATCGAGTTCGGTCCGGGCCGTGTGCTGTCGGGCTTGTTGAAACGGGTTGACAGCGAGGCCCGCGTTTGCCATATACAGGATCTTTCGACGTTGCGGAAGGCGCTCGATGGTTGTACGGAATTCTAGAAGGAGAGTGTTCATGGGTACACTGGAAGGCAAGGTGGCGGTCGTGACCGGTGCGGCGCGCGGGATCGGCCGGGCGATCGCCGAGGAACTGGCCCGTAACGGAGCGGATCTGGCTTTGTGCGATTTGCAGGAGGACTGGCTTGCCGATACGGCGGCGGCCGTAGCGGCGCTGGGCCGCAAGACGACCGTTCATGCGCTGGACGTTGCGGGCGCCGATTCCGTCAACGCGGCGACCGACGCCATGCTCAAGAGCTGGTCGCAGCTCGATATTCTGGTCAATAACGCGGGGATCACCAAGGACACGCTGCTGGTTCGTATGACGGAAGCGGATTGGGACGCCGTGCTCTCGGTCAATCTGAAGGGGACGTTTCTGATGACCAAGGCCCTGGCCAAGACCATGATGCGGCAGCGTGGCGGCGCCATTGTCAATGTCGCCTCCATTATCGGACTGATCGGCAACGCCGGCCAGTGCAACTATGCCGCCTCCAAGGCGGGCGTGATCGCTCTGACCAAATCGACGGCCAAGGAACTGGCCTCGCGCAATGTACGGGTCAATGCGGTGGCGCCGGGTTTCATCGAGTCCAAAATGACCGATGCGCTGCCGGTCGAGGTACGCGAGAAAATGCTGGAATCCATTCCGTTGAAAAGGTTCGGCAAGCCCGAGGATGTAGCTCGAGTGGTGTCTTTTCTGGCGGGGGACGCCGCTTCCTACATTACCGGACAGGTTGTTACGATTAGCGGCGGAATGGTTATGTAGTCAACCGTTGTGTGCGGGGCGACCCCGGACAAACAAAAACCAAAGGAGAATATCATGGCACTGGAAGACAAGGTCAAGGACATTATTGTGGAGCAGTTGGGAGTCAATCCGGAGCAGGTCACGCCCGAGGCTTCGTTCATCGAGGATCTGGGCGCGGATTCGCTGGATACCGTCGAGCTGGTTATGGCTCTGGAGGAGGAGTTCGGCGCGGAGATTCCGGACGAAGAGGCGGAAAAGCTGACGACGGTGGGCTCGGCCATCGAGTATCTAAAGAGCAAGGGACTGGGGGCTTAAGGTCGGGGTGCGATCCCGCTTCTCGGAAAGTTCCGGCAAGCGGGATCTTCTTCGCTTCGACGGGCGCCGTTTGCCAACGGCGTCCGTCGGGGCGCTTTTTCGGTGAGGAACGGGGTGAGATCGGCGAAGTCCGGTCAGTTTCCAGGCGGACGAATTAGCGGCCGCAGCCGAGTGGCCATGAGAGAAACGACGATTGTTGCGAGGGACGGAAGCGGGGATGGTTATGAGAAGAGTGGCGGTAACGGGGATTGGCGTGGTTTCGCCGCTGGGATCGTTCCCCGGCCCGTTTTGGGAGCGTATGACGGCGGGCCGGTCGGGGATCGCGCGCATTGAGCGGTTCGACTGTGAAGGTTACGGCAGCCTGATATCCGGTGAAGTCAAAGATTTCGATGTCGACGCCTATATTGCGCCCAAGGCGCAGCGGCGTATGGATCGCTACAGTCGGTACGCCATCGCGGCCGCCAAAATGGCGGTGGGCGATTCCGGGCTCGACTTCAGTCGGGAAGACACGACCCGCGCCGGCGTGATTATCGGTTCGGGAGTCGGGGGTCTGGAGACCTTGTCCGCGCAGCACACGGTTCTGCTCAACCGGGGACCGAGTCGCTGTTCGCCCTTCATGATCCCGGAAATGATCGCGAACATGGCGGGCGGACTGGTGGCGATCGAATTCAATCTGAAGGGCCTCAACTATTGCGTGGTTTCGGCTTGCGCGTCGGGGGCGCATTCGATCGGCGTGGCCATGCACGCCATTCGCAACGGTCAGGCCGACATCATGCTGGCCGGCGGCGCGGAAGCGCCGGTGTGCGACCTGGGCGTGGCCGGATTTGTCTCCATGAAGGCGTTGAGCCGTCGCAACGACGAGCCCGAACGAGCCAGTCGTCCGTTCGACAGGGATCGTGACGGATTCGTGATCGCGGAGGGCGCCTGCGTGCTGATCCTGGAGGAATACGAGCGCGCGGTACGGCGGGGCGCGCCGATCGTGTGCGAGGCGGCGGGCTTCGGCGCCACTTGCGACGCCTTTCACATGACGGCGCCGGCCGACGACGGAGAAGGCGCGGCGCGGGCCATGCGGCAGGCCATGGCGGACGCCGGTCTCAATGCGGAAGATGTTACCTATGTCAATGCGCACGGGACCAGCACGGAACTCAACGACGCGATCGAAACGGCCGCCATTCACAAGGCGCTGGGAGAACGTGCCGCGCAGACCATGGTGAGTTCGACCAAGTCGATGACAGGACACACGCTGGGAGCGGCGGGGGCGGTCGAGGGGGGGGTCTGCTGTCTTGGTTTGCGCCCCCGCGGTGTTTCCCCCAC
>CAZYAW010000257.1:0-12791 GCA_964646045.1 uncultured Victivallales bacterium | reverse complement strand
AGTATGGGCCGCGCCTCGATCAGGAGCGCCGCATCCAGGCCCAGATCTTCGATGTGGTCGTCCCATCCGACGTGTTTGCCGTACACCGCCAGCAGGACTTCCGGAGTTGGGTCGGATTGTGCGGTCCACAAAGCCATGGCGGTTCAACGGGTTGGCGGCAGGGGCTCCGCGGAATGCGAAGGCTGCGCGCGTTGCGACAGAATGCGATCCAGGCGTTCGACCAGATCGTTCGACGACCAGCGATACAGATACATATTGGTCAAAAAGAGCACCACGCACAGGCCGGCCAAGGCGATGCCGATGCCCGCCAGCTTTTGCCCGGGCGGTTCGATCAGGTTGCTGGTGTTGAGGCTCTCGTAGGCTTCCGGACAAATGCGGGCCGCTTCATGCGCGCCGAGCAAATGCGGGATGCGCGCGGAAATCTCCATCATTTTCCGCTGCAAATGCTCCGGCTTGTTCGCGTACCAGCCGCTGAAACCCAGACCCAGACAGATGTAGAACACGGTCAGACGTTCGGTGGCCTGTTCGCCGGGGTCGGCCAGCGTTTCGTCGAGCAGGTCGAAGAATTTTTCGTCTCCGGCCAGCTCGTTGCGCTCGAAGGCCAGGCGTTTTTCGTTCCACTCGGCGGCAAAGGGCAGGGCGCTTTCGGCAATCATCGAATCGGCGAAGAAGATCAGCGGTCGTTCCATGCGCGTGAACTGGTCGCCGAGGCGCGGGTCGGCGGCGGCCGTGCGGGCCATGTCCTGAAGGATCCCCTGAATCTCGTTGCGAATCTTGGCGTACTCGAAGATTCCGCCTTTGCGGGCCGCCCGGTTGATTTTGCACAGGTACAGAAAAAAGGGATCGCAGAGTTCGGCCAGGGTCATGGGGAAACCTCCCCGTGCGGCACGGTCATGTAGAGGGCGATGCGGCAGTCTTCGTTTTCCATGTCGGGCCACTTGATGGCGATCTTCTTTTCCTCTCCGATGGCCTCCCACATGCGCGCGCTTTCGTCGAGCTTGAAGCGGAAGAAATGCAGTCCGGTCTGCGCCGGCAATTCCAGCGGCGGAACGCGTTCGGCTTGCAGGCGCATGCCCCAGATGGCCCTCTGGATCATGCTGTGCGCCATGACTTTGAAGCGATTGCCGTCTTCGGCCAGCGCCATGAGCTTTTGCGGTTCCATGCCGCTGCGAATGCCCAGATAGTATTCGTTGGGGAGCGTCAGGTGCTCGTCCGTCAGGTCGGCGACCAGCACGCCCGCCTGCGGCGCGAATTCCACCTGTAAAAAGCCGGGCTTGACGGAGCCGCGCAAAAACCGGCGTATGCGACGCGCCAGCGCCGCGAAGGCCGGACCGGGCCGGTCGTGGTCGTATTCCGGATCGCCGTCCGACGCTTCGCCCGGATAGAGCGCCGCCAGTTCGCCAAGCAAATCGCTCCAGGTCAGAAAGAGTTCCAGGGGCGTCGTTCCGGGGGCCTGCGACAACAGGTGCAGTCGCGGGCCAAAACGATTCAGCGTGCGCAGGCGCAGGACCTGCTCGAAGTGGATGCCGCGCATATTTTCCACCCGGAATCCGCCGCGCTTCATTTGCAGGATCAGCTCCTTGCGGCTGGCGTTGACCTGATTGGCCAGGTCGCGCGCCATTTGACGCAGGGCGGGCGAACCGCCCAGCACGAGGCACGGGGGCAGAAAGTCCGCGTCCAGGCGCGGGAGTCCGACCTGGTCGCCCGCCGCGCGCGCGATTTTGAGCAGAGGCAGGATCTCCAGGTCGGCGCGGTCGTCCGTGTCCAGCAGCAGCCGCGCGTTGATGCGACGCACCAGTACGGTTTGCGGATTGTCGCCGGTGTTTTCGTCGCGCATTTCAATGGCCGCCGTACTGTAGCGGCAGTTGACTTGCCGATTCCCGGCCTGCTCCTCGCTCAGTACGTTGGCGCGTCCGGCGTGTCGGCGCGGGACGCCCAGGCTTACCGTGAGCGGTTCCGTCGCGGAAGAAAACGCGCTTTTGATGTCCAGTGCGGGAATGTCGGCGTTTTCGCCCAGCGCCACGTACAGGCCGCCGGGCAGAATCGCCTTGAGTTGGTCGAATTGCACCGTCATGTTTTCCAGGGCGTCGGCGGCCAGTTGCATGTCGGCCACCCCGTAGGGATAGGGTCGGTTCAGGCGCCGTTCTTCCGTGATGCGCTCGTGCGTCTGTCGCTGCAGCTCCTGCAGATGATGCGGCTGCATGAAGAGCCCTTCGTGCCAGTGGATATACCCGCCCATAGCGCTTTCTCCCCCAGGTCGCTCGTTAACGGCCGGCCACGTTCATCAGCGATTCGACGTAACGGGCCACGCGTCCCTTGATGTCCTGTTCCATGCGAATTTCGGTGAAATTTTCGGCCACTTCGACATACTTGCGCCAGCAACGCACTTCCCGGCTGGTCAGGAATCCGCCGCTTTCCATGCCGATCAGGTTCTCGATTTCCGTCGGCGCGATACGCGCGAAAACTTCGTGGGCCAATTGATGGGTGAGATGACCCAGCGCGGCGTTCAGCGCCGCCAGCAGTTTGCGCAGATCGTTCAGCGCCTGTTGTATGTTTTCCCGCGACACCTCCGCGTCGCCTTCCACCCAGCGCCGCATGAGCGCCGTCAGATCGCCGTCGCGGCGCAGTTCCGAGCGCGGCGCCAGGGCGCGCCAGGCATTCCAGGCGGCCGGTTCGAGCGCGCCCGCGCAGGCCGCCAGATCTTCGGTCAGTTGCAGGGCGCGCGTCGGATCCAGACGGCTGACATTAAGCGAGCGCAGCAGGGCGGGGTCCGCCGCGGACGGCGCCGCCGTTCGCGGTGCGGAGTCGGCGGGCGCTTCGTCGTCCAGCAGCGCCCGCAGCTCGCGGCGCTGTGCGGGAGAGCAGGCGCGCCAGGCGGCCGCCAAATCCGCAACCGTCGGCGACTCGGCCACGGTTTCGGCCGCGCTTAACGGCGACACCGCAAAACGCTTTTCCAGGACGTCCAGAAAAGCGTCGCGTTCGGATTCCGACACGGCGGAAAGCGCTTCGGCAATGATTCGGTCGTAGTGCTCGTTGCGGGTTTCCACGCTTTCCCCGGCCAGTTCGGACTGGGCCAGACAGAGCCGTTCCGCCACCTGCGCGGTCGTATGGTACAGGTCGTCCATGTTTGTCAACCCCAATTGAATCGCACGCGACACTACCCTTCGTTCGCCCGACAGGCAAGATTATTCAGGATTATTTTCCCGTGCGGCTTTCCGCTCCTGCCGCCCGGCGTTGGCGCTCGAAGTCGCGCAGAGCGGCGACGGCGAAGTCCGTGCGCAGAAATTCCGCGGCGGAGGGCGTCGCCGCAGTCTCTTCCGCGAGGGCGCGATCCAGCAGCGTCTGCAAAAGCGTCTCCCGCTGCGACCACAAGGCCGCGTTCGCCTTTGGACTCGGCTCGGCGGCGGACAGGTCGTCGCCGGGCGCGGGATTGACCGGGATATGCCAGTCCAGGTCGTCCAGAAAACGGCGCAGCCGTTCTACCCGCTCCGCCCGTTCCGCTTCCGTAGCGGTTTGACGGTTCAGCCGGGCGATGTGCCGTTGCCAGACGTGCGCGATGGCCTGGGAACCGGTGAGCGCCAGGCGGGTTTCCTGCGCAATCGTTGCGGGTCGGTTGGCGGGGCGCGGTTCGTCTATTTCCGCCGGAGCGGGGGTGGCCGGGGTCGGCGCCGGCATTGGCGCCGTCGTTGGCGCTGTTGTTGGCGCCGGCGCCGAATGCGCGCCGGCGTCATGGTCGGCGGGGACGATGGCAACCGCCGGCGGGGCGGGGTCGCGCCATGCCGTCTCGACGGGGAGTATCGGGCGGTCGAGTTCCGCGGCGTCCTGCGCCGCCGTCTGACGGGTCGTCCATTGGCTCGCCAGCGCACGCAGCGAGCGTATGCCGCGCCATTCGCGCGAGACCGGCAAAATCGCCAGCAGCAGGAGGGCGGCGGCCGCCGCCAACGGCGCACCAAGGCCGAAAGCCAGTCGGACGCGTTGGCCGGCCGGTTCTTTCAGGGCTTGCAGACCGCGCAGAATGTCCTCCGTCTGCGCCTGGATGCCGGGGTTGAGCAGGCGCGAACAGAAGTCGCGCCAGGCCTCGCCCCTGCGGCCCAGACGCGGCCATTCCGGAGCGGACCGCAACGGCCAGCCGACCGAGCGGGTGTAGGGGCGAAAGCAGACCGTCTCGTATATTAATTTCCCCAGGTCGTTCCAGTCCGATCGTTTTTCAGGGGCGCGATGGTCCGGGCCGGTCAGCAGCGGACGATCCAGGCGGCGGGCCGAGGCGAAGAGCACATGCTCGGGAGCCAGATCCCCGTGCGGCCGGCCCGCCGTCCGCTCCCAGGCCGCGATGCCGTGCAACAGGCCGCGGACGATCGCAAAAAGACGGGTCCCGTCGATTTTGACGCGGCCGTCAATGATTTTTCGCAAGCTGAACGGATGGTATTCGGAGACCACGCAGGCTTCCATGTTGTCGCGGTCCCACCAGTCGCTGTCCCGTACGTCAACCCAATGGCGCGCGCACAGTTCGGCGGTCTTGCGCTGCAGGCGTCCGGTGGCGATAAAGGCTTCGCATTGCGCACGGGCCTCGTCCGGACGCTGTCGGGCGTCATGCGGCGTGAAGCGGCGCAAAACATAGCGGCCGCGTTCCGCGCGGTCGCCGGGCCGCGCCGTCTGCAGCACGGTTTCCGCACCGCGATGCAGCTCCTTTTCCACAATGTAGTCTTGCTGGCGCATAGTACGGCTCGCGTTAGCGGATACCTGTCCGAAGCTCTTGGTAAGCCTCCCAAGCGTGTCACGGGCGTCCCGCCCGTGTTTCTCGACCGTGTCACGGGCGTCCCGCCCGTGTTTCCCGACTGTGTAACGGGCGTCTCGCCCGTGTTGTCATGGATTTTGTCGGAACCTCGCCTATTTATGGGGACGAATAACGACCTCGACCGAGCCGGAAGTCTCCCGGAAAGGCAGGATCTGTCTGCGCGGATCGGAAACCCCGGGGATGTCGGAGTAGGCCCCGGGCAGATCGGCCAGAATAAAGAGGGCGGAAACGCCGCTGCGGCGCCACTGGCGCCAGGTCGGGTGTTCGGCCGCCAGACGCTGCGAAATGGGGCGGCCGTGTCCGAACCGCAGGGTTATCTTGTCGCCCTGCGCGCGCAGGCGGTCGTCCGGCTGCCAATAGCGCGTCATCGAGTAGGTCTCCCACAGATGCCGTTCCGATTCCCGCACGCCCACGATATCGACTTCGACGGACGGCAGTGTTTCCGCGCGGTACAGCCAGGTTTTGTCCAGTGTCACCGCGAGATGACTCGGTCCCGAACTGGCGCAGCCGAATCCCGCGCCGGCCAGAGCGCCGCAAAGCAACAATCTCGAAACAATTTTCACGATTCCCTCCTGAAGTTGCGGATTCTTTCGCGTATTTCGCGATTGCATCCAGTTTCGTTGATCAGTCGGCTGCGCGCCTGCAGCGCGATCATGTCCAGTCCCCGCGCAAATTCTTCCAGTACGGCCTGCGGCCGTTGCTCGGGCGCGTCGCTGAAGTCGCGGCAACGGCGGTCGGGGCCCGGCCCCGGAATGCATGCGATCGTCAGCGCCAGTGTTTCCAGCCACAAATCGAGGAAGGTCTCGTCGGCGGCGTCCGTTGGGCAGGATTCGTAGAGCAGTCGTTCGGGACCCGGTACGACGGCGCGTGTGGCGTCCGCCGCGCGCAGTGCGCCGATTCGTTGCGCGAGCGGCTGGGCGGCGTCGGCGGTCTCGGCGGCTTTGCGCGCCAGACTGATCATGCCGTCCCAGGCGGTCGCCGGATCGTTTCGCCGATTGCCGAGCAGCACGGCGGCGGCGACCACGCCCAGCGCGTAGAGATCGCAGGCCGAACTCCATTGCGGTAGGATTTCGAACGGAACGTCCGCAAAGCTCACTCCCGCCAGACGCGGCAGCGCGTCCGACTGGCTCTCGTCCGCCACGCGGTCCAGCCGGAAGCGCCATTCGCCGTTCGCCAGAGCCGGGTCGCGTTCCGCCCGCGCGTACAGATCGAGCGGACCGTCGGGCAGGGGCAGGCGCAGCCAGACGCGGTCGTTGCGGCCGATATCCGGCATGGCGCGCGTCTCGAAGATTCCTTCGACCTGCGGCGCGCCTTGTGCGGGCGTTTCGACTTTGCGAATGCGGACGCGGCCCTGGCCGCGCGCGATTTGGCCCAGCCGGGCGGGCCGGTACACGGACGGGGCGTTGTCGCCCAGGGTCATCCAGCCCGTTGCGCCGCTGCCCGGCAGCGCGGTGGCCGCTCCGCCGTCGCGCAGACTGACGCGGGCGTTCCACAGCAGGGGCAGTCCGCCACCCTCGGCGCCCAGATGCACCGCGAAGTGATCCGCCGTGATATTGAGCAGGGGGCGCCGCGTTTGCTCGGTCAGGGCGCGTACCGCCTCGACGGCGTCGGCCAGCATTCGCACTTTCAGATAGAACACTTCCAGCAAGCGGCAGGTCGCGCCCTGGCGCGCAAAGAAAAAACGGCGTGCCGCCTGCGCGGAAGTATCCTTCAGTTTTTCGGCGACCGTATCCAGGGTCAGCGCGGTTTTCCCGTGACGCCACCCGTCCCAGGCGCGCCCGCCCACGACCTCCGCGCAGTCGAGCAGACTCAAGGGCGCGAAGGAACGGACCATGAGAAGCCCGCCCTGCGGATTCAGCGCCGGACCGACGGACGGCGCCGCCAGCGCGCGTTCGCGCTCCCAACAGCCGGTGACGGGCGCGCCGCGGTTTACCGGCGTAAAGGGCGTCTTCTCGCCCAGCGCCGCCACGTGCCAGTAGCGGTGGGGCGACGACGTATAGGCCGGCAGACCGTGTCGCAGCAGCAGCGCGTCGTCGGTGCACAATTGCCAGGGCTGTCCCTCGTAGGCGGGATGAACGGCGCGGCGCGGTTCCTCCGTCGTGACATAGACCGGCAGCGGATGCTCCGTTTCATAACCGGTTCGCACCAGCAGATCGGGTTCCAGTTCGTCCCACGCGCGAAAATGCGCGCGCCAGCGTTCGTCGAGCATGGCGTTGGTCGGGGGTCGGCGCCGCGCGTCCGGCGTGGTGCAGACGGATTCCGTGTTTTGAATCAGGATTTCCACCCAGCGTTGCACCGTATCGTCGCGGTCCACGACGGCGCCCAGCCGTACGTCGCCGTCGAGCGTATGCCGCAGCACGACCCAGTGTCCCGCCGCCGGATCGGGCCGCAGACAGAACAGCGCGCAAAGGCGCAAGGGCGCGGCGCAGGCGGCCGGCAGCAGATCGACGAAAGCGTATCCTTCCGGCGCCTGTCGACCTGGTTTGCGATGGGCTGTGGACATGGACCAGTCTTCTCCAAAGCGAAAGCGGGGGCGGAGCCCCTTCTCCGTTTACGACGCAACACGTCCCTCAAGAGCGAGTGGAACCTGTGCGGCGCACTCGCCCCCTGTTCCGAGAGACCCCTCTCAAGAACGCCGATCACACTATGCGGTCGCCGGCCCATTGTCAAGCGTCTGTTGGCGTTCCTCATCCGTTCGGGTACGATGCGTTTGATGACCGGTGAAGTCCCGACTCTGACGAGCACGGGACTTCCGTGGTGTCGCGCAGGGCGCGCCCTTGTGCCGGCATGTCCTCTGTAGCATCCAGCGAAGGCGGAGGCGCAGCCACCTTTCGCTCTCAGTGCCCCGCCCACCGCCCCGGTTCACTCCGCGCAATTCAAGCCTTGCTATTCTCTGCTGCTTCGTGCAAGTTTCACCCCTGTCAGCCACATAAAGCGAATGTGCGAATGGGATGAATAGGGGCTAAGGCATGCCGCGAATATTTGACAACATAAGCGAAACGCTCCTTCCCGCTTTGCAGGAGACGCTGGGGTTGTGCGAGCGCGCGGATTTCTGCGTCGGTTATTTCAACCTGCGCGGCTGGCGGCCATTGCACGACAACATTGAGAAATGGCACGGCGGGGAGGGACATTGCTGCCGCCTGATGGTCGGTATGCAGCAAATGCCGCAAGATCAACTGCGGCGGGTCATGAGCCCCACCGCGTCCGGAGAGCAGATTGACCAGGCTACGGCGATTGCCCTGAAGAAAAAGCTCGCCCAGGAGTTCCGTGACCAGTTGACGGTCGGCATTCCCACGAACGCCGACGAGGCGGGCCTCCGCCGCCTGGCGGCACAGATCGCCGCCGGCAAGGTTGTCGTGAAGCTTTTTTTGCGCCACCCGCTGCACGCGAAGCTGTATCTCCTGTTCCGACAGGACCCGCTTAATCCGAAAATCGGCTACCTTGGCAGCAGCAACCTGACCATGGCCGGACTGTCCCGGCAAGGCGAGCTCAACGTGGATGTCTTGGATCATGATGCCTGCGACAAGCTGGCGAAATGGTTTGAAGATCGTTGGAATGACCGCTTCTGTGTCGATATCTCCGAAGAACTTATCGAGATCATCAACAGCAGTTGGGCGCGACCGGAACCGCTGCCGCCGTATCACATATACGTCAAAATGGCTTATCACCTCTCACAGGAGGCGCGTGCCGGACTGACAGAGTTCCGCATACCCAGCGACTTTGGCAACAAGCTCTTTGAGTTCCAGAAGGCGGCGGTGAAGATTGCCGCACACCACCTGAACAAGCGTGGTGGCGTAGTGATCGGCGATGTGGTTGGGCTGGGCAAGACGCTCATGGCAACGACGCTGGCACGCATCTTCGAGGATGACCACGGAGTCGAGACGCTGATCATCTGCCCGAGGAACCTCGTTCCCATGTGGGAGGACTACCGGCAGGAGTACCGGCTTCGGGCGAAGGTGCTGTCCATCACACGGGTTCAGCGCGAGTTGCCCGATCTCCGCCGCTTCCGGCTGGTGCTGATTGATGAAAGCCACAATCTTCGCAACCGGGAGGGACGCCGCTACCGCGCCATCGCCGAATACATCGCCGCCAACGACAGCCGGGTAATCCTGTTGTCGGCCACGCCCTACAACAAGACCTATCTCGATCTTTCAAACCAGCTTCGCCTGTTCATTGACGACCGGAAAGACATCGGTATCCGCCCGGAAAAACTGTTGCGCGAACTCGGTGAAACCGAATTCATCCGGCGGCACCAGTGCCCGGTGCGTTCGCTTGCGGCCTTTGAGAAGAGCGAGCACGCGGACGACTGGCGGGACCTCATGCGGTTGTACCTCGTAAGGCGAACGCGCAGCTTTATCCAGGACAATTACGCCAAGTATGACCCTGAGCGCGGGCGCAAGTACCTGGATTTTGCGGATGGGACACGCTCCTATTTCCCGTCGCGGGTGCCGAAAACCGTCAAGTTCACCTTTGGTGGTGCAGGCGGTGGTGCAGGCGTCCCGCCTGCTTCTTTAGACAAAGCAGCCGGGACGGCCGCACCACAAGACCAATACGCCCGTCTGTTTGCCGACGATGTAGTTGAAGCCGTCAATCAATTGACACTGCCTCGCTACGGCCTTGGCAACTACCAGCAATCGACACCGCACAAACCGCCATCACCCGATGAGGCCAGGGTCCTTGCCGACCTTTCCCGTGCAGGCTCGCGCCTCAAAGGCTTCTGCCGGACCAACCTGTTCAAACGGCTGGAGAGCAGCGGGCATGCATTCATTTTGTCCCTCGAACGCCACATCCTGCGGAATTTCATTTGCCTGCATGCGATCGAGAACGGTTTGCCACTCCCTATCGGCACCCAGGACATGGGCTTGTTGGATGCGTCGGCCAATGACGAGGATTCCGATCTGTGGGACCCGGCGGAAGATGATGGAGATAGTGGGAAAAGTGGTGCAGGCGTCCCGCCTGCCTCTCCACTTCACGCAGCCGGGACGGCTGCACCACTTTGCGAGGCCGACTTTCGTGCGCGGGCCGCCGAGGTCTATGCCTCCTACGCCTCCCATTTTCAACGGCGGTTCAAGTGGTTGAAGCCCGGCCTGTTCAACAGCGATTTGGCCGAAGATCTGCGAAATGACGCCAAGGCTCTACTAAAAGTCCTGGAGAATGCAGGCGCATGGGACTCGGCCCGCGACGCCAAATTGCAAGCTTTGCTCGATCTCTTGACCAGGCAGCACCCCTCTGAAAAGGTACTGCTCTTTTCCCAGTTTGCCGACACCGTCAACTACCTCAACGAACAGCTCAAGGCCAGGGGCATCAAGGCCGTCGAGGGCGTTACCGGAAACTCGGACGATCCCACGTCCATTGCCTACCGCTTCAGTCCCGTCAGCAACGACAAGCGCAACCATGTGCCCCGCGACAAAGAATTGCGCGTTGTGCTGGCGACCGACGTACTCAGCGAAGGCCAGAATCTTCAGGATTGCTCTGTCGTTGTGAACTTCGACCTGCCGTGGGCGATCATCCGCCTGATTCAGCGGGCGGGCCGTGTGGACCGTATCGGCCAGCAGTCCGACACGATTCTCTGCTATTCGTTCCTGCCCGCCGACGGGGTCGAACGAATCATCCGGCTGCGCTCTCGCGTCAGCCAGCGTCTACAGGAGAACGCCGAGGTTGTCGGTGCCGATGAAGCTTTTTTCGAGGATCAAAACGATGCCCAGTCCGTGCGCGATCTATTCACCGAGAAAGCGGGTATTCTTGATGGTGACGAGGATGCGGAGGTGGACCTCGCCTCCTACGCCTACCAGATATGGAAGAATGCCATCGACCGCGACCGGGAACTCGAAAAGACCATCCCGGCCATGCCGAACGTTGTCTATTCGACTAAATCGTGGCCGGACCGTGGTGCAGGCAGTGGTGCAGGCGTCCCACGGGCAATTGCCGAATCATCTGAACCGCCATTGACGTTGGGTGCTTGTATCTTGCGAGACGCGGCTCTGGCTGGAATCGTTCGTGACGCGCTTCTTCACTTCGATGGTCGGCGCTATCATCTGCATGCGTGGTGCATTATGCCCAATCATGTCCATGCGGTCGTGACGCCGTGGGGAGAGCATACTTTGTCCGAGATACTTCATTCCTGGAAATCATTCACAGCACATGCCATCAACAAAGCGCGTGGGACGCGGGGGGATGTGTGGGAACGAGAATCGTTCGATCACCTGTTGCGATCATCGGAATCATTGTGCCGTTTTGTGGACTATGTCGAACAGAATCCAGTGGAAGCCGGGCTGTGCGCGGATCCGGAACAGTGGCCATTCTCAAGCTGTCGATCATGTAGTGGTGCAGGCGTCCCGCCTGCCTCTTCAAATCACGCAGCCGGGACGGCCGCACCACCTTTCCATCCTCCTGGCGAAATAGACTATTCCGGGATGAGGTCGCGCGGCGAATTGCCGCATCTGCACAAGGAAGGCGCCACCTACTTTGTTACATTCCGTCTGCGCGATGCGGTGGTTGCGCGTGGTGCAGGCCGTGGTGCAGGCGTCTCGCCTGCTTCTTTGGATCAGGCAGCCGGGACGGCCGCACCACGGAACCAGACAGCAGGCGGGACGCCTGCACCACATCAGTTGCACCCCGAAGGCGCGCTCGTCTACCTGCGGACCGCCGAGGGCAACGACGCGCTGGCATGGGTTGACAAACGCGGCAACAGCGTCACCGAATCGCAGTTCGCTATTCTGAAAGCGGCGGAGTGCGAGCCCGGCACCCCGGCAATTCCCCGACATGACGACCACCACGAAATGGTTGCCAACGGCGTCAAACTTATCGTCGAGACCGAGAAATCCGTCGGCGGACAACTTGGCCGCCCCTCCGGCGCACGCTTCCGCACCTACGAGCGACTCAAAGCCTACGCCGAAGAAGTCAAAGGCACGCTCTTTGATCTGCCAGAACTGCGCCACGCCATCGAGGATATCTACAAGTTTCCGCTCCTTCAATCCGCGACCGACACCCTCAACCGCCAACTAAAGAGCGGGATCGAAAACCAGGCGCTTGCCGATCTGGTCACATCCCTCCGGGCCGACGCGCGCCTGTGCCGGGTTGGTGAGACGGTCGAAACCGATGAACCCCAGGTGATTTGCTCGCTGGGGCTCAAGAAGGATGAAGGATGAATAAGAAGGCATCCCGTGTTCAGAAACGAGGGAAAGACGGTGTCTCCGCCTTGCTGGTTGAAGTGCGCCAACTCATTGCAAATGCCCGTAATACCGCTGCGTCCACGGTCAATACTCTCCAAGTTCTGACCAACTTCGAGATTGGTCGGCGCATTGTCGAACACGAGCAGAAAGGAAAGAAGCGGGCAGAATATGGCGCGGAATTGTTGAAGCAGCTATCAGTCCAATTGATAAAGGAGTTTGGGCGTGGATTTTCAAAGGCTAACCTTGAGTACATGAGGCGGTTTTTTTTGGAGTGGCAGCACCGTATCCCGCCAATTACCCAGACAGCGTCTGGGCAATTGGCAGACCAGGAGAAAAGTCAGGAGCTACCTGACCTATTGGGGCATGGACAGATTTTACAGACCCCGTCTGCGAAATCCGTACCTTTCACCCTGAGCTGGTCCCACTATGTCCTGCTCATGACCATAAAAGATCCCGACGAGCGCAGCTTCTATGAAATCGAGGCTACCAACGAAAGCTGGTCTCTCTCCGAACTCAAGCGGCAGAAAGCATCAGCCCTCTACGAAAGACTCGCCCTCAGCCGGGATAAAGACGGCATCCGGCAACTGGCTTCCAAAGGTCAGATTATCACCAAGCCCGAAGATGTGCTCCGCGAACCGTATGTTTTGTAATTTCTTGGCTTCGATGAGAAAGCTGAATATTCCGAGTCTGATCTCGAAACCTCCATCATCGACCATCTCGAACACTTTCTGCTGGAACTTGGCAAGGGTTTCCTGTTCGAGTCCCGTCAGAAGCGGTTCACCTTCGACGAGGACCATTTCTTTGTGGATTTGGTTTTCTACAAC
>CAZYAW010000256.1:0-3173 GCA_964646045.1 uncultured Victivallales bacterium | reverse complement strand
GCAGCGAAAAGTAGGTCGGGCATTCCTGCCCGACCCCGAGGCGTTGGAGGGTCAGCCAGGAATGGCCGACTTACCGAGGCTTCCTGAGCCGTTACGATTCGAAAACCTTTGCTCCATGATCGTTTTGCCGAGCGATCCGGGACACGCAACAAGACGCCGGCAACCGGCGTCTCGCCATACGCTTTCAGAACGGTAGCGCGATCCCAGTCCGTCCGCAGGCGATAGCCGGGAGGGGTGTGATACCCCGGCACGGCCAGGCCGAGCGGACGCTGACGTATCTCGTACACGCCGCGGCCCGCACGATCAAGGGCGATATCCACAACCACCCCGGGCAGGCGGTGGGCGCTGGTCAAGACTGTAAAATCATTGCACCTGGGCAGACTCGGCTCTCCCGTTCCGAGATGGTACCAGGCCAGTCTCCGCATGGTATCGCCGCCCAGCAAAGAGCCCTTGCCCGGATAGACGCGGGCTTTCCCGCCGCCGCGTACGCCGTCGATCTGCTCCTCCGCCCATGTCGCCCAATACAAGTCCAGCAGACGGCCGGATAAGGCTTGCAACTCGGCGTCCGGGCTGAAATCATAAAAATTATACACTCCCTTAAGCGTGTGAATGTTGTACTGCGCATTGGCCGTCTCGACGAACAGGGCTTTTTTCGCCCGTTCCCGAATCCATTCCCGGGCATAGTCCGTCCAGGCCTGAAAATGCTCTTCCGGAGTCCCGCCGTCGGCGAGGATTTGGTCGCCATAGGCCGGTTTATCTTTAAGGAGACCGGCGAAATGCCAGGCCGTGGAAAACTTCTGGACGTGGTGGTTTTCCGATTCCCAGATGTGCCACGTCCTGGATTGGCGCCACTCGGCGTCCTCGAGAAGAGAACGTGTGCGAAGCCAAGTCCACATCATTTCCAGAACCACTTGCTCGGCGGGCGCGGACAGTCGGCCCGGCGCGCGGCTCCCCTGGGCTCCGAAGAATTCGACCAGTCGGCACAGCACATCGGCCGACCAGTAGAAATTGTCCCGGTCGTCTCGTTCCGGCTGATGCTCCAAGTAGAATCGGCAATTTTCGACCAGAGCCTCGTTGGCTTGCTCGCCCGGCTCGTCCAGCCAGAACGTCTTCATCGCGAAGTCGATAATGGAGTACGAGTATTCCCTCGTGTACAGCGGACGCCCTTCCGTTACGGGAGGGCGCTTGGCAGCGACCTTCAGAGGTCTGCCGGCCAGAAACGAAAACTGACGGTCGCGTCTTTGTTCGAATCCATTCGCAAGCCCGATCATGTTGCCCCTTCCGTTGATAATTGGACACTGTTCCTCATTTCTAGTGTCCGTCATAGAAAACCCTCACGGCGCTCCGTGCCGTTTCCGCAGCTCCTCGATGGCCCAGGCGCGACCCGTTTTGCGCAATTGCTCCTCGTATTTCTTCAGATTCCGGCGGTGACCGTGATAGGGTCCGCCTTCGGCCAGGACCGTCCGCAGAGGATCCACTGTTTGTTCGTACGGCATGGTGCGCATCATACGGTCGTGCCAGTCCGCCAGCCGCCGCGCGCCTTGCGCCAGCAGGTCGGGGCGCGCAGCCGCCCGATCGTGCTGCTCGTGGGGGTCGGCGTCGATTTCGAACAGCATTTCATCCGGAAACAGGTGATACCCGTCGTGATAGGTGCGCATGTAGAGCCAGGACCCGAAAAGCACGGAGCGCTGACAGACATGGCAGCATTGGCTCACAACCAGCTCGTCGCGACCGCAGTCCGTCCCGTCCACGAGGGTTGGCGCAAAGCTTTGGCCGTCCCATCCGTCGTGCGCGGCGACGCCGAGAACTTCGGCCAGGGTCGGCGCCAGATCGAGGTTGTAGTGGAGACCGCGATCCACGTGGCCCCGCAGGCCGCGAGGCTGCCGAACGATCATCGGGATGCGACAGGTACAGTGATCGGCCGTCCCGTGCTCCCCGTAGATGCCGAGTTCCCCCATGTTCTCGCCGTGATCGGCGGATACGATTATCGTGAGGTCGTCCATGACGCCGCGCCGTGCCAGGGCGTCGCACAAGCGGCCGATATGTTCGTCCATATAGCGGATGCCGCCATCGTAACCGTCCATCATAACGTGGACGTCCGCCATGTCCTGCAGGCGACCGGGGTGCCGGGGATAGTTCGGATTGACGCGGTCGTCGTACATGCCGATTTCATGCGCGCTGTGCGGGCCGATGTGTTTGAGATGGCCGGCAAAGACCTCTTCCGTCAGCCACTCGGGAAGCGGCTGTTCCGCAAAGGGATTGCCGAACGACGGCGGAGCGCGGTAGGGCGTATGGGGATCCCAGTAGTTGACATGCAGGAACCAGTTCTCCTCGGAGGCGTGATCCTCGATCCATTTCAGGACCGTCGGCGTGACGTGTTCCGCGGATTCCATGCCGGCCAGTCCGGTATTGTGCATTTCCTGAAAACCCGCGTAGAACCACCAGGCGGCATGGCGCTCGGCGAACGGACTGATCAGGGCGGTACGCAGACCGGCTCTCCTGAAAACGTAGGGCAGGGCCATGCCCGCGCCCAGCGCGTCGCGAAAACCCCGCTGCGCCCCTTCGCCGCGGCGCTCGGCGTTGGCCCCGCCGTGGTTGACCACGCCGGAATGAATGCCGAACTGGCCGGACATCAGCGCCGAACGCGACGGCAGACAAGGAGCGTCCGAACAGTAGTAGCGATCGAAACGAACGCCTTCGGAGGCGATCCGGTCGATGTTGGGCGACGTGTCGCGATGGTAGCCGTAGCACCCCAAATGATCGGGGCGCAGCGTGTCCAGATCCAGGTACAACACCCTCATGGGCCAACCTTTCACGGCGACTTCTTTCTTGCGGAACCGCTCGCCGCATGCGGAACCGCCGGGAAATTGGCCCCGGCCAACTCCATGCATCCGAACATAGCCGACGCCCTCCGCAAAACGCAATTGAATTCGTGTGAAAATGGCGCGAAACCACGAGGCCCGACTTGTCTCTGAGAACAATGTCCAACAGCCAACCAGCCGTCGCCTGCGGCTATGGCGAGGCACAGCAAGGAATATCCAATATCCAAGGCGAATACTCAAAAATTTGGTCGGTTGAGGCTCTTGCAAAACCCATGCATTCGCGATTCCGGGTAGGGACGTTTCTCCGAAACGTCCGCGGACGGCTCGGAGAGCCGTCCCTACCGATGGGGT
>CAZYAW010000255.1:0-4239 GCA_964646045.1 uncultured Victivallales bacterium | reverse complement strand
GGGCAGGTCGTCGTAGGGGATGCGGTCGGCTTTTTGCCAGTCTATGGCGGAGGCGTTGCCGTCGGGGGCGAAGGCGCAGGCGATGGCGTCGGCGGGGCTGCCGCGGAAGAACTGGAGCGCGGTGTAGGTGATGGCTTCGTCGAAGATCTGATGGCTTTTGAAGTCGAGCCAACGGTCGAGGGCGCGGGTGCGATGGACAAGGGCGCGCAGGTTCCTGCCGTATTCGTTGACCATCCAGACATTGGGCGCGATGTAGCCCATGCGGCCTTCGGGCCGCAGCAGGCGCAGGCCTTTTTCAATAAAGGGCAGATACATGTCGAAGTTGCCGGAACGGGCGCTTTCGTAGAGGGGGCGAACCGTAGCGTAAGCATCCTGCTTGCGAGGGGACGTAGCGCAAGCATCTTGCTTGCTGGCGGGAAGGGTATTGCCGGGCAAGCTGGAAGGAAGAACATGGGCGGGACGCCCATGCCACTCGGATTTAGAACACGGGCGGGACGCCCGTGCCACGGCGGATTTAGAACACGGGCGGGACGCCCGTGCCACGGCGGAAGATGGGCGGTCGTCGGGCGCGGTGGCTTCGAGCAGGTAGTCGGCGACGTCGGCCTGGGCGCGGCGGAAGTGCTGGAGCTTGATGTAGGGGGGATTGCCGACGACGCAGTCGAAGCCGCCGTGGGCGAAGACGTCGGGGAAGGCGGCGTGCCAGTCGAAGGCGTTGATGCGTTCGCGTTCGGTTTCGTCGGCCTGCTCGAAGAGGGTCTCGTGCTTGCGGCGGTAGAAGTCGGCAAAGTCGGGGCCGACCAGGCTGTTGCCGCAGCGGATGTTGGCGTCGAGGGCGCAAAGCGGCTTGCCGGGGGCCGCGGTGTGGAGCCAGAGGGCGAGTTTGGCGATTTCGACGGATTCGGGGTTGATATCCACGCCGTAGATGTTGTGGGCGAGGATGGAGCGGATGATTTCGTCCTGATCGAACAGGCCGCGCTGGCCTTCGATGCGTTCCTGCTCGGCAACGACCCAGCGGTATTCCTCGACAAGCCGGTTGAGGGCCTGGATGAGGAAGGCGCCGGAGCCGCAGGCGGGGTCCACGATGCGGAGGCGGTCGAGCCGGAAACGGTAGTCGCGCAGGAAGGCGAGATGGGCGGCGGCGACGCGGGCGGAGCGGCGCCGGTCGCTTTTGTAGGCACGATATTCGGCGAGGGCGGCATCGTCGAGCGGGGGCAAATCGGGGAACCCGAGTTCGGCCTTGATGTCGTCGAGCCGGCCGCCGAGGACGGTGTCGACGATGGTGCGCACGATCCATTCGGGGGTGTAGTACACGCCGTCGCATTTGCGCTTGGTGAGGCGGTTGATGGAGACGCGGCCGTCGGCTTCGGCTTCCATGATCTCGAGTTCGGTGATGGACTGCTCGAAGATGCGGCCGAGCGTGTAGAGGCTGATGGCGCGATGGCCGGAATCGGCGGCGAGCCCGAAGTTGTAGGCCCCGGAGAAGTAGAGCAGCGTGCGGGGATGGTCGAGGATGCCCGTGGCCTGGCCGGGAGCGCAGAAGACTTTGGCGGGGATGCGCAGGGTGTCGAGTTCGGGGTCCTCCTCGAACAGACCGCCGTTGAAGCGGTCGATGGCGTGGGGTCCGAACGGGCCGCCGTCGCGCATGGCGCGGAAGAGCGCGCGCATGGCGTCCCAGGGGCCGGAGCCGTCGGGGTTGTAGAAGCGGCTCTGGCTTTCCTCGGCGAGCAGGTCGCGCAGGAGTTCGGGCGGATAGCGCAGGACGCGGCCCATGTCTTCGCAGAAGAGGACGAAGATGCAGCGGTCGAGAAAGCGCTGGGTGAGCCGCACGAGCCGGCCGCGCGTGCCGGGGAAGTCGGGGTTGGCCTCGACCAGGGAGCGGAAGACGAACTGGCGGTAGTCGTGGTATTCGCGATAGAAGGTTTTTTCGATGGCTTTTTCGCGGGTGACCTGATCGCGCAGGAGCCGGTCGAGCCGGGCGGGACCGCGTTCGGCCAGGAGCATGTCGGGCCGGAACAGCCGCCAGAAGAGGAAGCAGCGGAAGGCGGCGGCGGGATGATCGGAAACGAGGGCGGGCTCGTCGGCGGAGCCGGGTCCCGCCAGGATGAAGCGCTGGCATTGCGTGCGGCCGAGCCGGCGGATATAGAGCCGGAACTCGTTCATGTCGGTGACCAAGGCATAGGCCGGTTCGACCAGGGCGTCGCGATCGCGATTCCGCCAGGCGGCCTGGAGATAGTCGAAGCACTGGTCCACCGGCGAGCGGTCGTTCTGCTTGCGGGCCTGGCGGGCGTCGAGTCCGGAGCGGATGTCCTTGAATTCGCACAGGACCTGCGGTACGCCGTCGCCTGCGGGGCCGAACCGGCCGAGGGCGAGATCGGCGAAGCCGGTGCCGCCGGACTGGCCCGCGCCGGCGGTTTCGTATTGCGGACGGCAGGTATAGACCGGCGTTTCCGAGTCATGACCTTGCAGTTGGTAGCCCCAGGTCTCCACGAAGAAACGCTGGATGAAGGCCGTTTCCGAGGCGCGTTCCGCGAGCCGTTCGCGTTCCGTCCATGCGCGCAGCCGCGCGAGCAGCGCGGCGGCTTGCGGGCTGTCGCGAAACGACTGGAACTCCTCGTCCCATTGAGCACGCAAAAACGGCTCGTCAAACAAAGGCAATATTCGCATGATCCGTGTGACCCCGGGCTTGACCGACGAGGCTCTGGCAACCTCTTTCGCCGTTACCTGCCGGCGCAGCAGCCGGTATTCATGGCCAGCACACGACTTGCGATCTCAAGACTGGATCCGACCGTATTCCCGGCAATGTATGGCCAAGTCCGGTTGTTTTGCAAGCGGAAACGCATTCGGTTCTCATGTCGGCCGGAGAGGGTATCCGTCACTTCAGTATTCCGCGACCTTGCCAAATTCTTTTTGCTGGTAATTTCGCGCGCCTTCGCCTACAAGACGGTGAATATTGGGTTCGGATTGTGCATCCGCAAGATGCGATGCAGATATATCGCATCCATTTACGAGGGAAAAGGAGGAGACTGCGATGATCGGAAGATGCGGAACGGTTATGTCGGCGGCGGGTGTGGCGGGGCTCTTTTTGCTGAGCGGATGCGTGTCGCATCAGCGAGTGGCGCCGCTGCGCGATGCCGGCCGACACACGATTTACGTGCTGACCGAGACGGGCCTGGACAGCACGGCGGAGGCTCGGGAGGCTCGTCAGCGCAAACAGGTTCGCGACTGGATGGAGCGCGATCTCGTGCGCCTTCTGCGCAAGCGAGGCGGCTACCAGGCGGAAAGCGTCGCCTCGCGCGAGAGCTTTAAGCCGGCCCCCGACCGTTATCTGCTGCATGTGCGTATCACCCAGTACAAGGCCGGCAGCAAGGCCGCGCGCGCCCTGGTCGGCTACGGGGCGGGAGCGGTCTCGCTGGACACCGCTTACGAACTGTACGGCGCGGAGGCCGAGCCGCTGCTGAAGGGCCGACAGGGTGTCGGATCGAGTCGCGACTGGTACCAATGCGTTCGCAAGGTCAACCAGTTGACGCTCGACGATGTCACCCGCGCCTTGCGCGAGTCGAGTTCCGCAAAACGATAACCGCTTTCCCGCACTATGGAAGAATGTAGCTGCCGCCAGTGCATTAGCGCCTGTTTCAGGGATCCGGGTCGCCTGGTGCCCGGCGACCTGCCCAAACTGTCGCGGCTTCTCCAGATGTCGGAAGGCGAGCTGGCGAAGAGTTGTCTGGTCAAAGTGCCGGTCGCCAGCAACGGTCGGGTCGCCCTGGCGCTGGCTCCCGCCAAGCGGAAAGGCCGTCGCTTCGTTACGCCGCCCGGCGCCGTGGCGTCCGACTCCTATGCGGAGGAAGCGGGTCGCTGTCTGTTCCTCGACGAGGAAGACCGTTGCGCCGTGCATGCGGCCAAACCCTTCGAATGCGCCGCGTATATGGGATGCCGCAACACTTTCCTGGGAAAGCCGTATCGCGCCAGGACGGTGGAGGAATTCTTCTACAAACGCTGGAAAGGCGCCGGATCGACCGCCACGGACGCCGAGAATAGCCTGATGGAGCCTGCGACATCACGAGGCCGACTTGTCTCTGAGAAAAACCGACCGAACCGGTGATTTTCGTCATCCTTGATGCCTGTCCCAGGAAATAGGGGACAAGGGAAGATCAAGGCGAAAGATTCAGACTTCCTGACCTCGCAGGAAAATGCTTTGGCACACTTTCAAATTGTGGCACGGGCATCTTGCCCGTGTTATCT
>CAZYAW010000254.1:0-3295 GCA_964646045.1 uncultured Victivallales bacterium | reverse complement strand
CTGTATTCGACGGCGCCGGACACGCCGGCTGTGGTGGAAACCGGCGGGGCCTACGCGCGCATCACGGGTCTGCGTATCGAGGGACCGCACAAGGGCCGGGCGCGCATTCCAAAGCATTCGCGCGGCATTCGGATCGGGCATTTCGGATGCGAGGCGGACAATTGCGAGATATCGAGCTTCTCGCATGCCGGCGTACTGGTCGCGGAAGGAGCGACGCGCGCGTACATTCGGCACTGCTACATCCATCACAACATGCGCGACGGTCTTGGCTATGGAGTGGTACTGGGGGACGGAACCGCGCTGATCGAGGCCAATCGGTTCGATTACGGCCGACACTTCACGGCCGCAACCGGCCGGTCGGGCGAAGGGTACGAAGCTCGCTACAATGTATTCGGGCCGCACGGCACGAGCCACTTCATCGACATGCACGGCGGACGGGACCGGGGAGACGGAACGGATATTGCCGGCGACTGGATACACATTCACCACAATACGTTTGTCGGCAGGAAAACCATCCACATACGCGGTACTCCCAATCAGTTCCGTCGCGAGCACGACAACCGCATCGTGCCGCGGTGGCCGGTGGCTGGCGATAGGGGTTAGGCGCGAAACCGCACTGTCTAATTTTACGGAACGGCAGGGGCCGGAGGGAGAACGAAGATGAAGCGCATTTGGATGTGTTCGGTATTTGCCCTAGCCGCCGCGTGGACGAGCGGGGGGGATCTTCCCGAAAGCGCCCTTGTCCGCCTGGGCACGGCTCGCATGCGGTACGAGCCTCCGGCCTGGGCGGCCAACGGCAGGATCGGAT
Organism: uncultured Victivallales bacterium; assembly: GCA_964646045.1. Taxonomy (GTDB): domain Bacteria; phylum Verrucomicrobiota; class Kiritimatiellia; order UBA8416; family SLMC01; genus CAZYAW01. The sequence goes on along the minus strand of CAZYAW010000254.1, from coordinate 2,487 downwards.
ACGCCTGCGACGGCGCCGAGGTCTGGATCGTTTCCGGCACGGAGCTGCATCGCTGGAACGGCGGCGACGGCACGCTCGCGGGCGCGCATCGCATCTCCGGTAAACCGCTGCGCACCCTGGACGTGTACGGCGAAAAGGGCCGTACCGCGCTGATCTCCGATTCCGCGGGAGATCTGTACGAGTGGGATGCGGGCCGGCAGGCTGCGCGGCTTCTTTTCCACACCGGCAGAACCAGTCTGCTGGTCGCGATCCGGTCTCCGGACGGGAAGCGCATCCTGACGCTGGACCATGACTCTACGACGATGGAGGAATGGAACCGCGACGGCGGGAAACCGTCGGCAACGCTGACGTCGAGTCAGTTCTACAACGCGACATACGGGCCGGAAGGAAAAACCGTCTTTCTGACGCACCGTCCCGCGCCCAATGTTTTTCATTACGACCCGTCCTCGAATACCGTCCTGAAGAAGTTTCTCGACGACTACTATAGCCAAATGCTGGTGGTATCGCCGGACAAGACCCATGTGCTGGTCGGGTCGCGGCACATGGCCACGGAATGGCGCCTGTCCGATTACAAAAACACCGCCACATACAAGGGGCATCACGGGCACGAGGTGTGTTCCGCGGCCTATACGCCGGACGGCGCCCGACTGCTTACCGGCGCGCGAGACGGTTCGATTCGCGTATGGAATCGTCAGAAGCGGAATCTCGTGCGTCGCTTTGCGCCTCACCAGGGTTTTGTAAGCGCCATGCACGTGTCGCCGGACGGAAAGCGCGTGCTGTCCTGGGCTCGCGACGGACTCCTGACGGAAAGCGTTTTGGCCACCGGAAAGCCGTATGTGGACCTGTCCCGGCACAGGGGCCCGATTACGGCGGTAGCGGCGGGGCCGGACGGATCGACTGTTGTCACGGCTTCGACGGACGGTTCTCTGGGCGTCTGGAATGCGGAAACCGGCGCTTTGCGCCGCCAGACGACCGTCGCCGGCGAGCTGCACGCGGTGGCGGCGCTGCCCGCAAGCGATCGCGCGATTCTCGGCGCCTCGGATGGGTGCCTCTACGAATGCAGCCTCTCCGAAGGCCGCATATTGTCCAAGCGCACGGCGCATCGCGGATACGTGCGCGCGGTGTCGGTGTGCGCCGCCGCAAACATCTTCCTCACCGCGGGCGACGCCGGTCTTGTCCAGGTCTGGTACCTGGATCCGTCCGGGGAAACACCCGTCCGGGCGATGCGGGGACATCACGGCGGGGCGCTCTGCGCGGCCGTATCCGCGGACGGCAGCCGGGCGGCAAGCGGAGGCCGGGACGGGACCATCCGGATCTGGGACGTGGCATCCGGCGGGCAGCTTCTCGCCTTTTACGCCCATGCCGGCCCGGTGGCGTCCGTCGCATTCGACGCCCGGGCGCAGCGCCTGCTTTCCGGCGGCACGGACGGCGACGTGGTCGAATGGTCGCTGGGCGACAAGGCCCGGCCCGAGCGCGTTCGGGCATACGGCGACGCGGTGCGCGCGGTTGCCTATGCCGGCGGCGACGCCTTCATCTGCGCCGGCGGCGACCGGGGCGTTGTCGCCGTCTGGCCCCGCGAAGGAAACGATACACGCCTGCTCTTCGAGGGGCACGACAAGGCCGTTCTTTCGCTGACGCCGCTTGCAGGCTCGCGCCTGATTTCCGGTTCCGCGGATACGACGGCCTGTCTGTGGGCTCTGCCTGTCAATCCGGAGTAAACGTCGTGCGTTCCCCGCGTACAACGCCGCGACCGGTCAACCGAAACATCGCGTCTTGTACGTCCGTACCTGCGCATAAGGATGCCGTTGACGCTCGCATGTGTAATTTCGTCTTGTGGCGCCGATCGAACGCCAGTCGGCGCGGAATTCTGTAGTATTCGGATTGACAGTTGGAATGGCTGGATGTGGACAGGCATAGGTCAGGCATTCCTGCCTGACCGGGACTGCAGAGAAAGGAACGAACAATGAAGACGATATGGACAAGTTGCCTGCTGGTCGCGCTCGCGACCGCGACGGTGTCGGCCGCGGAACAGAATCCGGCCCGGGAGAAAAAAGGACCGCTGGCCGACCGGCCGAGCAAGCCGGGCGCACAGCTCGCGAAGGTTCAGGCGTTGAGCAGCAACGAGTGGGTCAATCGCGGCAAGCCGAAGCCCGATCCGAAGTACGGCCCGGCCCAGGGCCGCTCCTGGGGCCGCAAGATGGCCTATGCGCCCGACTTGCGCGGCGCGTTTATCTACGGCGAGGGCGTGCACGGCGGGGCCACGTCGCGCGGCGGGAAGGCGTACTATAACGACGATCTCTTCTTCTACGACATCAACGCCCATGTCTGGGTCTGCTGCTACCCGGGCACACCGCTGAACAACCCCGGCATCAAGCTGGATCCGCAAACCGGGTTCGAAACCGATGCGGAAGACAACGTCATCCCGGTGGCGATCAGCGTACACTCCTACTGGTGCCCGGAATACGACCTCGAACGCAAGCGGTTCAT
>CAZYAW010000253.1:0-2571 GCA_964646045.1 uncultured Victivallales bacterium | reverse complement strand
GATCCTCGCCCCACGCGTCAGACCCGGCTAAGCCCAATACTGTTGATTTAAGGTAACTGCTCAGGTAGCCGCCGGCTGCCGGCGGCTACCTGATAGATCTTGGCGGCTTAGCCGGGTCTGACGCGTGGGGCGAGGATCACGAGCTGTTGAGCAGCGGCAGGAAGGGGTTGCCGAGGAACACGCGCTGGATTGCCTCGAGCGCGTTGAGGCCGTTCTTGCGGGCGGTGGAGACGTAGCCGCGGATCCGGCAGAAGTTCACCAGTGCCTGGAAACTGCGGAACGTGCCGGATATCTTCTGGCGCAGTTTCATCATGCGCAGATCGCGCTCTGGCTGGTTGTTGTCAAAGGGCACCGCGAAGTCGCGCATGAAGGCGAGGATTTCGTTGGGATGGTCGCGGAAGCGATCGAGCAAGTTAAGTGCCTTGCTCTGCTTGCGGCGTCCCCGCCGTTTGGGAGCATGTGCGTGAGCAACCGGATTTTCCATGTAGCCGGCCTTGACGATCCGCGCGTAGTCCTTGAGGAACCGCTTCTGCTCGGAAGGCGGCAGGGCGGTCAGACCGGCCGCGTTGGCCATGGCGACCGCCTCCTTGATGGCCAGCAGGTGGTCGATCATATCCTTAGCCCACTTCTGGTTCTGTTCCTCCCACAGGAAGGTCAGTTCGCGCAGCAGATGGCCATTGCACAGGGCATGGTCGCAGCCATAGTCGAAGTAGGACTTCCAGAAGTCGTGGACCGCGCAGCCCCGGTAGCCTGTCAGGATACCGGCGGCGTCCATGGCCTTGCACCCTCGGCGCTTGTGTGCGTAGTACCATGTCAACAGCCGCGTCGAGACGGTGTGGAGCCAGTGCAACGAGCCGGTGGCGCGCACACCGGTTTCGTCGAAGCCCGCCACGGGCGCGGCGGCGGCCAGATCGCGGATGGCCGTGTCCACTGGTTCCAGCCGCCGGGAGCAGTCGGCCTTGAAGTTGGCCAGCGTGCCCTCGCTGAAGCTCTCGCAGGCGAAGAGGTCGCGCATGATCTCGGAGAGCCGGTCGAAGGGCAGCAGTTGGTACTCGGCCAGATACACGCTCACGCTCTTCACGCGCGGGCCATACTGGACGGGAGCCGCGGCCTCGGGCGGGAATGCGGCGCGGTTGACACAGCCGCATGAGCAGGTTTTGACCTCGGCCTGGTGCTCGGTGACCTCCAGCTTCGGTTCGGGCAGGTCGAAGACCTGGCGTCGCTCCACCCGGTCCGGTTCCTGGCGGGAGAGGGAACGGCCGCAGTGTGCGCAACGCTCCACCGCATGGCGCACTGTTTGGTCCGGCTTCTCCACCATGCGTAGCGTTCGGCCCGGATGGCCCGGCTGGCCGCCCGTGGGCCGTTGGCTTTTGGGACGCAGACTCTTCGGCTTGGGCTTGGCGAGTCCGTCGGATGACGGCGGCTTGTGGCTGTTATGCGAGTCTTTGGCAACCCGCTCTTCCAGCGTTTGCACCCGGTTGCACAAGGCGGCGTTTTCAGCCTTCAGGGCGACGAAGTCGGCTGTGAGTTGATCCACTTTTGCGGATAAGTCCAGTAGCACTCGCACGACCGTTTCCTTGCCGGCATCGTAAATCGCTTCCGCCTCCTTTTGTGTCATCATGTGCAAAGTTCCTTTCGAAAATCCGATATCAAAGGATAGAGATACACATCTTTGATCGCTACGCGGATGCGATTTTCACGATCATTGCGGGTGCGCCCCTTCGTCTCGCCCAGCCGCAGCCAGTTGGCCGCCCGGTAGCACGTGCCCCGGAAGCGCGAGCGATCCACAAAGGTCTCCAGGGCATGGACGGGATGGCCGTATTTCGCCTGCCAGTCGGCGCGGATGCGCCGGGCAACCAGGCCGAGCACATGACTGGCCAGATGAGGCGCCTGAACCCAGCTCGGAATGAGGAAGCGTGTGTTGTTGGTAAGTCCTTGCAGATTGCGTTCGCGCGTGGCGCGATCCCAGCCGAGGAAAGCGTCACGGTCCGCGCACTTCCAGGCCGCCGAGCCGAACAGCACGCAGGCCACCGGGCGACCATGCCGATCCCGCGCGAGGTAGCGGATGTTCTCGCCGACGGTGTTGCGTTGTCCGAGATAATGCTCATGGGCCAGAAGGCCACTGAATAGCCGCGCATCGGCGGAGCCCGGCAGGACGATGCCGACGCGCAAGGGTTGCACATCGCGCAACGCGCCGAGGATCGGTTCGTCCGGTGGCGCCACCGGTTCGATGTGCCTGTTTCTATGCCCATTGGGTGAAGTCCCCCGGCGCGCGGGCAGCCGAAGATATCTCGCCCGTTCCAGTTTCAGCAGCAGGGTGCGGGCGGCCATGTCCTTTAGGTGGCCTTGGGCGTTGCGCCAGTCCCAACGCGCGCACAGTTCGCGGCTCAGGCGTGTGCGATGCCAGTCAGGATGCGAGTCAAGCAGGCCGCGAATCAAAGCTATATCTGACTCGCCGAGCCTTCGTCCCTGTATGACCAGACCGTTTGCCATGCCCGAAACATACGAAAACGTGTCGCCTGAGTCCAGAAAAAAATGAAACTTTTTTTTGCTTGTGTTTCGGGGGGGGGG
>CAZYAW010000252.1:0-3573 GCA_964646045.1 uncultured Victivallales bacterium | reverse complement strand
CCCGCGTCTGCAAACCGTGGCACGGGCGTCCCGCCCGCGTCTGAAAACCGTAGCACGGGCGTCCCGCCCGTGTTTGCAAACCGTGGCACGGGCGTCTCGCCCGTGTTTGCAAACTGTAGCATGGCCGTCTCGCCCGTGTTCCGAGCGGATTGCCAGGAGCGGCTCGTAACCCGCTCAGAATTCTCCCGCCACCAGCGCCCGCGCGGCGGCGACAATGGCCTGACGCGAGGGCAGGGCGGCCTGTTCGAGAGTGGCGGAGGCCGAAAGAGGAATGTCCGGGCAGGTCACTCGGCGAACGGGGCCGTCCAGGCGGTCGAAGGCTCGCTCGAACATGCGGAACCCGATTTCGGCGGCGAAGCCGCCGGTGCGCGTACCCTCTTCCACTACGACCAGACGTCCCGTCTTGCGCACCGAACGGGCCACGGTTTCCTCGTCCAGCGGACACAGCGAGCGCAGATCGACCAGCTCGGCGGCGATGCCGTGCTCCTGCAGGTCGTCGGCCGCGCGGCGGGCCACTTCGCTCATCCAGGACCAGGCCACCAGCGTGACGTCCCGGCCCGGCCGGGTCACGCGCGCCCGGCCCAGCCGTTCGATGCGGCGCGGTTCCTTGTCCGGCAGCGCACCCCGCAGGCTGTAGAGCAGTTTGTGTTCCGTAAAAACGACCGGATTGTTGTCGCGAATGGCGGCCTTGAGCAGAATTTTGGCGTCGGCGGGCGTGGACGGGGCTACCACTTTGAGGCCGGGCACATGGGCGAAGAGGGCCTCCAGCGATTGCGAGTGGGTGGGACCGTAGCCGCGTCCGCCGCCGGCCGGGGTGCGGACGACCAGCGGGCAGCGGGCCTGCCCGCCGAAAACATAGTGCGCCTTGGCCGCCATGTTGGCCAGTTGATCGAGGGCCAGAAGAATAAAGTCCATGAACATGATTTCCACCACCGGCCGCGCTCCGAGCAGGGCCGCGCCGATGGCCGCGCCCACGATGCCCGCTTCGGAAATGGGCGTGTCGCGCACGCGTTGCGCACCGAATTCCTCGATGAGGCCGCGCGTGACGCCGAAAGCGCCGCCGTACACGCCGATGTCTTCGCCCATGACGAAGACGTTGCGGTCGCGCCGCATTTCTTCGCGCAACGCTTCGCGCAGCGCTTCGCAGCCGCTGATCTCTCTCATGAGAAGAGGCCCTCCTCCAGGGTTTGCGCATCGGGTGGCGGACTGCGCCGCGCAAAGGCGACGGCCTCGCGAATGGCGGCGCGGGCCGCATGACGAATGCGTCGGTCGTCCTCCGTCGTGAGCAGACCCCGGGCGCGCAAGGTCCTGCGCCAGGCCGCGATCGGATCTTTGCGGCGCCACTGCGCCTCCTCCTCGCGCGAGCGGTAGCGGCGCGGGTCGCCCCGCGAATGGCCGGAGAGCCGGTAGGTCTTGCATTCGATCAGCGTGGGACCCTCCGCGCGTCGCGCGCGTTCCGCCGCCGCGCGCACCGCGCCGCGCACTTCCTCCAGATCGTTGCCGTCCACGATAAGGCCCGGCATGCCGTAGGCCGTGGCGCGGTCGGCGATATCGCGAATGGCGATGGATTTTTCAACCGGCATCGACATGGCGTAGCGGTTGTTTTCGCACACGTACACGACCGGCAGTTTCCAGATGGCGGCCAGGTTGAGGGCCTCGTGGAAAACCCCCTGGTTGGCGGCGCCGTCGCCGAAAAAACACAGAGCTACGCGCGCCGCGCGGCGCAGTTGGAAGGCGAGCGCCGCTCCGGCGGCCACCGGCAGGCCGGCCCCGGTGATGCCGTTCGAGCCCAGGAAGCCCAGCGAGAAATCGGCCATCAGTTGACTGCCGCCGCGGCCGCGCGAGTATCCGGTGGCCTTGCCGAACAGTTCGGCCATGGCCCGGTTCGGGTCGCCGCCGCAGGCCAGGCAGTGGCCGTGTCCGCGATGCGTGCTGGTGACGCAGTCGCGCCCCGGTCGCAGCGCGCCGCACGCGCCCACGGCGACGGCTTCCTGGCCGATGGCCGGATGCGCCGTCCCTTGGATCAGACCGCGGCTAAACAGGCGCTCCACGGTTTCCTCGAACAAGCGGATCACCAGCATGCGCCGATAGGCTTCCAGGCATTGTTTCTTGTTCATGGCGGACTTCCGGCGGGGTTTGTCAGGATCAGACAGAGCGCATTGCCGCCCGTATCCAGTCCGTTGATCAGCGCCGCATGTAGCGGCTGTTCGCGCGGTTTCCGGCGGATCCATGTTACGCCGTCGGACATGGCGTCCGGATCCGTTTCCGTCAGATTGAGGGTCGGCGGCACGCGGCCCTCCTGCAGCGCCTCCAGGGCGGCGCATATCTGCAGGGCCGTGGCGGCGCCCAGGGTTTCGCCCGTGCGCGATTTCAGGCTGGAAACCGCCACGGGGGAAGTTCGATCCGCAAAAAATTCCGCCAAAGTGCGCGCTTCCTGTCCGTCCAGCAGCCGATGGCCGTTGGCCTGGGCGCAAACCCAGTCGAGGTCCTGGCGCTCGAGGCGGGCTGCGGCCAGCACGCGGGTCATGGCGGCGGTCAGTGCGGGGCTCGTGCGCGTCGCGGTCGGGCAGGGGCCGCCGGTCTGCGCGACGGAGACCAGCTCGGCCAGGATGCGCGCGCCGCGCCGGCGCGCGTGCTGCGTCTCTTCCAGCGCCAGCATGCCGCAGCCTTCGCCCAGGATGAAGCCGTTGCGGTCGCGGTCGCAGGGGCGGCATTCTTCCGGGGCCTGATTGTCGGGCGAGAGGCAGCCTTCCGCCTCGCAGCCCGCCAGCAGAGGTTCGCTGAGGGCCTCGAAGCCGCCGACCAGCGCCAGGTCGCTCTGTCCGCTGCGAATGCGGTCGAAGCCCGCCAGCAGGGCTTCTCCGGAAGCCAGGGCGCCGCAGAAATGCTCATGATGTCCGGCCAGCCCGTAATCCATGGCCAGCAGGCTGATCGCGGTATTGGCGTAGGTGTGCGGGAAGAGGAACGGCTTGGCGAAGCGCGGGCCTTTCCGGAGGACGTCGGCGTAAAACAAGGCGGACGTCTGGAGTCCGGCATAGGCCGACCCCGTGATCAGCGCGATTCTTGACGGGTCGTTCAGGGTCTGCGTATCGAGGTCGGCATCCTCCAGAGCCAGACTCATACCGGCAAAGGCCAGTTCGGAGGAGCGGTCGAGGTAGGCCTTGGGCCGTTCGAGATAGTCTTCCACGTTAAAATCGGTCAGCTCGCCCGCCGTGCGGCTGCGATAGCGCTGCGTGTCGAAGCGCGTGATCGGGCCGATGCCGCTGCGGCTGCCGAAGAGTCCCGCCCGAAAATCGGCCCGCCCGCTGCCGATCGCGCTGACCGGCCCGGCTCCCGTGATAGCCACTCGTTTGTCTTCCATGCGTCCAATCCATACGCAAAACCGCGTCATTGTCAAGGGGATACGGCAGCGGCGCCGAATTAGACCCCATCCGAAAAGGGTTTCACGAACGTCGCGCACAAAAAAACGTAGTTGTTCACGGTTCTCGGTTCACAGTTCACGGTTTTCAAGACATCTTGAGCGCTTTTCTCGCAAGTTTCCGGCCAAGCCGCCACGCTTCTATATCTTCAAAA
>CAZYAW010000251.1:0-5538 GCA_964646045.1 uncultured Victivallales bacterium | reverse complement strand
CCCGCAACCCGGAGATCAGAGGACAGAGGTCGGGAAACAGTCCCTACTATGTCCGCAAAATCCGGTTGGATTTGCCAACGTAGCGCAAGCTTCCCGCTTGTGTATTGACAAAACAGGCGTACAGCCTGTTCCGAATTTCGCATCCAACCGGATTTTGCGGACATAGACCCCCATGGCATGGCGTCTGCTAGAAGCTTGTCCAGACAACCCGCTACGGAGACCCCCGCCATGCCGGACATCGGAGAAAGCAACCGCTTGTTGCGCGACAAATATTTCGTGGATGCGGAAGACGTGCTGACACGCGACCGCCAGCGCACGGCGACGCCGCGGCGCGCTCCGGAGCGCGGTCGGGTAATCGACGCCTCGCGCGTCCTGGTCTCCAAACGCACCGTCCTGCCGCGCCCGGCGACGGCCGGCAACGCCCAAAACAGCATCAGAGTCAATGTCGTCAAGGAAAACAACCGCATAGTCGGCATCAAGATCGAATGTCCGTGCGGCCGGCATGCCGAATTGAATTGCGAATACGAGGCGGACCAGCCATGAAGCGAAAAGCGACATCTGCCCGGGCGAGCTTCGCCCGTGGCGCAAATGGCCTCTTCCATGTTTTACAAAGATGGCGGACGGCCGCCGGAGTGACGGCGCCGGGCGTGGCGATTCTTTTTTCGGCCGGGTGCCTGGCGCAACGCGGCGCGGATTTCGGCCATTGGAGCCGGACACCCGAACGCATCGAGCTGGTACGCGTTTTCAAGACCGAGAGCGACACGCCGTTCGCCGTCGGGGAACGCATGCTCGTTCTGCCTCCCGTTGGCCAGGGCCTGGAAGAGGCGCGCCGAGGGCTGCTGAACCATATTTTGCGCGAAATCCAGTATGCGTCCGCCGTCCATCCGTTCCAGATCGGCGACCGGGTTCTGCCCGCCCGCTACTGGCGCGAGGACAATGTCGCCGACGCGACCGGCCGCTTCGATCTGCAAGAAGTGGTGCGGATCGGACGCCTGTTTGAAACCCGTTATGTTCTGTGCGTCCATGTGCGCGCCTGGCGACCCTATGCGCCCCAGGTACTGGCCCTTCACATGACCCTGGTCCATGTCGAGGCCGGAGAACGGGTCGCCGAGCTCAATGCCTCGTTCAACGCCGCCGAACAACAGGTGGTCGTGGCCATGGACGACTGGCTGCAGGCGCGGCGGGCTCGCAAATACGACGCCCAAAGTCTGGATATCATGTTGCGATCGCCTGCCGAATTCGGCGCCTTCGCAACCGCCCGCTGTGTGCAAAGTCTGTTTCACGCGCTTAAGAAAACAACCGATCCGTCCGATACATAAGGAAACCGTTCATGAATATTCCCCGTCTCGAACAGGAACAGAGGGTCGCCAAGGGTATGATTGCTTCGATTTCATCCCGTCGCAAACCGGAGACTGCGGCCCGTCAGGACACCGCGCCCGGAAGCGACCGCGTCCGTATGTCGACACTCGCCCGCATGATTTCCCAACAGTCGGAAGCCCTGCTCGATCTTCATCGACCCCGTCCCGAAATGGTGCGGAAATTCAGCGAATTCTCTCTGTCCGACGCCATCCCCGATACCGCCGTCGACGCCATCTTCCAGCGCCTCGTCGACACCTGACCGGAATTTTCTTCCGTTCCCGTGTTCTGTTGCCGTTCACGGTTTTTCGGATGTCACGTCTCGAATTAACCCCGAACCGTGAACGCCGGCCATGTTCTTCACGCCGGCCGTCGGACGGATCGGTCCCGTCCGACGGATCGCGTTACAGTTGATAAGCCGAAAAAAACGATGAGCCCCGAAAAGACCGGGCTTGCTCATGACCCTACATCCGACACCGGAAGCCCCCCTTTTCCACCCTTAAACTTCACACTTCATACTTCACCCCCCCTTTTTTCCTCGCCCTCCACGGCATACGGCTTGCTTTATTCGCAGGCATGAACGCAATATCATCCCATGCGGCCTTGCGAGGCATGCTCTACCAGATGGATCGGCTCGAGGCGGTGACCGACAACCTGGCCAACAACGCGGCGCCGGGCTACAAGAAAACCGTCAGCTCCCAGAACGCGTTCGACAGCATGGTGCGCTCGTCCGCGGCGGCCGGCAGGCCGGATTTAGGACGCAGCGCGGCGGCCGTGCGCTCGATCGACTTTTCGCCCGGCCCCCTGCATGCCACCGACAACCCCCTGGACTTCGCCATTAATGGCGACGGCTTTTTCGTTGTCGAGAAAGACGGCCGCGAGTTTTACACGCGCAACGGACGCTTCCAGCTCGATCCGAACGGAACCGTTGTCACAACCGGCGGCTTCGCCGTGCAAGGACGCAACGGCCCCCTGACATTGCCGGCCGATGTCGATCTTTCGCAACTGACCGTGGCCGCCGACGGCGTCCTGCGGAGCGGCGAGCGGACGCTGGATGCGGTTCGCCTGGCCTCCTTCGCGGATCCCGGCGTGCTGCGGCGAGTCGGTCCCACCCTGTTTTCCGCCCCGGCCGACGTCGAACCGCAAACTTCCGCGACGAGTCGCGCAACCAATCGCGCCGTCGAGGGCGGAAATGCCGCGGTGTTCGAGGAAATGGCGGAACTGATTGGCACAACGCGAGCTTTTGAAATCTGCCAGCGCATGCTCAAGCAAATGGATCAGGCGCAGGGCGCGACGATCCAGCAGTTGTCGGGCTAGCGCGGAAAAGGAGACGGGATATGGAACGCGCACTATGGTCGGCCGTCACGGGCATGAGGGCCCAGGAACTTTCGATGGACACCATCGCCAACAACCTGGCGAACATCAACACGACAGGATTCAAGACCAGCCACATCAGTTTTCAGGACATGCTCTACTCGAGCCTGCGCACGCCCGGCGCCGACAGCGGAGAAGGACAATTGCCGGTGGGCATTCAGGTCGGGCACGGAACCCGCGTGGCCGGCGTCGCCCGCATGTTCCAGCAGGGCGCCCTCATCAATTCCGGCGGCGACTTCGACCTGGCCATCGAAGGCGACGGCTTTTTCGAAGTCGTCATGCCGGACGGCGATTCGGCCTATACGCGCGACGGCGCCTTCAAAATCAACGGATCCGGCGAGGTCGTTACCCTCGACGGCTATCGGGTGGCCGGATTCGACTCGATCGATCCGGGCACCACCGACGTGACCATTGCGCCCGACGGCTCCTTCTCGACCGTGGTGAACGGAGTTTCCTCCAACAAGTCGCGTCTGACCCTCGTGCGCTTCATCAATCCGGCCGGCCTGCGTTCCGTCGGCAAAAACCTGTACAAGGCCACCGAAGCCAGCGGCAATCCGCAAACCGGACAGAATCCCGGCGAGAACGGCGTCGGCTTTCTCGCCCATCGGCAACTGGAATCCTCCAATGTCAACGCGGCGGAACAACTGGTCAACATGATCACTTCCCAGCGCGCCTACGAAGCCGCCTCCAAAGCCATCAAGGCCAGCGACGAAATGATGGGACAGGCCAACAACTTGAGGTAATCAGTCATCAGTAAACAAGCGCGTAGAAAGGGAAACGTAAAGGTCCGTAACCCGCGTGTCATCAGGGCGTCGGGGCTGGAAAGGCGAATATCATGAGACACTGTAAACATTGCGCGACACGCTGGCTGGCGACCTTCCTCTGCGGCGGCCTGCCGCTGTGGGCCGGCGCCGCCGGTGCGCAAATGATCGAACTGCGTTCGAACGAATCCTTGCAGGGCGCCATGGTTCTCTTGCGGGATATCGCGCGTTCGCCCAACGCCTTGCCCGAAGCCTGGCGCGACCGCGAAATCGTCCAGGCGCCGCAGCCCGGCGAACCGCTTCAGGTTTCCCTGACCACCATCGCCGCCGCCTTGAACCAGTATCCCGACATGCAACATGTCGTGTTGCGCGGCGAGGCCCGGCTCTCGCTGCAGCGGGTCGGCGCCCTGCTGGCCGCGGAAAAGCTGCAGGACGCCATACGCGCTTTCGCCGGCGACCAGCCGCCATGGCGGAGCGCCGAATTGCATGTCGAATGCGAAGACGCCGACATCGAAATTCCCGCATCCGAACAGGACCCGGAAATCCGGGTGCTGAGCATGACCTCCGACGACCGGCCCAACCACTACCGCTTCAGCGTCACTATCGCGACATCCGGCGGTTCGTCCCGCAACGCCACCGTGACGGCCAAAGTCGAGCCCATGCAAAAAGTCTGGGTCGCCACCCGTTCGTTGGCGCGCGGCCATGTGCTGGAAGCGCAGGATCTCGACGAGCTTTGGCTGCCGCCCGACGCCGCCCAGCCTTTCCTGTCCGGCGAAGACGCGGTTTTCGGCTTGGAAGCCAACCGCGACATCCGCGCGCGTCAGCCTCTGGCCGCCCATTTCCTGGTTCAGCCCGTCAACGCGCGCCGCGGGGACACGGTCAACGTCACGGCCATGCGCGGCGGACTGCAGGTGGCGCTGCGCGCCACCGCCCTGGCCACCGGTCGCCGCGGCGAACGCATCATGTGCATGAACGAGACATCGCGCCGCCGCTTTCTCGTACGGCTCACCGACGTGCGCGAAGCCACAGTCGATTTCTGAGGAAGACGACGAAAAGGAAACAATCGCTCTGAACGCCGTCAATAATGTCAACAAGGTCAATACTGTCATTGCCGGGAACCGCAACCGGAAACAAAGAAAGGCGGACCATCATGACACACCCCAATCGACGCGCCATACTGTGGACGACGGCGGCGCTGACCGCATGGACGCTCGGATGCGCGGCGCGGGCCGAAGACCCCAAGCCCGACTGGGCGCTGGCCATGCGACTGACCGCCGACACCAGCGCCCGCGCCGTGGGCGATCTGCTGACGGTCGTCATCGAGGAGGAGGCCGAAGCCTCCAAGGCCGCCCAGAGCTCTTCCAGTAAAAGCTCTAAAATCGGCGGCGACATCAGCATGGGACACCCTCGCATCGACGCCCGCCCCACCGGCTGGACCAACGCCGTGGTGCCTTCTTGGAGCCTCGACGCCGGCCGCTCTTTCCAGGGCAGCGGATCGTCTTCCAACAGCGATAAGCTGGAGACGAAAATCGCCGCGCGCGTGACCGAGGTTCTGCCGAACGGCAATCTGATGATCGAAGGCCGCCGTTCCATGATCGTGCAGGACGAAAGCGTTGAAATCGTACTGACCGGCACTGTGCGGCAACGGGATATTTCCGGAGACAACATCGTCGAGTCGTCGCGCGTAGCCGACGCCTCCATTAAATATGTCAGCAACGGACCCTTGGTCAAAAACCAGAAGATGGGACTGATTACCCGCCTGTGGAACTGGATCAACCCGTTCTAGACGTTTGGGTAACAGGTATGCGGGAGCACAAGAATGAAGATCGGTAGACAATGGCGCGGACGGCGCTGCGCATGGCTCGCGCTCGGTCTGGCGCTCGGTTTGCGGCCGACGGTCGCGCCTGCGCAAAACCTCGTCACCGCCGGAACGGGCGAGTCCCGCATCAAGGATATCGCCCGCATTGCCGGACTGGACAGTCTGGATCTGGTCGGCTACGGCATTGTCGTGGGCCTGCGCGGTACGGGCGACAAGGATCTGCAGTTG
>CAZYAW010000250.1:0-5515 GCA_964646045.1 uncultured Victivallales bacterium | reverse complement strand
ATGGCATATATGCGCAGATCAAGGCAAGCGCTTTCGGAATGGCGGAAATCGCACCGATGCACCACAAGCCCTTACCGCCCAGGTTTCCAGTCTTCCAGCATTCCAGTCCAATCTTCCATCATTCCATCATTCCCGTATTCCAATCTTCCAGACCCTACTCCACCAAGCGCTCCAGGTGTGGTTTCAGGAGCGCTTTAGCCCGCGCCAGCAACCGCTCCGCGGCCTTGACGCTGCGGCCCATCGCCGCGGCCATCTCCACGCCGCTGAGCCCCTCGAAGTATCGCAGCACAACGGCCATGCGATAATCGGCGGGCAAGGCATCCAATGCGGTCTGGATCAGGACTTCGCGCTCGGCCTGGCTCGCCTGCTGCGAGGGCGAAGGCGACACATCCGCGATGTCCGGCAATGTGTCGGTAAAAATCGGACGTTTCTTGCGCCTGTGATCAATGCACAAGCGCGTCAGGATACGGAAGAAGTAGGTGCGGAATGTGGCGGTGGGTTTGTAGCGGGGAGCGGCGTCAAGGACCTTCAGGAACGCATTTTGCGCGAGATCCTCGGCCTCGGCGGGGTCGCCGGTATAGCGATAGGCCACGCGCCACGCCTCGGTCTGGTGGCGCAGCACGATCTGCTCAAAGGCATCCAGGTCGCCGTCGCGAACGCCCAGCATCAATTCCTCGCTACTGAGCGTTTGCATATCAGTTTTCCCGGAAGACCGCGCGGTCCAGGATGCCAGACACGCTGAAACTGCTTTTGACAGTTAGCCAGATCGCCAGGAAAACGGTGATCGCCGTCCCGGAAAAAATGGCGATCATGATGGCGATCTGGTACTTGATGGCAGTGAACGGATCCGCTCCGCCCAATATGACGCCGGTCATCATGCCCGGCAAGGCTACCAGGCCGATGGTCGCCATGGTGGCGACCGTTGGCAACAAAGCCGCCTGAAGGGCATCCCGGAAATACGGATGTACCGCTTCCTGCAGACGGGCGCCCTGGGCAAGACTCTGATGATACGCCTTTTCGTCCTTCCCGATGCCCTCGTAAAAATGCTTCAAACCGATGATGTCGGCGCGCAGGCAGTTGCCCAGCACCATGCCCGCCAGCGGAATGACATATTGGGCGTCCAACCCGTTCGGACGCTGGAGGATCGGTCCCACAAAGGCCAGAACCGGTATGGCCGTGCCGGCCAGCAGGGCCATGAACAGCGGAACCGCAAAACGGCGCAGGCGCAACCGGCAGCCCCGCAAAATGGAACCGTCCGCCACGCCGACCATGACCAGCAGCCAGCCCAGGTTCAGCCACGGATTGTTCAGGCGAAAGACGACCTGGAGATACAAGCCGACGAACAGAAGTTGCAGCGTCATGCGCACGACGGCGATACCCGTCTCCTTGAGAATCGGCACTCGCAGGTACAGCAGAATCGCCACCGGCAGAATGAGCAGAAGATACCCGGCGGCCAGGGACCAGAACCCGATATCGACGATTTCGTTCATGGCCGATCCCCCGTTTCGCGCGCGGCGCCGGCAAGGTCGACTACGCGGTCGGCAAAGCCCAGCCATTCGGCGTCATGGGCGACCGATAACACGGTTAAGTCGCCGGATTCCCTGATAAATTCCACGACCGCCTGCTTGTTGTCCGGATCCAGCGCCGAAGAGGCTTCGTCGAGCAGCAGGATCGGACGGTCGAGCAGCGCGGCCGTAATCAGCGCGATTCGCTGCTTCTCGCCGCCGGACAACGCTGTACTCGCCTTGTCCAGCAACGCCGGATCCAAGTGGAATCGCTCCAGCAGCGTCGGCAGCCGTTGCAGGTTGCCGCGCAGATCGGCATTGGCCTTGAACGCAAAGGGCCGCTCGACGGCCTGTCGAACGGACCCCGCGCCAAGGTCCGGTTCCTGGGCGACATAGGCCAGGCTGCGCCGCGCGGTCCAGACACCCGCCCCCGCGACCGGGGCGCCCAGCACGCGGATCGAGCCTTCGTGCGGTTCGACCAATCCCAGAATGCACTTCAGCGCCGTCGATTTGCCCGATCCCGACGGGCCGGTCAGCGTAACCTTCTCCCCCGTCGCAACCTTCAAGCTGAAATCGCTTAAGACCCGGCGGCCATCATAGTGGACGCCCAAGTCCTCGATTTCAATGGCGCAGCCGTTGCGCTTCATGACATCTTCCTTCGTGCTTTCCATTGCCCGCAATGCCTCCGATCAGATCACCCCGAATCCGTAAAACCGATCACGCCGCCGGCGTTCGTACGCCTCCCACTCCTTTTGCTGGTCGATGAGCGGTTCGACTCGGCGGCCGGTGATTTCCATAATCAGCGCGTCATCCGCGAGGAGCGGTTTTTTGGGCAAGGCGGCGCCGGTGAGCACGGCATAGGCCTCGCCGATCACCTGGAATTTCCTTTTGTCGCCCGAGGGCATGTCGGGATGATGTGTCCGGGCCAGTCGCCGATATGCTTTTTTGATCTCTTCGGGCGTTCTGCCAAGAGTCGAGAGCACAATCTTTGCCCGTTCCGTAAGCGTGACGCCGCGGATATCGTCCGTGAAATCCAGCGTTGTCGACAAGTTGTTCATGTCGATGTCCGCAATCGGTGCAGAAGCGCCATGCGGCGGTTTCCATCCGCGTACCACGATGAAGGCTCCGTGGCCGTACCCCGGCGCGACGCGGTCCGGCGTCTGCATCGCAGCGGGTCGGCGGAAGAGGGTCTGGCGGCTCTCCAGGTCCAAGAAACCGGCCTCGGACAGCAGGGCATGAACGTCCGTGGCGCTGAAAAATCGCGCGTCGGCATAGAATACGCTGGAATCGCGCCCGCGCTCGTATTCCCGTCCGAGATCGCTCTCCCGATCGACGAAGCCGACAACGGCGCAGCCGCCCGGACGCAGAACGCGGACCATTTCGCGAACGGCGCGTTCGGGGTCGTCCACGAAACACAGGGTGGTCACCATCAATACCGCGTCAAACCGTGCATCCGGAAACGGGAGACGCTCCGCGACCCCTTCCGTCGCGTGAATGCCGCGCCGGGCCGCCGCCTTGCGCATGGCGGCGGCCGGCTCCACGCCCGTTCGGATGCCCAGCGGTCCGGCGAAATGCCCCGCCCCGACGCCAATCTCCAGGCCATCCGCGTCGGGCGGCCACAGCTCGCGGACGGCCCGCAATTCGGATTCGTACGCCGCCGGATGTTTTTCGAACCAGGCTTCGTAGCGGTCGGCATTCGATTCAAAGGTCTTTGTATTTGGCATGGCGGGTCTCAGAATGTGATGACTTTGTCGCACGCGACGATCCACTCCGCCAATTCCGGCATGGTGGCTTTCTGCGCCCCATCGAAATAGGGTTGATTCTTGTGAATGCCGCACCGGGCCATGCAGGTGCCGCAGACCTTTACGGAAACCCCCTTGGCGATCAGATCCTTGAGCATTTGCCCCAGATCCTGATCGTAGTTCGCCGGCGGCTTGCAGGCGTCGCGCGCCATATCCACGGAATCGTTCATCAGAAATATGCGGACCTCTTGCCCTGCCTCCACCAGCTTGTCCGCCAAGCGCAACCCGTTCCAGGTTACGTCCGTATTGTCGTAGGGTGGACGGTTGAATACGATGAGTGCCTTCATGTTGTTCCTTTCCTATTTACGGTTTCCACCTTTCGGCCTCTTTCGGTTGACGCCGCCAAGGCGGCGGTTGACAAGGTCGATATCGAAATGTTCCGGATTGTAATCTTCGCCGACCCATTCCAGCAGATCCTCCTGCTCTTCGGTCGGTTTCCTGGCCTTGAGCGCCGCCAGAATGTCCTCGTAGCCGCGAAAGCTGAACAACCTGATGCAGATCGCCGAGCGTCGCGTTGTCGGGCAGCACCACCCGCCGCCAGACCGGCGGCCGGAGATAGCGCAACTGCACCTTGAATTGAATGGCCTTCTCGGCCGGGCGTACTGCCTTCTTTTTGCGTGTTGTCGTCATATCTCGTTCCTTTCGTTGTGGATGTGTCCGTAGCGCGCGCGTTCTTCTCGCACCGTACGCACGGTGTTGGGATCGACCTTCACCGGCTTGCCGTCGCGGGCGACCACGATTAGCTTGCCGCCCCGGCGATGTTCCTCGATCACATCGGCCACCGCTTCTTGCAGGGCCCGTTCCGCGTCGGCGGCAAACGTGTCCTTTTCATCTTTGCTCATGATCTGCCTCCAGTATCTGTCGCGTGATTCTAGTGAACAGCGTCTCATTGAGAATACGTTTGGATGACGGCTGAAATTCCGCCACAAGCGTTGCTTTCTCGTCGCTGTTGTCGAAGATAATTGTCCGTTGGGCAAGCGGCATATAGAGCCGGAACAGATTACGCAGCGACTTGAGATAGCGCCGGTTAATCGCGTCCGGCGGGATGCCATGTCCGCCGTTGGCGACACGGGACGCCACACGTTCGGCGGAGAACGCAACGCCGGGTATCCACAGGTAAAACAGGATAACCGCGAAACCGGCTTCCTGAAGACGGCGGAAGAGACGCGCATAGGCGCGACCGGAAAGTGTAGTCTCAAAGGAAAAATCGACGCGGTCCTGGATCAATTCATCGATGCGTCGTAAAAAGATGCGCCCCGCCTCCACTTGCACGGACGTCTCGTTCAGGGGCGAAAGCCCCCTTGCGATCGCATCCGCATTGACAAACTCCACGCAATGCGCGACGCGGGGCACATACCGCATGGCGAAGGTTGTCTTGCCAGCGCCGTTCGGCCCGCCAATCACATAGCATGTCGGGTGATTCGGTATCATGAGATCGTCCCTTGCCGACGTGTCGTATAGCGTGCACGTCGCTCCCTCTCGCCAAACCCGAGCGGTTTCGCAGGCGGATCGGGCGCATTTGATCTCGCATTTTGCGATATCAAGATGGCAACGTACTCTTTTGTAACGGGATACGCGAAGTCATCCGGAAACCGACTCCGATTCTGCTTGACCGCTTCATTGAATCGCGACGTCGACACGCCATACAGTTTGGCGAGGTCGGAATCCAGCATGACGCGCATAATATCCAGCCAAAGCTGCTCGCAATGGCTCCGCTCCCAACTGTATGTCCGCTGGAAAATCGGGATGATGAACTGCTTAGAGCCTTCAAGTAACTGGGTGAATTGTAAATCTTGTGCTTTCATATTTTCAGTCCTACTGCGTTTCCTGCCGTTTTGGCAGGATGAATGGCAGTATCCCGATATGCAGCCTCCATAACACTGAGCATCCTGCCATTTCGGCAGGGACAATGGCATGATAGGCGACGAAGTTCATGAGCGCAGAACCCTGTATTTTGTTGCCCGGCCAGACCCGGCTTTCTCCAACAATCCCAATTCCTGAAACCGGCGAAGGTGGTTCATCGCAGTCCGATATGGAAGTCCTAAATTCTCCGCGTATTCGAGGATCGCAACAGTCCTCGTTCGCCTCGTCGGCATACGTACCAAGATGGTAGCCGTTCACGGTTCTTGGTTCACAGTTCACGGTTTTCAAGACATCTTGAGCGCTTTTCTCGCAAGTTTCCGGCCAAGCCGCCACGCTTCTATATCT
>CAZYAW010000249.1:0-2842 GCA_964646045.1 uncultured Victivallales bacterium | reverse complement strand
ACCGTAAACGACCCCTGGGGCAGGGAATACCGGTACGAATCGAAGCCGCCCTTCCAGCGCTACCGTCTGTGGTCGAAAGGTCCGGACGGCCATGACGGCACCGCAGACGATATTGCCCGCGATTCCTTTAACGAATAGATGAGATGAGATGAAGTCCGTATCCGAAAACTCGAGCCGAACAGCTTGCGGCCGCCGACGGCGCATGCAAACGGCGGGGTTCACGCTGGTCGAGATGCTGGCGGTGGTCGCCATTGTTCTGTTGCTGGTCGGTCTGCTGCTGCCGGTCGTGCATCAGGCCCGCAAGCAGGCCAAGATCGTCAAGGCGGCGCGCCAGGTGAACGAATTGCAACAGGCCTGGAGCGCCTACCATTTGGCATACCGGAGCCTGCCGGCCGGCATCGTCGAAATGAACCAGGAGGCACTGGACATTCTGCGCGGAGCCGGCCACGCACTCAATCCGCGCCGCATCCAGTATCTGGACACCAAACCGGGCACGGCAGCCTACAAGGATCCGTGGGGCGCCACCTTACAGGTGCGACTCGACGAGGACGGCCGCAACGAAGTCGAAGCCAACGGCGTCACCCTGCCCTTCCCGGTCGCCGTCTGGTCGCTAGGCCCCGACGGAGTCGCGTTCACCGAAGACGACATCACCAGTTGGGAAGACGGATGGTCCGAGCCGTAAACGGCGCACAGTGAACGGAGAAGCCATGTCAAAGGGCTGCAAAACGGAAAGAACGGCGGACACGACGCGCCGCGCGTTCACACTGATCGAAATGATGATGGTCGTCGTGGTCATCGCCGTTCTGGTGGGACTGCTGATGCCCGCCTTTCACGGCGCCCGCAAGAACGCCCAGGCCCGGCAATTGGAACTGGGCCGCAAAACCCTGGCCAGCGCGCTCATGAACTATCGTCGCGAATACCGGCAATGGCCCAATCCCGCCGACGGCGAGTCCGTGTACAGCAACAACAACCACAAGGTCGTAACTCTGCTGACAGGCGGAAGCTCCGATCAGCCGATCAAGTTCATCAACCCCAGCGCTTTCGACCGCGACGCACAGACCAACTTGCAACGACCGGACGGAACCTACTACATCGTCGATTTTTCCGGAAACATGGCGACCGTGGACGGAACCGCCGCAGACAGCCTCTGACGCCATCGACGGCATAGGGAACACGCCCATGACAAACAGGCGAACGACGAATAAAAGAACGGCCGCGCAGGGGTTCACCCTTCTGGAGCTGTTGACGGTCATGGCCATCATGTTTCTGATCATGGGCATCACGGTGGCCTCCTATCTGGGCAACGTGCGCGGGGCCGCGTTGCGCGGCGGACTGGACAACCTGCACAAAATGCTTTCACTGGCCCGCCAGCACGCCCTGACCTATCGCAGCCGCACCTATGTGGTTTTCGACCAGCACGACGCCGCCATGGGCGGCACCCGTTCCGGCTACCGCATCGTAGCGCAGGAAGGCGTTCACGTCGGCGGCGCCGGCGCCAACCTGGAAGTGGGCGCCCCGCTGTGGGAGGAGGGCCAACTGGCGGGCGGCACCGTTTACAATCTGACGGACGGCAGTTCGGCCGAAGTCGTCAACAATTCAACCAATTTCCTGACCGGCACGCTGAGCGGCGGGAGCCTCAACCAATGGGAGTACGGCGACCGCTACGGCTGGATTCTGCATGACGCCGAATACCTGCCCACCACTCTCATGTTCACCGACGAAGACGGCAACAAGGACGTACCGGAAACCATTGTCTTTCTGCCCGACGGCACCACGGAAAAGAAAACCGGCGAATACACGGTTCACGTCAGCGAGATTCAGGGGACGGAACCGGCCCGCTTCAGCGTCTCCGTCCAAGGACTCACCGGCCTGATCAAACGCTCCGACCAGGACTAGACCCGCAAGAGGAAAGCCCATGCACGCGCACGAGACCAACCTGACAAACTGGCGGCCCGGCCTCCGCAACGCGGCGCCAAGCTCCGCCCGCCTCGGACGGACGGCGCATCGCCCGGACTCTCCGCCGCCCCGCGCCGGATTCAGTCTGATCGAAATCACCCTGGCCATCCTGCTGATCGGACTGGGCGTCACTACGCTGTTCGCGCTCTTCCCCATGGGCCTCAAGCAAAGCGACGACGCCATGGCGGACACCCACGTGGCTCTTTTCACCGACAAAGTCTTCTCCGGCATCCGCGCGCACGCTTCGACCATCACCAACTGGGCGGACTGGAGCGACCCCGACCGGTTCCGGGCGCTGGCCGTGTCCCCGGTGGAAATCAAAGATTCCACCAACATGGTGCACACGTTGCACGGCGACAACAGCGTCCGAAAAATCGAACATGCCATTGCGCTCAACACGCATATTCTGTATAAGCTCGACGCGACAGCGGTGACGGACAAGCCGTACTTGCGCTCGGCCACTCTCCTGTGCCATGTCGGCATCGGCGACGAAACATACGACGCGGACAAAGCCCTGTGGTCCTATACGGAATTTTTCTACTCGGGATTCGAATGAGGCCTGTTATGAAAAAAACGCCCGCCACCCCGCAGACCGGTCGCCGTAGCGGCTTCACGCTGCTGGAACTGCTGGTGTCCGTTTCCATTCTGGTGATGATTGTCATGATGATGAGCGGACTGCTCTTCCAAAGCCGCGTGGCGTGGAGCTCGGGTTTGCGCAGCGCCCGCCTCAACATGCAGGGCCGGGCCGCCATAGACTTCCTGGCCAACGAGCTGGCCCAGGCCATTGTGGACACGAACCTGGCCGGCGGCATCCAGAACGGATCCGAAATCCGCTTCTACATCCCGTGCGAAGTCCGCGCCAACTCCAACCGCGCCGTCAAGGAAG
>CAZYAW010000248.1:0-4968 GCA_964646045.1 uncultured Victivallales bacterium | reverse complement strand
CATGCCGACCGGTTGGCCCGCTTGCGGTCGCCGAAAGGCCAGAACCGTTTGGGCCGCATCGGCCGCCGTCAGGCCGCTCACCCACACGAAGGATGCGTCATTGGCGAGGTTCGCCAGGGCCACGCCGTATTTATTCTCCAGATCCGAGATCTTGGCCGGAAAGGCTTCGTCGTGATCCATGGAATACATTATGGCCGCCATGCCCAGTTGCCGGAGTTCATTCATGTTAATGACTCCGCGCGCGCGGTTCCGCGCCTCGCCCACGGTCGCCCACATCAGGCCGGCGCCGACGCCGACGACGGCCATCGCCGGCGCCAGCGTGCTGCCGGCCAGCCATTCCCCGCCGGACATGGTGCTGCGGCCCTGCGTGGCGACGCCGTGCGGCAGATTGCGCGTCACCAGCGCACTGAACGCGGGCGGCTCGTCCATGGCAAACTCCCGCATCAGCGTAGTATAGATCAGCAGGGGGACGGTCGCCGACGTGTCCGCCTGCTTCACCATGGTTTCCATTTGGGCAATGTTGGCACGCTGGTAGTCCTGAACCAATTTGCCGAAGCGTTTCGTCATGTAGCCCAGTCCGTTGCATTCCCGCCAGGGCGTTCCGGCGAAGGCTTCCTGAAAGGCCCGGTTTTGCGCCAGATCCTTGCCGTTCCGGCGAGCGTCCAGCGCGGCGCGCACCGTTTCGGGACTGGAGCCGATCAGCAGGAAGCCCTGCGCATGGGCCAGGGTCGGCCGCAGCGGGAACGGCAGCGGCAGCGGCAGCGGTATGTTGAGGGTCAGCAAAGCCGTGTCGCCGACGGTCGTGCGTTCGAGCGGCAACTGGGCGGCGACGATTTGTCGCTCGATCAGTCGCGGCAGGCTGTCGTTGACGACGGCCAGGCCCAGCAGCAGCGACGGAGTCGGCATCGAGAAGGGGTTTCCGGGCAGCGGCAGCGTGATGGCGGCGCTTTCGCTCAGGTGCAGAGACAGAAACAGCTCCGCGCCCAGTGAACGGGCCAGCGTATCGGCGTCGACCCCGATTTGGGCGGGCAGCTTGCGCAGGAAAGCGTCGAAGGCCTCTCGCCCCTCCGCCGGCGCCAGATCCTGCACGGCCAGGCGCACCAGTTGCCAGAGCTGGGCCGGTTCCGCCGTCGAGATCAGGACCAGCGCCGCATCCTGCGCAATGAGGTTCAGCGACTGCAGCGCGCGCGGCGCAGAGCCGTGCAGCGTCCGCCACAGCGGCAGAGCGGCCGTCTGGGCGTCGCGTCCGACGAAGACGCGCAGACTGTTGAGGCCGTCGTCGAGCGGTACGGCGCTTATGCCGATGTTTTGCGCCGCGTAAAAGCCGTTTTTGTCCAGAAACGCATGGACTTTAACGGCCCAGTCGCGCGCCTCGGCCATTTCCGCCGCATGCGGCGCGGCGGCGCTCAGGCCCTGTACGACGGCCTCGACAAGCTTGCGCAGCAGGCCGTCCACGCGGGCGTACAGATACAGGTCGCCGCCCGGCTCCAAGTGGGCCGCCGCCTGTTCGTATTGCGTCTTCGTGAGCGCGACTTGCGCGGCGTCGGCCCGCGCCTGCGGCGCCAGCCCGCAACTCAGCGTTCCCGCCGCCAGCACGGCGACCCAATTCGATCTCGTTCTCTTGCTCAGGTTCTCTCTCATCATTCTTTCTCCTGTGTATGTTTGTGCTCGGCATTGCGCTCGTCGGATACTTCTACCAATTGAAAATACTTCGGGACGGCAATGGCGCCCAGCAGCGGAACCACGGGACTCATGGCAGTCAGGGCCGCGAGTTCCGCTCCGCTCAGCGAACTGTTGCCGGCGATCAGAACGCCGTCGCGCTGGTTGATCGCCACCATGGCGCAGGTCGCCGGGCGCGTGCCGCCCAGTCCCCGGCTCAGGCCGTCGAAGAAGGCGCCGACCGCTTTCGGCACGGACGGGGATTCCGCCAGGGCCGCCTGACGCAGGCTCGTCAGCGTCGCGCCCAGCCGCGCGCCCATAAAGAAGATGCCGTTGTTCTGCGGCGGCAGCCCGGCCAAGGCCTTGCGATATTCGTCCGTTGCCACGAGGCCCTTGCGGCTGTCAAACGCCTGAATCGCCGCCTGCACCGTCTGCGGCGTGCTGCCCACCAGGAAAAAACCGCCGTGTTGGGCGTAGGCCGGCTGCAGCGGGACGGGCAGCGGTGCGGGCTCGCTAAGCGCGTGCATCCGCGTCGTGCCGACCTGCGTCACGGCAATCGGCAGTGGCGCGCCGGCCGCCCGCAGATTCTGCCACTGCGCCTCCAGCATTTTGGGCAGCGTATCGTCGTTCAGCTTCAGACCGATCAGCAGCGTCGGCTTGGGCATGGCGAGCGCTTGGCCCGCCGGACCCGGAATGCGGATCGTCTCCGTTCGCGAGAGTTGCAGACACAGGAATGACTCGTCGCCCAGCGAGCCGATCAGCGCTTCCAGATCGGAACCCAGCATAGCGGAAGTCCGCTTGATCCAGGCCTCGAACGCCTGTTGCGCTGCGGGCGGCGCCAGTTGCGTCACGCCCAGTCGCGCGAACCGCCAGAGCTGATTCCATTCCCCGCTGCCGGCGGCGGCCAGGACCGTGTCGGCCGGCCAAAAGGCCGCGCTCTGCAGGGCGCGCGGCTGCCCGCCCGCCAGGCCCCGCCACAGCGGCAGTGCGGCCGCCCGCTCCTCGCGGCTGGTAAACAGCTTGATGCGATAGTGGCCTTCCGCCTGCGGCAGGCTGCTGAAGCCGTAGCCGGTCACGGCGTAGAGACCCTGTTCCTTCACGAAAGCGTGCACCTTCGTCGCGAGCGGCCCGATCTCGCCGCGGCCCGCCTCCGACTGCCCCAGGGACTTGACGACCCGGTCCAATGTCTGTTCCACGTAGCCCGCGGTATTGACGACCGTCAGCATGTCGCCGCCCGTATCGAGTTTTTTAACGATGGCTTCGTATAGTTCGCGACTCCGCGCGGGGCTGCGCGTCTCGGCCGCGTTCGCCACCGCGCCCGCCATCAGCATGGCGCTTAGCGCCGCCGCAGTTCGGATCCCTCTTCCCATTCTCGCTCTCATTCTCCGTCTCTCCTTTTTTGTATTGTTTGCGTCGCTGTGCATACATCCGAACAGCGGCCTTCTCTTTTTCATAACACGATCAACCTGTCATTTTCAGACGTGCTTTGCAATGACAATTTCGTCCGTATTCTGTAAGCGCCCGAGACAGGCCGCCGTTTCCTATACGACACACCTCGACCCTGAAATGTGATATTAAATATTTATTCGAGAGAGAACGGCGTCGCGCTTATTCCTGGTTTGCGTCCCGCCTTGAGCTTCCAGGCTCGTTCCATCATTTCCTCGTCGAACGGCCCCGGAACGGCGCCTTCGGCGGCATAGACATACAGCGCGCCGACATACACCTTGGCCGCCACGTCGCCCAGAAGGCCGCAGGCGAGCATGACCAACAACCACAGCACGCCCGCTCCGCCCGCCAGCCAGTAGTTCTCGGTCACAACGGCAAAGCCGACGGCCCCGGCAACCATTACTATCGAGACAACTACAACGGCTGTCAAACCGGCGACGTGGAGCCCCAGGTAGCCGATCAGGCCCTCGCCCCAGGTGCGGGTCAGAAGGCGCGCGGATCTCTTTAGAACGCCAAACGGATTGGCGTTTTCCTTCTCGCGAACAATCACGGGGATCGCGAACACGGCCGACACGCTCCAGGTCAGGCCGACCACTCTGAGAACCCAGCGTCCCACAAAGCTCAGGCGATCTTCGAGCATCTTAATAATGTACCCCACCAGACCGGCCAGCAGCGACCACATTAGAATGGCGCGAATGCGCGTGGTGGCGAAGCGCAAGCCGCGTCGCAGCGAGACCCCGTTCCCGTTGAGCGCGTTCATAATCTCGTGAAAAAAAACCGCGTTGAAAAAAGAAGCCAGAAACATGCCGATGAAGTATAGCGCGGCAAACCAGGCGAATCCGGCAGGCTTCAGGCGGAAGGCATAATGATCTCGCGCCGCGGGTTCCACGACAGAAGCCGTTTCGCCGGCGCCGGGAGCTTCCGCTGCGACGGACGCATCTTGCGACTCCGTAAGAAAGCGGCTGAATACGCTCTCCCAGTGTCGACTGTCGCCATAGGAATGTCCGGTCGGCCATAAGAGGGACGTAGCCATGAAGGATGTAGCCATGAATAACAAGGCGAACGTGGAAACCATAAACAACGAAAGCAACGGGAACAGCAACAGGCGTTTGTTTTTGTTGATCACCGTCAGTGAACACCGCATGAGATCCCAATTGCGCTTAAACCGGCTCATCTTCTTTCATCCTTTCCGCTACGTGTGCAACCAACTCGCGCTCCGTAATGCCGAGCGACTTCGCCTCGGCAATAATCCGACCAAACATTTCGTCCAGCTTCCTCTTCTTCTCGTCTCGCTTCAGTCCCCCCTGCGCATTACCCAGTACGGCGGAAACGAAAGAACCGTCGCCGCGGCGGCTGGCGATGATCCCTTTGAGGTCCAGTTCGCGATAAGCCTTGACCACCGTGTTGGGGTTGACGCCCAACTGCGCCGTGAGATCCTTGATCGTGGGCAGTCGGTCCCCTTCGCGCAGGCTTCCTCTGCCGATTTCCGCGTAGATCGCATTGATGATCTGGCGGTAGACCGGAATTCCCGACGAAAACTCGATTTCCATATTCATGTCGTTGCGCTTTCCGGAATGCTTCTAAAATATAATACTAGTACAGTAGTATAATTCTGCTGTATGTCAAATATTTTTTTTACTTTTTTTTCGGCGGCTCTTGCCAAACCCCTGGCCTGTCGCAAGCGGCACGGGCATCTTGCCCGTTTTTATTGGGTGAAGTTGCCGTTCCGCAAGGGTTTTTGCAAGCTTTCCCAGAAGCTCAATCGCTGAACGCGCGACCTTTGGGGTTGACACCGCCCGACGGTCGAGCGTACTGTTCGCGCATTGCTTTTTTTCAACCTAGGGAGGCTTCCAATGAGTCGAA
>CAZYAW010000247.1:0-17247 GCA_964646045.1 uncultured Victivallales bacterium | reverse complement strand
GGGGAATATGAACGTTCGATAGGTGTCCGGCCCAAGCAGCGGCCCGCCTTTCATTGACATGTCTTCGTTCAACACAAAATAGTCCACCTGTATTTTTTCGTAAGCGTTCACGGTTCACGGTTGAAAACAAGAATGTGACAATGAAAATTGAGGCTAGGGGTAGCGGGTTGTGTCTGCTGCGCCGCGCGAGTGTTGACGGGGAGCGTAGGCGTAGTTGCATACAAGGCCTCGGAAAACTCGCGGACGACTTTTCCGGTCCGGGCGCCGCGCTTCAATCTTCAGTCAAGCCCGGCATCGGCAGGGGGATGGCGATGGTTTGCGCTTGCGGCGACGGATCAATGCCCAGCCAGCGGGCGGCCGTGGCGTGCAGTCGATCCATGGCGAAAGAGCCAATATCCTGTCCGCCCAGCGGCGTCGGGTAGCGCTGGAAAAAGGCGACGGTCAACATTTCGGGGTTGGCGTCCGGGCAATAGCCGTGCATGCCCAGGGGTTCGCCGACTTCGCTTGCCGCGCGGGTTTCCCGGCGGATGCGGCCCTGGAAGGTGTAGCCGCGCGGAAGGGTCACTACGATATCGCCCGTTCGGTGCGGGTGCCGAAACTGCCACCGCTCGGGAAGATTTTCTCGCGTATAGACTTCCATGAACTCGAACCGGCGCAGATTCTTGACAAGTTCGTTGCGGCGGGCTTCGCGTTCGCGAGGGTCTTCGATGCGATTGAAAAAGACATGGCCAACGCTGCCGCCGGTAACGAGACGTATCGGACTGCGGGACGGCAGTCCCGCGCAGCGGCGCAGATTGACCAGCGTGTGGACCGGACTCATGCCGTGATCGCTAGTGATCCACAGATACAGGAGGTCGTCGGGGGCTCGACGCGCGTTCCATATCTTCAGCATTTCACGTTCGAATTGGGCCATGAGGCGATCGACTTCCTCCACGGCGACGGCCGTTTCCCGGGCGTCGGGTCCGTAACGGTGGCCTGCCGTGTCGGGGCCGATGCCGTATCCCATCAGCAGGCGCAACGGCGCTCCCTCGCGATGGGCGCGCCAGAGGTCGAGCAGTCGGGTCAGGCGCCGGGTATCGGAAATCTTCGGATCGAAAGACTCGTCGAAATAGCGGGCCTTGTTTTTTCCGCTTTGCCGATGGGAAAGCGGCCAGCCCAGCACCGCTACGGTTACGCCCTGTCGCGCGGCGACGGTCCAGAGCGGGTCGGCCTGCAGCAGCCAGGGGAAGTTGGGATAGCCGTAGTGGCGGTCGCGCCGATTGTCGTAGAAGGAGTTGCCCACAATACCGTGCCGTTCGGCCGGAGCGCCGGTGGCTTGAGTGGTGTGGGAGGCAAAGGTCAGGCTGGGGAAAAGCGGTTTCACGCGCAGCGAATAGGCGCCTTGTTGCATGAGCCGATCGAAAAACGGAGTTTCAGCCCGGGCGATATAGTCCGGACGGATGCCGTCCAGACTGATCCAGACCAGCGTGGTGCGAGGGGACGAAGGCGGATCGGCGGCGGCCCGCCAGGCGATCAGAAGACAGGCGCTCGTCAGCAGAAAGCGGCGCAGCGTGCCGGCGGCTCCGGCCAAGCGCCGCCGGCCGGCGGGATAAACCGATGATCCCGATGCAGTCGCGGCCGGGGATCGCGTCTGTCGGGCAGGCGCTCCGCTGCGCGTAGAGCCTGGCGGCGCAACGGTCGTAAAGGAAACAGGCGTTTTCATGGGTCCTCGGCAAACAGACTGGTCAACTCGGGGGGCGGACGTTGCGCCTTGCCGTCCGCGCCCATGCAAACGTGCCGGGTATAGCCCTCGGCCAGCAATTCGTCGTCGCGCAGGATGCGGTAGGCGATGTGGATGCGAGCCTTTTCAACGTGCAGCGTGGTTTGCAGGTCAAGCAGGTCGTCGTAATGGGCGGGACGATGATACTGGCAATGCGCCTCTACGACCGGCAGCATGACGCCGCGCGCTTCCAGTTCCGTATAGGGCAAGCCGGCCTCGCGCAACAGCGCGGTGCGGGCCATTTCGAAGTACACGAAATGGTTGGCGTAGTACATGAACCCCATTTTGTCGACATGCGCATAGGGCACGCGGGCGGCAAATAGAAAAAGGCGTGCGGATGGATTGCGCATGACGGTCTCCCGAAAGTGTCGAACGGCGTTTATCACGAGGCATTGGCAAATCTTCTTGCGGAACGGAAGCCTCCCTGAATAAACACGGGGCAGATGCCCTTGCCGCGTTTGAGAAGACTCGTCCAATAAACACGGGCAACCTGTCGGCCGCGATGCGGAGCAGGCACGGCGCCCGTGCCGCGTTTGACAGGCCCGGTCTTCGCCGGAGCCCCGCCATTATTGCGGCGGTGAAAGTCTGACCAGGACGACGCGCCAGACGCTCAGAGTGCGCGCTTCCGGTTTACCGGCATCGGAGAGCACATAGCGCTGGACATTTTCCGAGCCGCCGGACAGTACCGTCCATTCGTCGAGATTGGCGACGCGTCCGCCGGCTTGCACTGACAGCGTATTGCTCACGGGACGGGCGTACGGCGATCCGGTCGGGGTCGTGTGCTCACGCATATACACCGCGTCCGTATCCTCGACCTCCAGTTCCAGTATCAGACGTTTTTCCGCATCGCGCCGCAACTTGACTTTAGCGTAGGAGCCCACCACGTCCATGCGGTATTCCGTCGCTTGTCCATTTTCGTCAAAGACGGCGGGATACGCCAGCGACTGGCGCAAATCGGCCTCCTTGATTTCTCCGGGTTGGAGGTGGAAGACGGGCAGGGGTACCGTTTGCGTTTCCGTTGAATTAAACACCTGGTCGGCGTAGAGGTTCGGATTGCTGTAGAGCAGACTCTTGAGGAAGGCCGGCATTTCCATGACGCGGATTTCGACCCGGTAGTCGCCTTCCCGGCGCTCCGTTTCGGGAATCGGCAGGCGCGCGGGCAGGGTGGGGGGGGGCTCGGTTTTGAGCAGGGCGCAACCAAATCCGAACATGGAACAGGTAAGCAGACAACCTAAGGCGACTCTTTTCATGTGCAACTCTCCCTTGGAAACGTGATAGGCAAACATAACGATTCTTTTCGGCAATTCCGATTATGAACTGGCCCCCTGTCGCCTCGTGCGGGGGATGGCATCAAAATGAGAATGGCTGATTTTCCCCTTGACACCCGAGGCTATAGACAGTTTAAACGACACTACTGAAAATATTTTTTATGGATAGCTTATTTTAATCTGTTTGGTCAATCAAAAAAACGGAGGAAACATAATGAAGCGGCGGATCATGGCGGGAATGTTAGTTTTGGCCGGGGTGTATGGCGGATTCGGTTGCGCGAGCAAGAACGGCGGCATGCCCCCCGAGGAGCCGCCCGAGGCTCTGGCGCTTAGGGAAACCTTGCAGAGGCTAAGCGAGGGCGGCCATACCAACGAGATGATTATGGTTCTGGACGCCGCCATTACCAATGCGGCGCTGACGTCCTATCGTCCCTATCTCTTCCGTCATTCCCTGGGCTTGCGCCTGGATTCCGACGCCGTCGCCGCGGCGCAGGATCGCTATTGGGCCGCTTTGACGGAACCCGATTTGCGCGATGCCGGGTTCGGCATGATCGAGGAGCGCCTGATGCGCCGGAAAGCCTATGCCGAACTTTCGACGTGGACGGATCGTTTGCTGACAGCCGATTGGCCGGACGAATGGCGCAGGGAAATCGTTTATCGGGGACTGACGGCCAATCGGCTGGCCGACGATATGCAACAGGCCGCTGTGCGTTTGCCCGACCGACTGAAAAGCGTGCCGCCGGATTCCGTTCCGCATGTTTTGCGCCGTTTTCTGGACGATCTGGTCGCCGCCGACAAGGAGTCGGATCTGACCCTCTTCCTGGATGCGCTGGATGCTATGGGCGAGAGATCTGCGCCTGTCGCTTTGCTGGCCAAGGTGTACCGTATTAAGGGGCTTGTACGACACGGTCGGATGACCGAGGCGGTGAAGGTCTATGGCGCATCCATCGGCGATATGTCGAAGGCGGGACGGGAAGGTGCGTCGCTGCTGCACAGTCTGGTCCGCAACGGCCAGGGTGCGGACGATATCGGGAAAGTGGACGCCTTATGCGAAGCGATTGTCACAAGCCGACAGGCCGACAAGGATCTGATCGGCGCAGCGGCCGCACATGCGGTGCGATTGGCGCACGCTCAGTCGAAGCCGGTGGCTCTTGTGCGATCGCGTCTGGCTCGTGCCCGCGCGCTGGAAGGGGAGTCGGTGGCCCGTTCTCTGGGCTTGGCGCGCGATGTGATGTATGGCGTCTTGGAACGGGGCAACGAGCAGGATCATGCCGCCATCATGGCCTTCTGCGAAGATTTGCTGAAGTCGGCCGCTACCGCGTTCGAAAAGTCAAGCGCGGCCGCCTTGCTGCTCGACGCCGCATTTCTGGTGGAGGACTTCGATCGGGCCGCAAGTCTGGTCGGCATGCAGGAACTCGATTTCAATCGGGAGTCGCGAGACCTGCTGGCCGTCAAGATCAAAGCTCATCAGGCGGAAGCTCGCAAGCAGCATCGCGACGCTATTCTCTACTATCGCCAGTTCATGCAAAAAATCGAACAAGCCGAGCGAAATCGCTCGGAAGGCGAAGACCCGGTGACCGGTCTGGCCGTTTCGCGGGAAGAGGTTCTGGGCCTCAATGCGGAACGCATAGCGCGTCTGTGGAAGGACGCCGGAAACCCGGAAAAATCCGCGGCGGCCCGGCGGGAGGCGCACGGCTACTACCGTGCGGCTCTGGAGCGCGTCGAAAAGGATTCGGCCGAATACAAGGCCATCCTGAAAAAGATGCAAAAGGTCGAATGAGGCTTTAAACTACTCCCCGGCCGTCGTGGAGATCAAACCGCTGTGCTTGAGGCGCTTGACCGAGTTGAGCGCCTTCTTTATCTCGTTGATCTGTTGCGCCTTGCCTTTGACGACCAGTACTTCCAGGCATGTGTCGTGCTTGATGTGCACATGCTGGAGGCAGATCACACTGGCCTCGAAGCGGTGCTGGATGTCCAGCAGTTGCTTTACCAGGTCCGGATGATGATGGTCGTACACCAGGGCGATGGCGCCCACAACCTCTTCGTTGCTCTCCCATTCTTTTTCGACCAGAGCGTTGCGCATCAAAGCCTGCAAAGCCTCCGAGCGTGTCGGGTATCCTTCCGCCCTGGCAAAGAGATCGAATTTCCTCAGCAGACTCTCTTCGGCCGAAATACTGAAACGCGCCACGCTCATATCGCATCCTCTCTTGATCTGTTACTGAATGATTCGATAGTCTCGATCAAAAACCCTTGCGGAACGTGAGTCTTGCGCAACAAACACGGGCCATGGCACCCGTGTCACGTTTGACAGGTACGGATACGGGTTTTGAAAGCGCCGTGCGAATATCTACAGAGTTCGGGTGGTGAGCGCAAGTCGCAAATTCATATCAGCGCGAGGAGTCGCGGATGGGGCGGGGTGGGGGCGCAACGCGTAACTAACTCCGGGAGCCCATAGAGACGCCTCCGCGCCGGAGCATCTGACGGGCTGCCGCAGCGGGGCAATGGTTGCGCGAGACGCTCCCGACATTTCCGGGCTAGTCCCGATGTCGGTAAATGATTCGTCCTTTGGTGAGATCGTAGGGCGAGATTTGAACGTTGACACGGTCTCCGGCGGTAATGCGAATAAAATGCTTGCGCATTTTGCCGGAAATATGGGCCAGCAGTTCGTGCCCGTTTTCCAGCCGCACAATGTACATGGTGGCCGGCAAAACTTTTATGACAACCCCTTCAATTTCTATGGCATCTTCCTTTGGCATAATTCTCCGTGCAGAATATTCGTTCCATCCTGAATCCGCTCCATCACGGACGGATTTCTTCTAGCCGCCTCGTATTACCCCGCCGCCTCAAGCCCGCATCCGCAGCCTTTAGCGCACTTACGCGATAAAACCCTAGCCTTTTCATCCACTAACGATAAAGCTATCGTATCATGGCAGCATGCGCAAGAAATTTAATACTCGAATCCTTGTTCCGTCCATGACCTGCAATAGCCCGATTTGTTTCCGCGCATATAACGTCGCATAATATATCTTATGTCAACTAATGTGTCAAAATACGAGATGAATGTTGGAACATTGGAAAGCCGGCCGCCTTTGCAGGATTAATGAAGAGACAGGTCACGAGCTTCAATATGCGAGAATCGCGCACCCCGTCTCATGCTCTGCATCTGCAGACGTTTATGTCGCTCACGCGAAAAATGCTCACTGATTTCAGGACTAGCGTACCTGGTACACAAAATTGCGTTTTTGGCCGTCGCGCTCCACCTCCAGTACGAATGCGCTGGCGTTGTCGCCGACAAAATCGGCGATAAAGGCCTCGGCGACCCGTCGATTGCGCAGCTTTTGCCTGTTGACCGAACGTACGATGTCGTTCTCCCGCAATCCGACGGCCGCGAAAAAATCGGCCTCGCCCTCTATGCCCAGACGATATCCCTCGATCACGCGCTCATCGTTGTACACGGGCTTCATGGAATCGAATACGTTGAGCAGCCGTTCCGGTTCGTTGCGTAGTTCGCCATAGTACTCCATGAGATTTTCGCGCCTGAAAATCCAACTGCTTTCTCCGACCTGTTGCGCGTGGAACGATCGTCCCGCAAGGCCTTTACCCGTGCCCGCGCCCGTTCCGTTCCTGGACTCCGCATGGCCGACCAGGCGCTGGGTTCCGGTGAAACCAAGCCGCAGAACTTCGCGGCTGCCGCTTGCGTCCTGTAAGGTCACGCTGGTAAGCGCTATGGAGGCAATGCGAATATCGTCTTCTAGAATATCCTTCTCGCCGACAATCCATTGTCGCCCGCTCTCGGTATTCTGAACCACCGCTTTGCGGTTTGCCGTGCTGGAACCGTATTCCATAAACGTGCCGGCCAGTCGGAAACGCGCGAAGGGCGAAAGCGTTGCGTTTGGCGCCGTATTTTCGGCATGGGAGACGCGAAAGACCAACCCCAGGTTGTTAATGTCGTAAGTGTTTGCCTTGTAATTATATGCGTCTATTTTACATCTGATCTGGTCTGGATTGGGCGGCACGGTCGGCAGGCGGACGAACTGGATGGACAACCCGACGGCGGTGGCTAGAGCCAGACCGGCGAGCGTGCGGTTCGCGATGACGAGAATGCGCCCTGAATAGACACCCGAATAGAATGCGGAATCCATAAGTCTCCCGGCTACCGAATGCGAGTGTAGCGATGGACCCGACACATAAGCCGGATTCTGTTCCTCTTGCGAGGTCGGTCATTTATCTATGCGATCTACCCGAAAACGTGTCGAAGATCGGATCTTCGACGGAGACGGGCCGCCTCGCGGTTTTCTGTTCGAT
The DNA here is from genome assembly GCA_964646045.1 of uncultured Victivallales bacterium. Taxonomy (GTDB): domain Bacteria; phylum Verrucomicrobiota; class Kiritimatiellia; order UBA8416; family SLMC01; genus CAZYAW01. The sequence goes on along the minus strand of CAZYAW010000247.1, from coordinate 9,915 downwards.
CTTGCTCCGGATGGGGCTTGCCATGCGGTGGCCATTACTGGTCAACCCGGTGGTCTCTTACACCGCCTTTTCACCCTTGCTCCGATGCGAACGCCAGGCGTCCGATCGGGGCGGTATGTTTTCTGTGGCGCTTTCCATCCCCTTCCCTTACGGAAGAGCTTCCCCGGGCGACCGGGGACATCCCGCCCTGCGGAGTCCGGACTTTCCTCCACGCCCCGCCCTGAAAAACAGGAAGGCGCGCGGCGACCGATCGTCCAGGCCCATCGCTACATGCTCTCGCATTCAATGGGCAACGTATAGCAGGCGACCGCAATAATTGCAAGACACAATGCGATCGTCTTTTACGGCGTCATGGGCGGTCTGCGGCGGCACCTTCATTTGACATCCGCTGCAGATTCCGTTCTGAATAGCCGCAATGGCGCAATCGCGGCGCTGAAACAGCTGTTCGTAGCGCGTCAGCCAGTCGCGATCGGCGACGGTCGCCACCAGTTCCTCGCGCCGCTTGCGCAACTGTTCCAGAACCGACTGGGCCTGTGCCAGCCGTTCGTCCATTTGGGCCTCGTCCTTCTGCACCTCCGCCGCCTCTATATTGAGTTCGCTTTCGGCCGCCTGAATATTCTTTTTCAGGAGTTCGGCCCCGTCCATCATGGCGATCTGCCGATCCTCGATGCCGGCTATTTTCACCTGCACGGCTTCTATCTCGGAGTCCATCGTCTTGTATTCGGCGTTGGTCCGCAGCTCGAACTGCTGATTACGCATTTTGGCGATAGATTCCCGCTTGGAGGCAATCTCCAACTCCAGATTGGCGATTTCCGCCTGATGGCTCTTCAGTCTGCTCTGCGCTTCTTTGACCGCCTGTTTATGTCCGGCCAGTCTTTCCTCAAGCCCCTTTTTGCGGGCGGGGATATCGCGTTCCTCATTTTCGGCGCGACGAATTTTCACGTCGCATTCTTGCAACGACAGAAGCTTTTGCAGTGTATCGTTCACGGTCTTCCTTTCCTGTCACGATATCGGGTCGTTCCGCCCGAAGAATCCGGCCTTCTCCAAATCGGCCTCGGTTAATTCGGCGTGCGCGACACAGCCTTCCAGCGCGCGCCGAGCGTATTTGGCGAGGATGTCGCCTTCGAGATTGACCGCGTCGCCGCGGCGCAATGCGTGAAAAGTCGTATGCGACCAGGTGTGCGGGATCAGGTGCACGGAAAAGCTTTGCGATTGAACGTCGGCGACGGTCAGACTGACGCCGTCGCAGGCGATCGAACCTTTGGGAACCAGCAGGCGATGGATATCCGGGTCGCACGCGATGCGCACGATCCAGTCCTCGCCCGTGAACTCGGTGTCCTCCACCATTCCGCAACCGTCCACATGCCCCGTCACGATGTGTCCGCCCAATCGGTCCGAGACGCGCAGCGCTCTTTCCAGATTGAGCGGATCGCCCGCTCGCTTGGCGCCCAGCGTAGTACGGCGCAAGGTCTCCTGCAGCACGTCGCACCGGAAGCGGCCCGCTTCGCATTGCGCAGCGGTAAGACAGACGCCTTGAACGGCGATGCTGTCGCCTTCACGACAGGGGGCGTCCCAGGGCGAGTGCTCGACGACCAGCTCGCCGCCGCCGCCCCGCGGCTGCCGCCCGCCCAGTCGTCCCGTCTTCTCGATGATCCCCGTAAACATCTCCCCTGCCCCGTTAGCGATTTACCACTCGCCTCGAATGACGCGCCCTTCACGATTGGAGCGGTACATGGCGTCCACGATTTCCAGGCAGGCGACACCGGCCGGTCCGCTGGCTCCGTAGATCGGTTGTTCGTCCTTGAGAATGCAATCCACCACGTACTCCAATTCGTGAACGTAGCCCAGATTGTAGAATTCGTCCACGGCCGGTCGCGTCCAGCCGAGCGTATTGTCCGTTTTTTCCAGCGCGTAGGCATAGCCCGGCCGGCTATAGACGTCCAGACAGGAACCCATGGTCAGATCGGCCTTGACCAGACCTTCGGTTCCGTAAATTTCGACTTTGTCGTCCATGCCGCCGACGGTCACGTAGTTGCCTTCCACAAAGGCGTGCTGACCGTTGGCGAACTTCATGATGCCCACCGCCCAGTCTTCGCCCGTATTGTCCTTGTGGACGTAGTTGTCGGCTCCGCCGCCATTGGTTTTCCCCGTCACTTCCACAACCTTGTTCTTGCCGTTGTCGGAAAGAAGATGCAGAATCCAGCCGATCGGATGAATGGCCAGGTGGATAAGAGAGCCGCCGCCGCAAGTTTTGGCGTTCTTGGCGAAGGGACTGTGCGATCCGCAGTGCGCCTCCTTGGCTTTGACGTAGACGACCTCGCCGACGGCGCCTTCCTGGATCATGGCGATGACGCGCTTGAGCGCCGGCGCAAAGCACCAGTCTTCGGCGTAAAACAGTTTGACGCCTTCGCGCGCGCAAACATCCACGATGTCCCGCGCGTCTTCTACCGTCGTGGCCAAAGGCTTTTCGCAGACGATATGCTTGCCCGCGCGGGCGGCGGCCAATGCCACCTCGTGGTGCAGAAAATTGGGCACGCAAACGGAGACCAGATCGATATCGTCCCGTTTCAGCATCTCGCGATAGTCCTCGTACGTGTCGGGGATGCCCCACTTGCCTGAAATTTCGGCCAGATTGTCGATCGCGGCCACGGCGGCGATTTGAACCTTGTCGTTGCGACTGTAGCTGTCGCAATGAAAGTCCGCCGCGAATTTCGAGCCGACGATTCCCACGTTGATTTGCTTCTTCATGCGTCCTTGTCCTTCCTCAAGATGAAAATTCAAAGCGGACACTATCCCGTACCGCAAGGAGAATTGCAAGCGTTAAACTCAAAAATCACCGCGCCACCTCCGCCCGAATTCGCCCGCTCGCCGCAAGGCCTCGTCGGCTTGATCGAAGATGCCGCCGCCGGTGCGGTAGAATTCAGCGTCCGGCCGAAACACGCCGCGCGGGTATGCGCCCTCATGGATGCCGGTAAATATTTTTTCCTGAATGCAAAAAATGCTTGCAAAATTCGCACCAATACTGCTGATTGTAGGCAACGGTACGGGCGGCGTAGCTCAGTTGGTCAGAGCAGTGGAATCATAATCCACGTGTCCGGGGTTCGAGTCCCTGCGCCGCCACCACCCCAAACCCCGACAAACACAAGCGTTTCAGCCAATAAACACAGGGGTTTTCCCGTGTCCGGCAAACAGAATCAAGAGATTTCTTCTACCGAACGGGTTCTCGGTCAGCGTGCGGCGCTGCGTGCCAATCTGATGCAGGGAGCCGCCAACGCGATTGTCGTCGGCCCCTTGATGATGCTGTTCGCCAACGACGTTCTTGCCTATTCCGCCAAGCGCATCGCCGCTGTCCTGGCGATTATGCCGCTGGTGGGACTGGCCAAAATCGCGCTGCTGGAACCCCTGCGCCGCATGGGGAAACGGCGCCTGGTCGTCGTCGGCGACACCCTGAGCCTCGTCGTCATCGTCGTTCTGGCTCTGTCGCCGCCCGACATGCTCTTCTATCCGCTTTATGTCGCTTTGCTTTGCACCTATCAATTGGGCCTGCAATTCGGCGTGGGGGTCGCCTGGCAGCCGCTTTTGCGCGATATTACCACCGACACGGATCGGGGCCGTTTCTTCGCCTCCATGCGTTTTCGTTTTCAACTGGTCGCGGCCAGTCTGCTCACCATTCTGCCGTTGCTGATCGGACGCCGGATTGAACTGTGGCAGTACCGCCTTTTGCTGCTGCTGGCGGCGTTCGGTACGGCCAACCGCATCTTCTGGGTCCGGCGCATACCGGAACTGGCGCCCGAGGATACGGTAACGTCAAGCCGCGTGATTTCGCCTCGGGTCCTGAAATCGCTGCGATATTCGCGCCTGCTGCGCCTGCCCCTGCTGATCGCCGCGCTTCTGTTGGCGGTCGAGATGCCTCTTTACGTGGTGTATCTGCGCAGCCTGATGGCCGTACCGGCCAATATCGTTAGCGGCTTCATCGCGGCCGGCATGATCGGCATGTTCGCCAGTCTGCTCTTCTGGGGCCGCATGGCGGACGCTATCGGATTCCGTCCCATGCTGACCGGTTTGCTCTTTCTGAAACTGGCTTTGCTGCCGCTACATTTCCTGATCGCCCCGTTCCCGGATTCATTCTCGAGTTTGGCCCAGGCCGATTTGACAACGATCATTACCGTTCTGATCCTGGGCCTGCAAGGATTCTTCGACGGAGCGCTGTTGTCCGGCGTCCATCTGACCCGGACCACGATCGAACATCATCATGTCAGCCGGGAAGACTCGTTTGAAGCCATGAACCTGTATCACTTGGCGCTGATTCTCGTTGCGGGCGCCTGGCAGATATTTTTCGGTTTTTTACTCGAGGATGTCGCGCTGCCGCGCGGCAGCGTTTCCCTGGCAAACGGACTTTTCCATTTCGACTGGATCAAGGGCTACTTGCTCTTCGGCGGCGGCGCGGTCTGCCTGCTGGTCGTCGGGCTGTTGCGCAAACTGGCCAACACGCGTCCCTGGTACGGAGTTGGCGACTTCTTCGCGTCGCTCTCCATGGCGCCGCTGCGCCTGATTATGACCGAACGCAGGATCTATCACGAGGACGAAGATACGCGCTGTCGTACGGCCCGCTGGTTTGCCGCGCACCCTTCGCCGCTGGCCGTGGGTCCGCTGTGCGAGCTGATGCGCGATCCGTCCTACGATGTGAGGGTGGCGGCCATTCGCGCTTTGGCGGAAACCGCCAGCGCGGGGGCCGGCCAACAGATACTGACGATCTTCACCGATTCCAACGCGCGCTACGTGGCGTCGCATGCGGCCTGGGCTCTGGGCGAACTGCGCTACCGACCGGCCTTCGACGCCTTGACGGCGGCGCTGCACGATGCCGCGCGACCGGAAGTTCAATCCATGGCCGCGCGTGCCCTGGGGAAAATCGGCGATGAACGCGCGGTGGCGCCGCTGGTGCGGCTTCTGCAGGAGGAAAGCGCGGCACGCAAAGCGCTGAGTTCGGCGGCGCGTGCGCTTTTGCGTTTCGAGGCTCCCGCGCGACAGTACGCCAAACTGCTTTTTCACACTCTCTCCAAGCTGGAAGAACGCGAGGACCGCTTCGAAATCATGGACGGACTGTGCGCATTGCTGGAGATTCCCAACCGCTGGCTGCTGCGTCATCTCGGCGAACAAAAATCCGCCATGAGAGCCCTGGAAACCGAATGGGAGTATCAAAGTCCGGCTCGCCGCAGGCTGGCGGCCCCGATCTTCACGGCCCTGCGCGAACACGATTACAAGGAAATTCAGCGACGTTTCAAGGCGCAAGCCGACCCGGACAATCCCGTACACGGCGGAGTGATCGAGATCTTGCGCGATGGCGCGGAACCGGCTCCGTCCTTTTCCTGCCATGTCATGATCGCCGCCTGGCTGCTGTACATGCTTTAGCCCCTACCCGCGCGTTCACCCGCTATGCGCCGGGCGTTTTGCGACCGGTCCAGCAGGCGGTACAAAGTTTTTCGCGCGGCAGGCCAATGGCTTCGATCATGTCGTCTATGCGCTGATAGCGCAACGACGTCAATTTCAGGCGCCGCCGAACGATCTCGATCATGCGGGCGTATTTTTCCGAATCGGGCCGTGTATACTCCTCCAGCGACTCCGGCGGCGCTTCTTCCAATGCGGCAATGGCGGATCGGCAGGCCAGCTCCATCTCGGAGCGCGTACGCGAAAAGTTGAGGTAGGGACAGGCATACACCAACGGAGGACAGGCGGCCCGCATGTGAATTTCGCCGGCGCCGTAGTCGTAGAGGCGTCGAATGATGTCCTGAAGCTGCGTGCCGCGCACAATGGAATCCTCGCAGAACATGATGTTGCGGTTGCGGATCAGTTCGCGCACCGGGATGAGTTTCATGCGCGCTATCAGATCTCGTACGCGCTGATCGCGCGGCATAAAACTGCGCGGCCAGGTGGGGGTGTACTTGACAAAGGGACGCTTGTAGGGGACGCCCGCTTCGGCGGCGTAGCCGATGGCATGGGCCGTGCCGGAATCCGGAATGCCCGCCACGAAATCGAGCCGAATATCGTCGCGTCGCGCCAGAGCCCGCCCGCAGCGATTGCGAGCCTCCTCCGCGTTGACGGATTCGTAGGTGGACGCCGGATAGCCGTAGTAGATCCAGAGAAAGGCGCACACTTGCAGCACGTCGAGCGGCGGCTTGAGCGTTTCCACGCCGTCGGGCGCGATGCGCACCACTTCGCCCGGTCCCAGGTCGCGGACGGGCGTGAAGTCGAGGTTGGGAAAGGAACAGGATTCCGAAGCGACGGCGCGCGCCCCCTCTTTTTCGCCGATAATCAGAGGTGTTCGTCCGAAACGGTCGCGGGCGGCGTACAATCCGCCCGGGGTCAGCAGCAGCAGACTGCACGAACCTTCGATGCGCTGCTGTGCGTTGCGGATGCCGTCCTCGAAAGTGGCTTCCTGGTTGATCAGAGTCGCGACCAGCTCCGTCGGATTGATCTTGCCGAAACTCATCTCGGAAAAATGGGTGGTGCGTTTCCCGAACGCTTCCTGCGCCAGGGAATCGCTGTTGCCGATCTTGCCGACCGTGACAATGGCGTAGGGACCCAGATGCGAGGCGATCAGCAGCGGCTGATCCTCGTAGTCGCTGATCACGCCGATGCCGGAGCGGCCGGCCATCTTGCCGACATCGTCCTCGAACTTGCTGCGAAACTGCGTATTGGTAATATCGTGAATATGACGCGTGAACCCCGATTCGCGCCATACGGCCATGCCGCCGCGCATGGCTCCCAGATGCGAATGATAGTCGGTACCGAAGAAAAGATCGCATACGCAGTCGTTTTGGGATATAGTGCCGAACATTCCGCCCATCGCAACGATCTCCTTCCTGCTTCACCTGCATCTATCCCTAGCAAGTCGCGAGGGGCGAATCAAGTGTCAATTCCCTGTCATCTCGCCGTTCTCGCCGGATGACAGGCGCTACGTCCCACGGTATCCGCGCAAAACGGTACCGAAATAGGCGGTCTGCCCGGGGTGACGCGACGGCCGCAGCCCGGAAGCGCAACCGTCCCGCTTATCGCAGGTTGCGGGGTATGCGGGATCTTATGCTTGCGCCTGTGGACACGAGGTCGCGGTGTCGCTGATTCCGGGATTTATGCCTGTGAAAATCGAGCAGAGAATGTGGCGCATGGCCGACAGTGCGATGCAATGATGCGTCCGGATCGCGTTCTTTGTGTTTGACAATCTCCGGCCAAATCGGCAACGGTAGCACTTTCATTTCCTTGGCCGCAGACGATTCAGGGTCCGACAGGTTGCGAAACAGTAGGAGAGAGTTTTCGTGATAACGCGCGAACCGGAGATATTGACGACGCCCGTCGGTTTTTTCGGGAGGATCGGTCGTTGGACCTTCACCTCCTGCCGCGAAATCGGACGGGCCTCGTTGCTGCTGCTGCGGGGACTGTTCGGCATGCGTCTCGTGCTGAAACGCCGAATGCGACGGGAAACCGTCTCGGCCATGTACGTGTACGGCATTCGCAGTTTGGGCGTCATCACGATCGTCGCGCTTTTTACCGGCATGGTGCTGGCCCTCAATACGGGCATCGCCCTGCGCGACTTCAACCAGGAGGCCAATGTGGGCACGGCCGTGATGGTCTCCATGTTGCGCGAGATGGGACCGTTCATGACCGGGCTCATCCTGGCGGCCTGTGTCGGATCGGCCATGGCGGCGCAATTGGGAACCATGACGGTGTCGGAGGAAATTGCCGCCCTGGAAATCATGTCGATCGATCCGGTGCGCTACCTGGTGGTTCCGCGTCTAACGGCCATGACGATTATGACGCCGCTGCTGGCTTTTTACACCTGCATGATGGGCGTGGTCGGCGGCGGCATCGTGGCCAATGCCCTTTTGTCGGTTTCCTGGCTCCACTACATAGACAACGCCTTTCGTTTCGCCAGAGCCAAGGACCTGTACGTGGGTCTGCTCAAGGCCATGCTGTTCGGCATGATCATCACGATCGTCTCGTGCCACGAGGGTTTTTCGGCCAGTCGCGGCGCGGTCGGGGTCGGCCTGGCCACGCGCAAGGCGGTGATCGTCTCGTTTCTGATGATTCTTTTCGTCGGCCTGCTCATTACAGGCCTGTTCTACTATTGAGACTGGCGGCCATGATACGTTTCGAGAATGTGACCAAGGAACTGGGCGGACGGAAGATTCTGGACGGTATCGACCTGACCATCGAACAGGGCGAGACGTTCGTCATCGTGGGAACCTCCGGAGCCGGCAAAAGCGTTACGCTCAAACACATGGTGCGTCTCATGACCCCGGACACCGGTTGCGTGCGCGTCGGCGGAGAGGCCATCAGCGAGGCCGGCGGACAACGCCTCGAAACCCTGCGCGAACAGTTCGGCTATCTGTTTCAGGGCGCCGCCCTGCTGGCCTGGCTCTCCGTCTTCGAGAACGTGGCCTTGCCGTTACGAGAAAAAACCGCCATGCCCAACGATGAAATCGAGGAGCGTACGCGAGAAGTCCTGAAAATGGTGGGACTGGAAGACGACGGCGAAAAGAAACCGTCGGAAATTTCGGGCGGCATGCAAAAACGCGCCGGTTTGGCGCGGGCCATCGTGCGCCGCCCGCAAATCGTCCTCTACGACGAGCCGACCTCGGGTCTGGACCCCGTCACGTCACGCACCATTGACCGTCTGATCGACGATTTGCGGCAGGAGCTGGGCGTCACCAGCGTAGTCGTCACGCACGACTTGCATAGCGCGCTGGCCATTGGCACGCGCATCGCCATGCTGCACCAGGGCGTCATGATCGAGCTTTCGAAACCGGATCGCTTTATTCGTTCCGACCGTGCCGAAGTACGCGCCTTTTTGGATTCGCAATACATCACCCGCCGTGGAGAATGGGAAAGGAAGCGCACATGAAAAAAGGTTTGTTTTCCAAAGAATCGCTCACGGAAATCGTGGTGGGCCTGTTCGTAGCCGCCTTGCTGGCCGGCCTGGCCTACTTCACCTTTGTGGTGACGGACACCCGCATGGGCAAGGAAACCCACGCCATGGATGTCGTTTTCAGGGACGTTATGGGCCTGCGCGAACGCGACAGCGTCGTGGTACGCGGCATGCCGGTGGGAGAAGTGGTGGACTTGCGTCTGGACACCGACGGCGTCTATGTGAAGCTGGAACTCAAGCAAAAGCTCGACATGCGCAAGAACTACACCGTCAGCATCGTCCCCTCCTCCGTTTTCGGCGGACGATTCATCAAAATAGACGAGGGCACCCCGGATGCCGATTCCATGCCGCCGACTCACCTCTTCATCGGCGAGCCGCCGCGCGATCTGATGGACGACGCGGCCGAGGTGATGAGCGCCGCCCGCAAGGACGTGGCCGGCGAAGGCGGCATCATCGACAACTTGCGCGAGGCGACCGCCCAAATCCGCGACGTGACCGACCGACTCAACCGCGGCGAAGGCGTACTGGGGAAATTGCTCTCGCCCGACGAAACGCTCTACAACGATCTCAGGGACGGTCTCGCCTCCGTAAAAACGATCGTCGATCGCGTAGAACAAGGTCAGGGCGCACTCGGCAAACTGATGTCGACGGAAGACACAATCTACAACGACCTGCAGGCTTCCGTCGCCTCGCTGCGCGAGATTTCGCGCCGTCTCGAAGCGGGCGAGGGCCTGATGGGCCGCCTGTTTGCGCCGGACGACACGCTGTACCGCCAACTGGAGGAAATGCTGGCCGAAGCGCGCGCCGCGCTGGACGACGTGCGCGAAACCACCCCGGTCGTCACCTTCACCAGCGTCCTCTTCGGCGCCTTCTGACTCCGGTTTCAGTCGGGCCTCGTGATTTCGCAGGCTCCATCAGGTTTTTCGGGGGACTGAATATCCAATATCCAACAAGGAATTTCCAACCGGCCAAATTTTTGCGTATTTGCCTTGGAT